>DATFXR010000529.1:0-19973 GCA_035315685.1 Vicinamibacterales bacterium | reverse complement strand
GCTTCGTGCCCGCTGATCTGCCGGCGACGAAGACGGCAACCTTCCCGCTGCGCGTGTATCTCAGCGCCGGAGATCTCGAGCGCTCGTTCGACAAGACCGAGTTTCGGCCCGACGCGGCCATCATCCCGACCAATACCGACCTGCTGATCACGGCGCCGGCGCCGGCCACCCAGCGTGTGCTGATTGACCGCGTGCAGAAACAGCCGGACGTGATGCGTGATCTGGAGGATCAAATCGCGACCCGCCGGAAGCAATCATCAGCGGCACCGGGCACGGAGAACGGTCTGCTTCGAGTCGGTGTCGACGCCTTCATGGTTCACTTGCCGCGTCGCGCGAGCGACGCTCAGAGGTCTGGCGCGTTCCCCAAGACCGCCTGCCTGGTTGCGACAGACTTCGCCAGGGGCGGCGCCATCGACCGTCGCGAACTGTTCGACCAGGACCGTGTGCGCAAGGGAATTGCCGCGTGCCTTGCCGCGCAGGATGCGGCGGCTGCGCAGTCGCTCGTCGTGCCGCTCATGGGTGCAGCAAGCTCCAATACCCAGTCAAACGACGCGATGCTGGAGGGCCAGCGCGCATTGAAGGAATGCCGCCTCACGAACTCGACCGCGGGAATCGCGCTCGGGATTCACGACTTCGCGGCCGATCGCCGCAGCCTGCGGGAGATCGGCGTGATCCAATGGGATCAGGAAATCGTCGGCATGTTCAAAGTGCCAGCCGGCAGTCGTGCGGAGCGGAGCGCCCAGCTCGCGTATCGCGCCTACGCTGAACAGATCAAGCAGGCGTTCCGGAAGGGGCTGGCCGGCGAGAAGACGACCGCCGCCGATCTCAACGGCAACTGCAAGGCGATTCTGAGCGTCGAGTAGCGCGAGGGTCTCACTGGCAGAGGAGGTTCGCAAAGAAGTGAGCCGAGAAAGTCGTTGCGCAGATGATCGAAACGGTCCAGAAACAAGTGACGGAAGCCGTTCAGGATCAGGGCGCGCAGGCAGAGCAGATCCAGGAGAAAGTCGAGCAGATCGTGATGGAGAAGATCGCCGAGGCCGTTCAGAAGAAGGCCGACGAGGTGACACAAGCCGAAGTCCGTGGCGACGAAAAGAAGGACGTCCTGTGACTGAGGCGCCTGCGAGGGAAATCCCGCTGGTAGCTCGGAGTCGCTCGGGGTAGAAGCCAGAGTGAGCCCGTCCAGTCATTTCCGGGAGGACGCGAATATGGATGATCCGACGAGGCGCAACGTTCTGAAGGCCGGGGCCGCGGCAGCAGCGATGGCCGCGATGCCACGCGTTTTCGCCCAGCAGGCGGGCAAAGGCGGACCGGGCGGGTTCTACGAAAAGGGCCCCGTCCGCATCCGTTATGAGGAAGCGGGAGCCGGTTTCCCTCTGATGCTGCTCCCCGGCGGGGGATTGAACGCAACGATCGCGTTCTTCACGGGTAACTCGCCCTTCAACGCGATAGAGGAATTCAAGGGGCAGTACCGCTGCATCACGGCGGACCTGCGCAACGCTCCCAGCGGCCAGTCCACCGGCCCCGTGGAGGTCGATCGGCCGTGGGAGTCGTACGCCGACGACCAGCTCGGCCTGATGGATCATCTGGGCATCGACAAGTTCATGGTGATGGGGTTCTGCATCGGCGGCCCCTTCATCTGGAGTCTTCTGAAGCGCGCGCCCAATCGTGTCGTCGCGGCTGTACTGGCGCAGCCGGTGGGGTGGCGGCCCGAGATGCGCGACCCGAAGTACCCGGGCGTATTCTGGAAGACTTGGGGACCGGCACTGACGGCCCGGCGGCCCGAGATCACGATGCCGACAGTCGACAAGTTCGTGACGAGGATGTTCGAGACCGACCCCGACTTCGTCTTCACCGTGACACGCGATTTCGTGCGTGGTTGTCAGACCCCGATCCTGGTTCTGCCGGACGATGCGCCGGCCCACCCGTACGCGGTCGCCATGGAGAGCGCGATGCTCGCGCCGAAAGCCGAAGTGAGCATGTTCCCGTGGAAAGAACCCAAAGAGCGGATTCCACTGGCGGTGCGCCACATTCATTCTTTTCTCAAGGCGCAACGGCCCGCTTAGTCGTCGGAGGCGATCGGCAACTGCAACACGTCCTCGCCGTAGCTACACGGAAAGCTGTAGCCTCGGCATCCCATACTGAGGGACTGAGTGGATTGCCACACGTGGATGACGTTTCTGCCGGGCGCGGCAGGGGCTGGTGAGTTCTGGTCTCCCGTGATCCGGAGCCTGCGGCGCCCATGGAAGGTCCGCGTCATCGACTTGCCCGGGCTGGGCCACATTCCCGCTGATCCGGGCGTCCACGGTTATAGCGATCTCGTGGACTATGTTGCGCGCCGGATGGCCGATCCCGGTGCAGTCATCGCGCAATCGATGGGTGCGTTCATCGGGCTCGAGCTGGCGCTGCGCAAACCTGATTTGATTACCCACCTCGTGCTCGTTGCTGCGACAGGCGGCGTCGATGCGGCCGCATGTGGGGCCGCTGACTGGCGCGGTGCGTATGTGACGGATTACCCCGAGTCGCAACCGTGGGCTATCGAAGCCGTTCCGGATCTGACACCGCGCCTGGGAGACATTCGGGCTCCCGTTCTCCTGATCTGGCCTTCCGCCGATCCGCTCAGTCCGATTGGCGTCGCTCGTGCGATCGCGGCGAAGGTTCCGAGCGCGTCAATGGTTACCTTCGAGTCGAACGACCATTGGGTCGCTCGCCGGTTTCCAATGGAAACTGCCGCGGCGATTGAATCGTTCGTGAGCCGCCCGGCGCCATGACAGTTGCCGGGCGCACGGTGCCATCGGACACTGCGGCCTCCATTCGGAGCGGTGTCGGCTAACGCGGCGAATAGCCGATCGTGAAGGCGATCGAGACGCTGCGCGCCGCCATCAACGTGAGCACGTCGCCGCCCACCGGCAGGTTGGAGTTCGTCGACGCCGGCGTGACGGCCGTGATCGCGTGGTTGTCGGTCAGGTTGTTAATCGCAAACCGGATCCGCGACTGCGAAAGGCGTCCCGCCGCGTGCAGTGTGTAGTTCACGAACAGGTTCGTGATGTCGAACGGATCGATTTCCACCGCCTGATGTGTCGGGCCGTTGTCCTGGAAGATGCCGGCGATGCGCTTGCTGAAGAAGCCGACGTTCCAGCCCATCCGGTTGTAGGTGATGCCGATCGTTTCGGTGTCCGACGGCGCGTTCTGGACCCACTGACTGGTGTCGGTGTACTTCGCCGTGCCTTTCGTGGCGTTCACATACGTCGACAGGCCGCCGCCGATGATGATCGTGCTCTCCGCCTCGACGCCCTGCGTGACGGCGGCGCCGTTCAGGTAATAGACGGTGTCACCGGTCACCGGATTCAGCGTCGACGAGTAGTCGCTCTCGAAGTGGATGTGGTAGTAGTTCGCGTCGAGCGTGGCGCGGCGCGACTTCCACACGGAGCCGAACTGCGACGTGTGGGCCATGATGGGCTTCGGCGGCACCGACACCTGCGCGCCCTTCACGTCGTAGACGCTCGTCGGCGGGATATTGTTGCCGTCCGCGTACTGTGCGTACAGAGACCAGTACGGCTTCGTCAACCAGTGTGCGTTGATCGTCGGCAGGACGGAGTGGTAGCTGGCGACATGGTCGACGTACGGCTGGCCGTTGAGGTTGCCCACCGTCTTGCCGTCTGCGAACTGCCGGAAATCCTGCTTGTAATACGTGAACTTGACGCCGGGTGTGACGGTCACGGTCGGCGCCACGCGCCACTCGTACTCGGCGTACGGCTGCAGGGTCGTCGTGCCGAACATTTCGTGGAAATTCGGCAGCGCGGCGTCCACCCACGTGCGCGGGTCGGCGGGCGTCTGATAGCGGTCCGTCGACGCGTATTCGGACCAGAGACCCGTCCGGAACATGCCGTGTGCGTTCACGTACGACACCGGGAGCAAGTTCCCCCACTTCCAGTAGGAGTTCAACTTGTCGGTGGCGCTCGTCGCCGAAATCGACGTCAGGCCGTTGTAGTTCTGCTTGTTGTGGTACCGCATGTAGTAGGCCTTGTCGTCGATCGCCCATCCGCCGGCGAACATCGTCCGCAGGCCGACGTATTCGAAGTTCGTCGGAATGTCGTAGAAGTTGTAGCCGTAATACAGCGGCGAGCTCGGATCGCCCGACATCAGGAAGTTGTCGCCGTATTGCGCAATCTGTGCGCGCGTGGCGCCCTTCTGGTTGGGTGTATTGCTGGTCAGCTGCATGATCGACGAGAAGGCCGTCAAGCTCGTGTTGTCGCCCGCCTGGTATTGGTACTTGGCCTGGAACGCGTTCCGTTTCTGGTCGTTGTAGGTCTGATACCCATCGGACGTCATCTGATGCGCCTCGATGAGCAATCGGTTGCGTCCTTCAGACCCGAACTGGCCGGTGCTGTAATCGAGATCAAACAACTTCGTGTTCCACGTACCGTACGAGAAGGTGCCGGCCAGCAACGGCCCGGCCACCATCCCGCGAGAGATCAAGTTGACCGACCCGCCGTAGGTCGACGGACCGACCGAGGCCGCCGTCCCCGGGCTGCGGTCGACGACCGTCGAGCCGATCGTCTGCGCGGGGAAGAAGACCCACGAGTGGTGCGTCGGGTCATTCGTGTCGCCGAACGGAATCCCGTCGTAGGTCATGCTGTAGTAGCCGTCCTTGAACCCGCGGAAGAACGTTTTGGTGTCGCCGAGCCCGGGCCCGTTCGGGCTGACGCTGAACGTGCCTGGCGCCATCTGCAGGACCTGCGCGTAGTCCGACACCGGCGACGTGTAGTTGCGGATGAACTCGTTGCTGATCAGCGACTGCGCGGAGGTCGCGGTCAGCGATCCCTGCGACGGCGCCGCGGCCGCGGCGGCGGGAAGCGCTGCCGAGACGGTCACTGTCTCGCTGATGTTCGCCACCGTCAGCCGGACCGCGATCTCCTGCGTCGCGTCGCCGACCGCCACGCCGCTACGACGGACCATGTCGAAACCTGGCACCGCGACCTCGACCGTGTAGGTTCCCGGCAGCAGGTCGGTGACCGAAAACTGTCCGCGCTCGTCGGTGACGGTCGTCTTCACGGCGCCGCTCGCCTCGTTGCGGACGATCACCCCGGCATCGAGCACCGCACGCCCGTCCGGGTCGAGGACGCTGCCCTTTATCGCGCCGGCCGCCGCATCGCGCGCCGCGGCTGCAGACGCAATTAGTAGTGCCGCGCAGGCGAACCACACAACACGTCGCAGAACCATTGGACCTCCTCGATTTCGGAGGTCGACAGTATTGGTGCTGCGTGTACCTGCTGTAACGGCGTTGTTAATTCGATGTGACGTGGAAGGGCTGACGCCGCTCGGGTCCTGGTTCTTGGCGAGAACATAAAGGGACCGTTGTCGTCGAGCGCCGATCCGCGCCACTGGCTCTTATCGCGCTGATCCAGTCCTCAATTTCAGGGAAGCGGCGCGAGTTCGACGTACACCTTGGCGTCGGTGATCGCGATCGCGCCGACCGATGCGAACAGGCTTGCGGTGATCGAGACGGGTACTGAGCTTAGTCTGAGCTCCGTGAGATCTGCTCCTGCCACCAGTCCCGGATCGCCGGTAAACGTCCCGAGACTGTCCGGAGAGTTGGCCACTACCCACGTCGTGCTGCCGGCGGCCGTGAGCGTTCGCGCCGACGACGCGGTCCCTTCCTGCTTGTAGTAGATCTTCGCGACGTAGAAGCCCTCCGGCGCCGTGACCCTGAAGCTGATCGTGTCCATCGCGACGCGGTTGCCGGACCAGGCAACGAAATTGTTCGGCTCCAACGTCACCGGATCGACGCCGTCTTCAAGCCCGATGATCAGCAGGTTCGGAGCCCACTCGTAAGGGTGTGTCGTGGCCGCGCTGAAATACTTCGACGGCACCGCGTCGCGGATGTCCGTGAACTCCGCGACCTGGGCCTGCGCGCTCGACGCGGCGCCCAGAACAGCGAGTGCGATGCCGGCCGCCTGAGCGGCCCATGTGAGTGTCCGCATCATGTTCCTCCCTGTGATGTGTGTCATCGTTGGATCTGAAAGACGCGCAGGCATCGTGCGCCCGAGGCGGATGGAATGCGATGGCACTATGGTGGGAGAAACGGAAAAGTTGCGAAGAGTAATCGATACGGTTGAGCTCTGCTAGAGCTGAGCAGTATGCGGACCGCTGATTCCGCCAATCATCCGGTCGGCGATTCACACCGATCCGGTTGGCGCGTGAATGAGCTCGTCCAGCAGGCGCTCGCAGAGCGTCTGACGCTCGACGAGGGCGTGGCGGATTTCACGCCCTTCGCTGCGCGCCGCCTCGAACTTCAGTCCCGGCAGGTAATCGTGCAGCAGCCCGCGGAGCGTCTGCACCTCGTCGTCGGTCAAGGTCAGGGTCATGAGTCGTCGTCTCCGTCCAGAGTCAGTTCATCGGCAAAGCGACGCGCCGATACGTCGCCTTCGGATCGACCAGGATGAGCTCGTCGATTTCGTCGCGCGTGGACCTGCTCGCACACGTTACCACCGGAATCATCAGCCGCTCACATTCCAGCTGCACGCGTGCCTGCTGCTCGCATGAGACGGCATCGTCGATGTCGAGCACGATGATCACGAGCTCTGGCGCAGCCAGCCGGATGCGGGCGGACGCGGACGCGAGCGACTCCATGAACACGACGTCGCAGTCGTTCGCATCAATCGTCAGCGCATCGATGAGATGCTCGCGCTGCGCACCGGCACTGACGGCGACGAGGCTGCGAAAGCGATCCCGTCACGATCGTGTCACTGCTTCCGAGTGTTTACGCTCAGGCAACACTGTCTGCGGATACACATGGCGGGCACCCGGCACGGTGCCCGTCGCCAAGGTCCAGTTGCTGATTCGAACGGCCGACGCGATATCTTCAGTCGTCATGGCTCGCTCCTTCCTGCACTGCCCGACTGCCAGGCAAGGAGAGTGCCGATCGAATCGGACGCGGCGGGACTGCTCTGAATGACCTTTCGCAAGCAGGTGCTGGCGCGTGGCCGGGGCGCGAAGCCCTCAGCGAGCGACCCGGCACCGCTGAAGCCTTCGCGCGGCGTTATTCCTTCCTACCGCAGCACCACCCCGAACGACGTACGCCAGTAGCGCAGGCGACTGAGATCGATCACCCCGACGCCGTACTGATTGTCGTCTTCCACGCTTCGGATGTATCGCAGATCGGCGCGCACGCCCACGTGGTTGGCCAGGAATCCCATCGCCCCGCCGCCGACATTGACGCCGAAGTCGTTGTTGCCGAGCGACACGCCGTTCGCCGGCCCCGACAGGCCGTACAGAGGTCCGATGTGCGCCCGGATCAGGCCGATGCCGCCCGTGACGTACGGCCGGAAGCGCGGGGCGCTCGGGCTGCCGAACGGAATGCCGACCGTCACGTTGCCCATCGCCGTCAGCACATGGTTGTCGAAGCTGCCGCCGAAGAAATCCGGCGCGTAGCCGAAGTCGAAGTCGACGCCGATCACGCCGGCGGCCGTCGTGCCGACGTTGGCGCCGAAGTCGATGGCACTCGACGCAGTGCGCCCCCCGGTGTCGACGCCCACCCAGGGAACGAAGAATCCGTCGGCTCTGGCTGTCGACGGGATCGACAGCACACCGATCACTCCCACGACGACGAGATACAGCTTGACCGTTTTCATCTGTGACCACTCCCTTCAGCGCACACCTGGCGCCCGCCTGGCGATCTGCAAGCGATGTACTCGCGCCGCCGTTCGTCGCCGGCGCGAATCCTGTCGCAACTGAGCTCACGCGGCTTCGAGGGGATGGTATTCGGCTGGCGAGTGCCAGCGGGCTGGCAGCGCCGCGAGCGGCGCTCATGACGCGGCTCGCGAATTTTCTGGCGATTTGCCGTGTGCCCGCACCGAGACCACCGGTGCACGCCTTGCACACGCAGCCGCCGCAGGTGGTGACCGGCCGCGGGAACGAAACCGGCGCGCGTCGGTCGCCCGTACTCGGACCACGTCAACGCAGAGCAACCTACGAGAAGAGGAGAGAAAGCATGGCAGAACTGATCGTCGTCGGATTCAAGAAGGACATGTACCGCGCGTCCGAGGTGCTCAACACGCTGCAGGACATGAACAACAGCTGGGTCGTCGATCTGCACGACGCAGTCGCAGTGTATCGCGACTACAACGGCAAGCTGCGCGTGGATCAGAGCTATCAGATGACCACGGGCGAGGGTGCGGCGTGGGGCGGGCTGTTCGGCGCAATGCTCGGCGCGATGATCGCGATTCCGTTCACCGGCGGCGCGAGCGCAGGTGCGGCGGCGGCGCTGGCGGCCGGTTCGCTCGGCGGCGGGGCGCTCGGCGCGACGGCCGGGGCGATCGACGCGGAGAGCTGGAAGGAAGACTACGGGATCTCCGAGGACTTCGTCGAGCGCGTCGGCGCGATGGTGCAGCCTGGCGACTCCGCGATCTTCGCGCTGCTGCGCTCGATCGATCCCGACCTCGTGGCCGCCCAGTTCAAGGGTTACGGCGGCACCATCCTCCGCACGACGTTGACGCCCGCGCAGCGCGAGAAGGTCGAAGAGACGCTGCACAGCGCCCGGTAGACGAACCCGGGAAGGAGATCACGGACATGAGCACTGGACAATCGCAGCCGGCGTCGAGCCATTCGCTCGATCAGTACAAGGCGGAGATCGCCTCCCACGTCCGCGACGCGGAGACCAGGCTTGGCGAGTTCGAGGCAAAAGCCCGGGAGAAGGGCGCGAAGGCCGAAGCGTCCACGATCAACGACCTGAAGGCGGCGAAGCAGAACATCGACCGCAAGCTCCAGGATCTGAAGGCGACGACCGCCGTCAACGTGTCGCGCGCCAAGGCCGAGATCAACACCGACGTCGCCCAGTTCAAGGCGGCGGTGAGCGACTTCGGCGCGAAGTTCAAGAGCGGTTCCACACGGAAGTGACGTTCACGTTCACGAAAGAGAAAGAGAGACAGCGATGAGATCTCAGAAGGTGATCCGTCGGATCGCCGCCACCGTCGCCGCCGCCGCGATCACGGCGATCGCGACGGGCATTCCGACGCTCCGCGCTGCGGACAAGTCGGAAACGCTGATTTACGCGGTCTACAACGGACAGGACACGGCGTCGCAGGTCTACAAGACGATGCAGCAGAACCAGAGCAGCACCGGCGAGCGGATCGAGGCCTACGCGGTCGTGTCGAAGGACCTCAAGGGCAAGGTGCGGATCCGCGATCAGCGGCGGCGTGACTCCGGCATCGGCGCGGTCGTCGGCGGGGTCATCGGTCTGGTCGGCGGTCCGGTCGGCGTCGCCGCCGGCGCGGCCGCGGGCGGAGCGGCGGGCTACCTCACCGGCGATGCCGTCGGCATCTCGCGCGACAACGTCGAGAGCATGAAGAACGCGCTCGTGGAGGACAGTTCAGCGCTCGTCGTCGTGCTCGAGGACCGCTGGGTGAAGGACGTGCAGCGGGACATGCAGCAGCAGCAGACCCGCGAGGTCATCGCCAGCCAGATCGCCAACAAATGACATCGGTCAGAACGGGGCGACGCCTGCCGCGCAGGCGTCGCCCGATTGGGAGAGTGTCATGAGGATGCGTCTCATCGCAGCGGTCGCGGCAGTCGCCTGTCTGGGCGGTGGAACTGCGCACCTGGTCGCTCGAGCGGAACCGGCGGACGACGAAGTGCAGGTCGGCCAGCAGGTCTTCGACGAATTGAAAGCCAAGGGCGAGATCGTCGCGTCGTCCCCGCTGTACGACGTGCTCAACCCGATCGCCGACGCCATCGCGAAGACGGCGCAGCCCTACTACGAACATCCGTTCAAGTTCTATCTCGTTCATGAGCAGCAGCCGAACGCGTTCGCCACGCCGGGCGGGAAGGTCTACGTCACCGACTCGCTGCTGTTCTTCGTCAAGAACACCGAGGAACTGGCCGGCACGCTGTGCCACGAGGTTTCGCACACTGTTCACCACGATTCGATGAAGCTGATCGAGAAAGAGCGGGCGATCGAGCGCCGTGAACTCGGAGCGGCGGTGCTGCTCGGCCCGACGGCCTCGCATGTGCTGGCGATTGCGTTGATCGGCAAACTGCGATCGCTCGGCTACTCGCGCGACGCGGAAGCCGCGGCGGACATCACAGGCTCTGATTTCTGCGCAGCCGGCAACAACAATCCGTGGGGCCTGGTCTGGCTGTTCCAGGACTTCGATGCGGCGGACACCGCGCAGGTGCCGCAGATCCTCTCGGATCATCCCGACAACGCGCATCGCGTCGCGTCGCTGAAGCAGCACTTCAGCGAGAATCCGGCCGTCTTTGGAAGGTTCTCGTCCGACCCCAAGACCGCGAAGACGATGACGCTTCCGAAAGACACCGCTGAAGTGTTCCTGCGCTGAAGGAAACGGAGTCGTACGTGTTTGCGCTCGACGAACGCACCGGCAACGTCCTGACGACGATTGCGCTCTTCGCCGCGGTTGCCGGCTTCCTGTTTGCAGCCCGCGCGACACTCGGCGTGTTCGTCGTGGCGTTGCTGCTGGCGTATCTGCTCGAACCGGTGGTCGGCTGGGTGCAGCGGCGGCTGCTCCACGCCGACAGCCGGACCGGCGCCATTGCGCTGGTCTACGCGAGCGCGCTCGTGGTGATGCTCGGTACCGGGTATGCACTGAAGCCGACCATCGTGGACCAGATGCAGCAGCTCAACGACGGCGCGCCCGACGCACTGTCCCGGGTGGCTGACCACGAATACTTCAGCGGCGATGTCAACGCGCTCGAGGACACCGGCGAGCGCGCGATCAGCGCCGTGACGTCGGTGGCGTCCGACATGGGCTGGTTGCTGATGGTCCCGGTCATCGCGATCTTCTTCCTCACCAGTCGGCCGGCGCTCATCGACGGCGCCGTCGATCTGTTCGCCCAGCGGCACGACCGGGACGGCGTCAAACGGACGGTCGAGGCGATCGACACGATGCTGGCCCAGTACACGCGCACGCAGCTCGCCCTCGCCGGTATGACCGGCGCCGTCTACACGGGCGCGATGGCCATCCTCGGGTTTCCGTACCCGCTGGCGCTCGGCATGCTGTCGGGTGCGCTCGAATTCATCCCCGTCCTCGGTTGGGTCCTCGCGGCGGCGATCGTGTTGACCGCCGGCTGGTTCGCCCAGGCGCCGTGGATGTGGATGGCCCTGGTGATCGCCGTCTGGAAGGTGATCGAAAACTTCGTGCTGTCGCCGCGGATCATGGGAGACCGTCTGCAGCTCCCGCCGATGACCGTCATCTTCGCGCTGATGGCAGGCGGCCAAATCGGAGGACTGGTCGGCGTGCTGGTGTCCGTGCCCGCGGCAGCCGTGATTCGCATTGTCTGGCTGGCGCGCTCGGCGAGCCAGCCCGCGCAGATCGGCGCGATCGCGGCGGTTTCTTCGCAGCCGTCGAATCCGTAAACACGGGCACTCGCGGTGCCGACGTCATCAAGCTCTGCTCGTTGTCGACCCGATTTCAAGCCGGGCCGACGCTTCTCATTCCCCAACGAGCACCCGCCTGGCTTGAAGCGATGGACGGCCGCCGACGCCGTCCATCGTCCCCTGCCTCCTGCAGGCCATCGACAGAAGACGATCATGACGCGCGCGGACATCCTGCGAAGAGGAGGAGTCGCGGACACGTCGCGCGCATCGTCGAGAGCGCCTCGCCTCGATCGAGCAGGCGCTCGCGACGCCGGCATCGAGCTCCAACCGCCGCAATGCGGATCTGCCAACGCGCTGGCAGTCGCTGGCGCGCTGGCATCCCGGACTGAGGCGTGCGGGCCGTTTTGCCGCACATCTCGACGATCGGAGGCGCGCGTGCGTGGCACCTGCCGTGCACTGCATTGCCGCCGACTGGATCGCGCGCGACGCGGTCGAAGAAGGGAACCTGGCCATGGAACGCATGTTGGTGGTGGTGTTCGACAGCGAGACGAAGGCGTTCGAAGCGACACGCGCGCTCCAGGCGCTCGACGAGGCGGGCTTCATCGCCGTCTACGCGGACGGCGTGATCACCAGGGGCCGCGACGGCGCGATCACCGAGAGCAAAACGCGCAGAGGCTTTCCGCAGGGCACGATGGGCGCCACCGCGGTCGGCAGTCTCATCGGCGCGATCGGTGGACCGGTCGGCGTCGCGGTTGGTGCGGCCGGGGGCCTCATCGTCGGTGGACTGGCCGACCACACCCGGCACCGCATCGCGCGCGACTTCGTCGATGACGTGAAAGCGGCGCTGCGGCCCGGCCGTTCGGCGATGGTCGCCGAGATCGACGAAGAGGCGACGCTCAACGTGGACGAGCGGATGGAGGCGCTCGGCGGATTCGTGTTCCGCCGCGCCATGGGCGATGTCGCCGACGACGAGTACGATCACGAAATCGCTTCGCTCAGAGCCGACGTCGCACAGACCAAGGCCGAACACGCCGCGAGCCACGCGGAACGCAGAAGCCGGTTGCAGGCCCGCCTCGACTCGTTGAACGAGAAGCTGCACGGCCTGCTCGATCGCGCGAGAGCCCGGCGGGACGAGATCCAGCGTCACGCCGCGGCGAAAGTCGAACATCTGCAAACGCAGGCTCACGCCGCGGCGGAAGACGTCAAGGCGCGGCGCGCCGATCGCCTGGCCAGCGTCACCAGGCGCTACGACCGATGGTTCGACAAGCAGCCGGGGCACGCGGACTGACGTCACCGCGGCATTTCACCAAGGAGCGAACCACAGTGATGAAGCTGGTCAAGAGAGCATTCCGTAAACGGATCGATGCGCAAGTCGAAATCGCGCAGGCGAAGGTGGAAGCGATGAAAGCCAAAGCGGACGCGGCCAGCGCGCGGGCCGCGCTCGCCGCGATGGTCGCCCTCCTGAACGAGAAAGCGGCGATCGCTCAGAAAGCGGACGAGCTCCGCGAGGCAGGTCACGCCACGTATCAGCAGTTGAAGGCCGACATCGAGTCGCGCATCGCACAACTCGAGCAGTCGGTGCAGGCCATCGCGTCGACGTTCAAGGCTGCGTAGGCAGCGACAGAGAGGACATGTCATGAGTTCAGAATCAATGACCGCGAACGCGTTCGCGGGCGGCATGAGCGAGAGCAGCGTGCGCGGCTGGGTGATTTTCGCCGGCATCAGCCTGATGATCCTGGGAACAGCGGCCGTGATCTACGACGTCACCGCGACCACGGCGTCGGTGATCCTGTTCGGCTGGCTGTTGATGGCCGCCGGTGTGATGCAGGTCGTGAACGCGTTTTACGTCCGCGGCTGGAGCGGGTTCTTTCTCTATCTGCTCGACGGGATCATCCGCACGACCGTCGGGACACTGATCGTCCTCTATCCGGACGCCGGCGCGCAGAGCATCACGCTGCTCGTCAGCTTCTATTTCATCGTCGGTGGGCTGTTCAAGACGATTGCGTCGATTGCGCTGCAGTTTCCGAGCTGGGGCTGGAGCGTCGCGGCAGGGGTCATCTCGGTGGCGCTCGGCGTCATGCTCGCCGCCCACTGGCCGACTACGTCGACGTGGTTCATCGGATTTGCGGTGGGCGTCGACCTGATCCTCTATGGCTGGACGCTGCTGATGTTCGCCGGCGTGCTGAAGGAACTGTCGAACTCGTACGCGTAGGAATGGAGAAGAGCCTCATCATGGCTGTGCATGACTTCCTGCGGCTGCCGCCCGGCGTGCAGGTCGTGGTTCTGGTGATGCTCTGGCCCGCGATCTGGGCCGGAGCACTCCTCACCGGTGCGCTCGCGGGCGACCTGATTCGGCAGACGAAAGCGCAGCCAGCGGTGACGCCCAGGGCGCTGATTCGCGAGTGATGACATGTCAAGGGCCAGACGCGACGACATGCAGCGTGCGATCGAGCAATGTGAGGGGTGCCGCGATGTCTGCCTGCGGGCGGTCGCCTACTGTCTCGATCGTCGCGGACGCCACGCCGAACCGAGTCACGTCACGGCGCTCCTCGACTGCGTCGACGCATGCACGACCGCCTCGAACTTCATGCTTCGCGACTCGCTGTCGCATGGTCGTGCCTGCGAGCTGTGCGCCGATGTCTGCGACCAGTGCGCGGAGAGCTGTGAGCGGTTTCCCGACGATAACGCGATGCGCAGCTGCGCGGCCGAGTGCCGCCGCTGCGCGGCGTCGTGTCGCGACATGGCCCGCAGCGCCGCACAGAACGTCCACTGACGTGCGCGCGGATGTCGCGCGCTTTCGACTTGAAGGAGCCGAAGTGAATTACGACGACGTTTCCCCTTACGCCGGATATCGATCGGCGCTCGGCGAGCAGGCCAGCGCGTTTCTCAGCTCGGTCTACGCGTGGATGTGCGCCGGCCTGCTCATCACCGCCGCGACTGCATGGACGGTCGCCGGATCTCCAACCGCAATCCAGGCGATTGCGACCAACCGTGCGCTCTTCTGGGGCCTGGTGATCGCGCAGTTCGGCATCGTGTTCGTGCTGTCGGCCCGCGTGCAACAGCTCGCGGCGTCCACCGCGGCGCTGCTCTTCGTCGCCTATTCGGCCATCACTGGCGCCACGCTGTCGTTCGTGCTGCTGGTCTACACCGGTGAATCAGTGGCGACGACCTTTGTGGTGACCGCGGGCATGTTCGGCGCCCTGGCGTTCTACGGGACGACGACCAAGCGAGATCTCGGCGGAGTCGGTCAGTTTCTGTTCATGGGACTGATCGGCCTCGTGCTGGCGTCGTTCGTCGGTTTGTTCGTGCACAGCGACGGATTTCAGTTCCTGCTGTCCTTCGTCGGCGTCATCGTGTTCGCCGGCCTGGCGGCCTACGACGCCCAGCGGCTCAAGGTGATGGCTCTGCAGGCGGCGACCGGTCGGACGTCCTCGTACGCGATCGTCGGCGCCCTGTCCCTGTACCTGGATTTCACGAATCTGTTCCTCTTCCTGCTGCGCTTCACCGGCAACCGCCGGGACTACTGAGGCGTATGACAACGCTCTCGGATATGGTCGATTGCCTGGGCTCGTTCCTGGCCCGCACGTTTGGCCGTGCAGCAACGACCATGATCGGGTTTGCGATGACGATTGTCGGACTCGGAATGACGGCCACCATCGTCCTGCTGCCGCTCGGCGTCGTGACCGGGCTTCTCGGCGTCGCCGTCTTCCTTGGCGGTACATTCGCCCCGGACACGACGACCGATTCTTGACGCGGCCGCTGGAGCCATCAGACTTCGAAACCGCACGAGACGGCAGGCGTCCGGGTCCTGCGCCATCTCGGCGCGCTGGCGTTGCTGACCTGATGAATCTGTTCCGTGTCCTCGGGATCGACAAACCACGTTCGCCGACGGCGGGCTGCAGCATCTTTCCTTTCGTTCGTCGTGTCCGCCTTCAGGCGGACCCCTGAGACGTCCGGCTAAAGCCGGAGACTACGTGCAACAGGGAACGGGAAAGCGCTGTAAGCAGAAATCCCTCCGTCGTTGTCCGGACTTTCACCAATTGGTGAAAGTCCGGCCAGTCAACGTGCCACCGAATCTCTTTAGATTCAGCGTTTAGTGCTGGCCTCGCGATTGCTCTCACAAACCGCGAGGATCGATGCTGAAAATCCAGCGCACCGCAAACGGCAACGTCGTGTTTACGGTGAGTGGTCGACTCAGAGCCAACAACGTCGGCGAACTGTCCGCGCTGCTGGCGGCAGAACAGGATGGCCGGCCTCGCGTCCTGGACCTCAAGGACGTAGTCCTTGTCGACCGCGACGTCGTTTGCTTTCTCCGCGCGTGCGTCGACAACCGCATCGTGCTTCGCAACTGTCCGCCCTACATCCGAGCCTGGATGGCGCGCGAAGGAGAGCGGTCATGATCTCTCCCCGGGCGCCATTCAACGGGCGGAGGCTTGCCGCCGGAGTGCTGTCGACGGCGCTGCTGCTCACGTGTAATCCGGCGACGGGCTGCGGCGGTTCCGCCTCCTCGAACGTGCAACCGGCCCTCGAGTTCACGAGCGTGCCGCCGGCCGCGAGTGGCGGTCCGACGATGCTGGCGCCGATCGCGGGACGCGTCGCGACTCGATCCGGCGGCGGCCTTCAGCCTGTACACGTGGGACGGGCTGGGTGCCGATCAGAACTATCGCGAGATGAACATGGACATCAGCCGGTGGGGTGATCCTCGAAACATGATCGCGCAGTATGTGGTGCAGCCGGAGTCCGTCGCACAAAACGTCTTCCGGTTCGCGACCCCGCCGGGTGTCCTCACACATTCGTTCAGATGGGAGCCGTCGCACGTGTCGTTCAGGACGACCCAGCGTTCCGTGGCGGGACGCGGCGAGACGCTGGTCGCCGAACGTCAGTTCACAGCCGGCGTGCCGGTGGTGGGCGCCGAGAAGCTGTACATGACGCTTCTCTACAACCGCCGCGCGGCGAAGCCGCCCGCGAACGACGTCGAGGTTGTGGTTGAGAAGTTCTCGTACCTGCCGTAATGCACGTGCCATGTCTCGCGCGTCGGCGGGACTGCTCGCCGCGATCGTCGCAGCGTGCCTGATCGAGACGGTGCATGCTGCCGACCCGGATCGCGCGCTGTCGCAGTACATCCGGGATCGCTGGAGTCTGGAGCGAGCTTGATTCCGGCACCGAGGCCGAGCTGACGGGTCCCGGCATCGGTAGCTAATGTAAAGGCGAAGGTATGATGAGCGACGCCACGGCCATCCGCGTTCTGACCGTCGACGACCACGCCCTGTTCCGGCAAGGGATCGCGGCGCTGCTCGCGACTCAGCCGGACATGAGCGTGGTTGCGGAAGCCACAACCGGGCACGACGCCATTCAGCAGTTCCGCGCGCACCGCCCGGACGTCACGCTGATGGACTTGCAGATGCCGGAGATGAACGGTCTGGACGCGCTGATCGCCATTCGCGGGGAGTTCCCCGAGGCGCGCGTCATCGTGCTGGCCACCTACGTCGGCGACGCCCTGGTGCAGCGCGTGATGGCAAGTGGCGCGCGCGGATATCTGCTGAAGAATCTCGTGGACAAGGACCTGCTGGAATCGATTCGCGCGGTGCATGCGGGGAAGAAGCGGCTTGCCGCCGAGGCGTCGTACGAACTGGCGGAACATGGCACCGACGCGGCGTTGACCTCGGGGGAAGTCGCGGTGCTCCGGCTGGTCGCCGCCGGGAACGCGAACAGACAGATTGCTCATCGGCTCTCGGTTTCGGTAGAGACGGTCAAGGGGCGGATGAAGAACATCCTCTCGAAGCTGCGGGCGAACGATCGAACGCACGCGGCGGTGCTCGGAGTCAAGCGCGGCATCATCGAGTCGTAGCGCCATCGCACGCTGCGTAGTCGCGGGTCACCCGAATGGTGGTCGCCGGCGACTCGAAAGGTCGACGGCGCCGACTCGAAAGAGTGAGGGGTTTGCCTTTACGGGGGCTTTGCGCAGATGGCCGGATCGCGGACTCTGTGGCAGGGTTCCTCTGCGACGTCTTTTTCTCCACTTTCGTCGACGGCCGGCCGGGCACAGGGCTGTGCATGCCGCTGGTCGGGCCCGGCGCGTCGTCGGTTGACACTGGGCCGTATGGCTGGAAACGCATCGACGTGGGCAAGCGGCAACGCGATACGTAGGCGAGTGCTGGCGCTCACCGTGTTCTTTGGCGTTTCGGTGAGCGCTGCCGTCTTCGCCCAATCGCCGTACGGGTCCGTACGGGGCCACGTGTACGACGAGCAGAAGGCCGTTCTGCCTGGCGCAACGATCACCGCGATCGCCCCTGATGTCGGCGGTGTGTTCACCGCGACGAGTGATGCCGACGGTCTGTACCGCCTCACGGACGTGCCGCCAGGTACCTACACGATCAGCGCAGAGCTGCCGAGCTTCACGAAGTTCACGCGCGAGCCGGTCATCGTGCGGGCGGGGCTCAACGTGCTCCTCGACCTCGAGCTGACGCTGGGGGCACTGAGCGAGGCGCTCGAGGTGCGGGCCGACCCGCCGCTGCTCGAGTCGAAGCAGCCCGTGCAGGCCGTGAATATCGCGGGAGACTATCAGCGCAGCGTGCCGATCCTGTCCAGACGGAACTGGGCCGACTTCATGCTGCTGGCTCCGGGAACGTCGGTCGGCTCCAACAACGTCGCCTTGTTCTTCTGGGTGCACGGCGTCGATTTCGACGAGCACGTCATCCAGCTCGATGGCGCCGACGTCGCGTCGGGACTGCAGAACCAGCTGTCATACATCAGCCTGAACCCCGATTCTCTTCAAGACGTCGAGGTCAAGATGGCCGGCGTCGATGCGTCGGCGCAGATGGGTTTCGGTGCGGTGATCAGCGCGGTCACGCAGTCCGGCACGAATCGCATCAAAGGATCCGCCTCGGCGGTCATGCAGCCGAAGGGATGGAACGATCAGAACGTGCCTGGCGGCACATCGACGATTGGGAGCCTCTACGAGGCGGATCTGTCGGCCGGCGGCCCGTTCGTGTTCGATCGGCTGTGGTACTTCGGAACCTATCGACGCCTTCATCAGACGACCGGAGTCAGCCGGACGCCGGCGCAGATCGCCACCCTTCAGGCCATCGTTCCCGGCTTCGAGCCGTTCGACAACGTGATTACCGGGAACTTCTACCTCGCGAAGGCGACCGCCGCTCTTGCTCGAGGACAGCGGGTCGAAGGGTTCTTCCAGCGCGACTTTTCACCGCAGGAAACAGCGGGAGTCACGAGCGGCGCCAACATCTTCAAACGCGTCCAGGGCGGCAACGCGGCGTCCGCGCGTCTGCTGTCGGTCTGGGGCAACGCGCTCACCACGCGAATCGACGCATCGTTCAACGATAAGACTATTCCGGTCTTGGCGTATCGGACCGACGTGCCGTCGCGCAACATCTACTCCGGCACCGTGCTCTCCGGCGGGCGGCTCACCGGCACAGGCCTCCTGGCCACGGTGGACAACAACCCCAACTCGCAGGACCTGCCGTATCACAAGTTCACGCTGTCCGGCGACGCGACGTATCTTCTGCACGGCGCCCTCGGCAGTCACGAGTTCCAGGCCGGCGGGTTCTGGCAGACCGTCCACGAGGAATTCACCGTCCACTATCCGGCCAACGGGTTCTCGTTCGAGGACGACGTCCTGAAAGACCCCGCGAATCCGGCTGCCGGCGTCACGCCGTTTCATCGGGAGATCTTCGACGTCCCGTCCGTGACGATGGCACTGGGACGAAGCCGCAACGCCGCCGCGTACGTGCAGGACAACTGGCAGCCGTCCCGCCGTCTCACCGCAAACATCGGCCTGCGTGTCGAGTTGGTGAACCGCACCGACCTGCTGTTCAACGTCACGTCGGAGGATGCCACCCAGCTTACGCCGCGCCTTGGCGCGACCTACTTGCTGACCGAGGACGGCAGGAACACGATACGCGGGACGTTCGGCAGGTATCTGGAAGTGATGGCAGCCGGCAGCGCCTCCGTCGGTGCGACGGCGGCCGGGTTCAAGGACACCTACGACCTCAACCGCGACGGACGCTTCAGCACGGTGTTCACGACGCCCGCGTCGAGCGCCGTCGCGGCCGATCGCGTGATCGACCCTGCGTATCATCAGCCGTACGCCGACGAGGTGTCGGTCGGCTACAGGCGGCAGTTGCCGTCGCTCGTCAGCCTCGACGTCACCTGGCTGCACAGGGAGACGAAAGACAGACCGGTGCTGATCGACATCAACGGCATCTACGAAGATGGCGTGTTCAAGGGTTACAAGAATCCGAATTTCAACCAGATTTATCTCGTCACCAACAACCAGTGGAATCGGCTCGTCTACTCCGGGCTGGATGTCTCGATTGCCAAGCAGGGCGGCCGCGTGCAGTGGCTCGCGAGCTACAACCATCAATGGCGGCACGTGGCCGGGACGTTCGTGCCCAACGATCCCGCCTCGTTCATTCAGCCCGATGCGTTCCCGAACGACAAGGGCATCGGCAACACGCGCGCGCCGCTGTCGGTGCCGATCGAATCGAACAGCCTGTCCGGCACCTACATGGCCGGATCAGGACAATGGCGCGACAACGTCGTCAGCCTGAGCGGCAACGTGCTCGCTCCATGGAGTCTCCGCGTCGCGCCGGCGATCACGTATCAGGATGGTCTGTGGTCGGGG
>DATFXR010000528.1:0-8177 GCA_035315685.1 Vicinamibacterales bacterium | reverse complement strand
GCGCGAGGTCGCCGATCGCACGTTGCCGGAAACCGTCAGCGGTCAGTTCCAGGGCGCGGCGAAAGCCTTCCAGAGCTCGCTCGGAAATCTCGCCGTGCTGCTGGTGATCGCGGTGATGGTCGTCTACATCGTGCTCGGGATCCTCTACGAGAGCTACATCCACCCGCTCACGATTCTCTCGGGACTCCCGTCGGCCGCCTTCGGCGCGCTGGTCACGCTGATCGTGTTCCGGATGGACCTGAACATCTACGCGTTCGTCGGCATGATCATGCTGATTGGCATCGTCGAGAAGAACGCGATCATGCAGATTGACTTCGCGCTCGAGGCCGAGCGCGCCGGCAAGACGCCGCAGGAAGCGATCTACCAGGGCTGCCTGATTCGCTTCCGGCCGATCATGATGACGACGATGGCGGCGCTGCTGGGGGCGGTGCCGATCGCGGTCGGGTACGGCGCCGGCGGCGAGGCGCGCCAGCCGCTCGGCCTGGTCGTGGTCGGTGGTCTGCTCTTCTCGCAGCTGGTCACGCTGTATCTCACGCCGGTTGTCTACACGTATATGGCCCAGCTGCAGACGTGGATGAAGTCGCGTCAGACGGCGCAGACCCTCGCACCCGCACCGGCGAAGTAACTGGAGCGTGGGGCCCATCGGTCCAACACTCCAGGGCCGGCACACGGTCTGCACTACGTGGACCGTATGAAGTCTCGAACCCTTCAGCTGGCCGCGTACGCGACCGCGCTCGCGCTTTTCAGCGCCGCCGCACCTCCGCAGCGCGCGCGCACCAGCACTCGTGCGACTCAAAAGAAAACCGCCGCGAGAAAACCGCCGGAACCGCCGCCGCTTCCCTGCGGCGACTATCTGTCGTTCCAGGTGCTACTCGATCGACAGGGATTCTCGACAGGGCAGATCGACGGAAAACCGGGCCCCAACCTGTCGCATGCGCTCGCCGCGCTCCAAGCCGAGAAGGCAATGGACGCCAACGGTCAGCCTGACTGCGACACATGGAACGCGCTCGGCGGAGACGCCGGCGAATCGCCGCTGATGGAGTACACGATCAGCGACGAGGACATGGAGGGTCCGTTCGAGCCGGACATTCCGGCCGATCTTGCGAAGCAGTCGTCTCTGCCCGCTCTTGGATATCGCGCGCCGCTCGAGATGATCGCCGAACGCTTTCACCTCTCGCCGGCGCTGCTGCAGAAACTGAACGAGAAGATCCCGATCGCGGCAGGTCAGCGGATCGTCGTGCCCGCTGTGACGCCGTTTCTCGTGGATGCCAAACCCGTCCCCGACGCGGCCGCGGACGACATAACGATTCAGGTCTCGAAGGATGAATCAGCGCTGCGCGCGACGCGGTCCGACGGCACGCTGGTGTTCTTCGCGCCGGTGACGACCGGCAGCGAACACGATCCCCTGCCGATCGGCGACTGGAAGGTCCTCGGCACGCAGTGGCACCCGGTGTTTCACTACAATCCGGATCTGTTCTGGGACGCGAAGCCGAGGGACGCGCGCGCCAACATTCAGCCTGGCCCGAACAATCCGGTCGGCGTCGTCTGGGTGTCGTTGAGCAAGGAACATTACGGATTGCATGGGACGCCGGAACCGGGCAATGTCGGCCACACCGAATCGCATGGGTGCGTGCGGCTGACAAACTGGGATGCGGCGCGCGTCGCGGCGCTGGTCAGGCCGGGCACGCCCGTGCTGTTCAGATGACACGTGTCGCGCGGAAAAGGCGCGCTCGAGTGCGCCCCCTCGCGGCGCTCGTCGCCGCCTTTTTTGCCGGCGCGGCCGTGGACGCGTGGCTGCGAACCTATGGTCCGCCGATTCCTGACTCGGTCCGGCTGAAAGCGGACTCCAGCGGCATCACGATCGCCCCGAGCCGCACGATCGACAGCCGCATCGAGGAACCCAAGATCAGCGCGACCGCCGGCTCGATTCCGCACGCGACGCTTCGCGTCCCGATCGACGGCGCGCTCGTCGAGACGTGGAAGGGCGGATTCGACGAGCGTCGGGGAGGCGGCACTCGCGGCCACGGAGCGGTCGACATTCTGGCGCCGCGCAACACGCCCGTGCATGCGGTGGCTTCCGGAATGATCGCGAAGATCTTCGAGAGCAAAGCGGGCGGCCACACCGTCTATCAGTTCGATGCTGACGGCCGGCTCTGCTACTACTACGCCCATCTCGAACGCTACGCGGACGCGTTACACGAAGGGCAGGCGATCAACCAGGGCGACGTGATTGGGTACGTCGGGACGTCAGGCAACGCGCCGGCGAACGCGCCGCATCTTCACTTCGCCGTCTTCGAGCTGGGGCCCGACAGGCGGTGGTGGCAAGGCACGCCAATCGATCCGTACATCGTGTTCACCGGAGGACTCGGGGACTAGGGAACTGGCGGCTCGGGGCTGGAGACTGCGGACTGGGGACTGGCGACCGGATCAGTGGCAAGTGGACCGGCACTTCGGCGCTGGACCGCAAGCTCGAGCGTTCCAGCCCAGAGCTGCACAAAGCAGAGTTTCCCGCGTGGCCGGCCGGAACCCAGCAAGTCACGGGTCACGGTTCATCCACCGTGTCACGCGTCACATATCACGACAGATTCCTGAACCTCGCGGCGGTTCGCTGCAACATTTTTGGGCGCGTCTGCAAACGTGCTCGCTGGCATGTGAATTGCGATTTCTCAACGCATGGAATCGGTGGAACGGCTCAAGTATCTCGACGCCCACAACGTCGACACACCGGCCGGTCGACTCGATGGCGCGGTGCTCGTCAGCCCGACGCACGCGACGCTTGGCAAGCTGGACGGTGTCCTCATCGATCCTCACCACCGCAAGGTGCGCTACTACGTCGTCGAGGCGCGCGATCGGTTCGCGTCGCGCCACTACCTGCTGCCGCTCACCGCGACGCGGCTGGATTATGATCGCCGCACACTGGAGGTCGACATCGAGGCTGACGAAATCCAGCGGCTCGACCACGTCGAACCCGAGACGCTGCCGCGCTTTTCCGACGACGATTTGATCGCCGCGCTCTTTCACTCCAGCGCGGGATAGACCACGCGGACCATGTGAGTCCGGCTGAGGCCGGACACTCCGGGAACGACGGGAAAAACACGACTGCGTACCCGACCTGCGCGACCCACCCGACTCACCTGACCTACAATGAGCCGCTGTGTTCGTTCGGCGAGCGACCTGTCTCGTATGTGCGGCGTTGTTGATCGTCAGCGCCGACCTTCACGGGCAAACACGTACCCGTCGTTCCGCACAGTCTCAGGGCCAGCCTCAGTCGCATCGCGATCCTGGTCTCGAAGTGGTCGCGAGCAGCGCCGCGGGCTTGCCGCCGGAGCTCGCCGCCGACGCTCTCATCCGCATCGCCTCGTCTCCACGCGTGACCGATCGCGAGTGGAAGCGCGAGCTGCTCACCGAGGCGTTCTTCCGCGCCTACAGCGCAGGCGAACCGTACCGGCGATCGACGCCCCAGCCGGTGCCGCCCGACACGAAGGAAGGCGCGCGCCTGCTCGCGTATGCGACGTCGCTGAACCGCGTGTCGCTGCAGGCGCGTGCGGCGCAGATGATGGCCCTGGTCGACGGCCCCGCTGCGCGCGAGCTGTTCGAGTGGATCGATCTCGATCCGAGTCCGGCGTCCTGCGACGAGCTGCTGGTGCCGGCGGTCGACGAGTACTACTCGGCGCTGAGCCTGGTTGCGCGCATGACGTTCGTCGATCGCGCCGAGGCGCTGCGCTTTCTCGAGCTCTTTCTGTGGCGGGCGCAGCTGCCGAGTGAGTTTCCGGCGGTGGCGCGCGCCCTGATCCGTTTTCAGCCCCGCGGCGATGAGGCGGCGTATCTCGAATCGATCTACGGCTACATGCTCGAGACCGGTGCGCACGACGCGCGCGGCTTCTCGGCGTCGGCCACCGACATCGTGTCGCGCAGCGCCGACCTTGCGGTGGCGTTCGGCAAGCTCGGTGTCAACCCGTATTTCCTGATGGACACGCTGCGCGCCTACGTCGTCATGCAGGTGAAGGGCGCGCGCTGCGCCGACAGCATCACCGAGTCGATGACGCCGGCGGCATTCAACACCGCCCTGGTGCGGACGGCGATGCAGCTCTACATCCGCCCGATCGACGGCACCTCGCTGCTTCCCTCACACCTGCTCGGCGCGGCGCGCTTCGAGCCGTACTGGCAGACGGGCGCGGCGATGCGCCTGCGGCAGGCGGCCATCGATCTGCGCGGCACGGGCGTCGCGCCGCTGCCGCTGAAGGTGCGCCAGACGGAAGAATGGCAGCATCAGGCCGAGCGCGTGCTGGTGGACGTCGAGCAGTGGACCGGCAACGGCGAGCCGACCGATCGCGACTATTTCTTTCAGAAGGCGTCCCTCTACGTCGCGCTGCTCGATCTCGTGCCTCCGTCGAAGCTGCGCACGAAAACCATCGGCGTGTTCGTCGAGTTCCTCCGCCACAAGGACGACGACAAGGACGGAGAGCCGCTGTGGTTCGCGTTCGTGAACCACCTGCTCGTGCTCTCGCGAAGCGACGACGGCCCGCAGATTCTCCGCGCGTTCGAGGACGCGCATCATCCCGCGCTGTGGGTCTACGCGCAGCTCGAACGCCTGGTGCCGATCGGAAAACGGTGAGCGGACGGTATGATTCGCTCATATGGCCGCCGACGTTGGAGAGTGGGTTCGCCAGAGTGTGCTGTTTCGCCGCCTCAGGCCCGACGATCGGCAGCGCGTTGCGGCGGTCAGTTCCGTGCGTTCGTTCGACAAGGGCGCATCGCTGTTCACTGAGGGCGACGAGTCGGACCTGCTCTATACGGTGCTGACCGGCCACGTCAAAGTCTTCAAGACCACTGCGCGCGGCACCGACGTGATCCTCGAACTGTTCGGCCCCGGCGATCCGGTCGGCGCCGTGGCCGTCTACGAATCGCGTCCGTATCCCGCCAGCGCCGTCGCGCTCGAGCCGACCACCTGCCTCGTCATCCAGCGCCAGGCGTTCTTCACCCTGCTCGAGACCTCGCCATCGCTCGTGCGTGGACTGCTGGTCGGACTCACGCACCGGATGATCGAGCTGACCAATCGCCTCGCGGAGGTGACCGGCGGCCGCATCGAGGGACGGCTCGCGCGCTTCTTCCTCAAGCTTGCCAACGACATGGGCCAGCCGCGCCCGGACGGCACGTTCATTCCTCTCGCGCTGTCGCGGCAGGAGCTCGCCGACACGATCGGCACCACGATCGAGACCTCGATCCGGATCATGAGCCGCTGGGGCAAGGACGACATCGTCCGCACGGACAAGGACGGGTTCGTCCTGGTCAACCGCGCTGCGCTCGAAACCGTCGCGCAGTCGTAGCGTGACCGTGGATCACGCTGCGATCGCGTCGGGAAACCGCGGCGATCGCAGCGTCAGCGGCGCTGCAGCAGTACGACACCGGACCACGGCCGATCGCCCTGCCGACCGGTCGATTCCGGGAGCAGCGACAACATGCGCAGGGTCAACGGAAGCCGTCCGAGCTTGCCGGCGGTCTTCAGAATCGACTTCACTTCGACCGGCGTCCAGCCGTACACCGAGAAGAACGGCGGCCCTTCGGGCGGGGCGAACAGGAACGGCGCACCGGCGTCCATCATGTGTTCGCCGGCGCGCTGCCTCAGCATCTGCATCAACCCCGGCGAGACGATGTCGACGATCCAGTGGCGGAACGACGGCTGCCGCGCGAGATCCCAGCCGAGCGCCCCGACGTCGCCGGCCATCAGATAGATCAGCAGGCCCTCGGTCAGCACCGCCGCATGCGTGGTGCTGCGGCCGAGGCGATCGAACAGGCCGCGGCGCGCGTCCGCGTTCGACAGATCGAGCGGAATCCGCTCCAGCGTGCACGTCGGTTTCGCATCCGCGAGCACCTGCGCTTTGTAGTCGAGGATCTCCGGCAGATCGACTTCCACCCAGCGCAGCGAGGCCGGCAACTCCATCCGATACGGTCGCGCATCGAGTCCCGCGGCGAGGTTGACGATCAGATCCACTCCGGCCTTCACGAGCCGCATCACGAAGCGATCGAAGAGGTAGGTCCGCGCGATCATCGACCAGGCGTTCTCGCTGAAGAACGGCAGGCCGCCGGCGATCTGTTCGCCGCGTTCGCCGGCGAGCGCGCGCGCGAACGGATCCTTGAAGATCGCGTCGGCTCGATCGGTCTCGCGCGCGCGGTAGACCGCGACCCAGCGCGCGGTATCGGAGATGTCCCGGATGAGCGGGTCGTCGGTCATCGGCTTGCCGGCGGACGCCGGTACAGCATCACGTTTCCCGCGCAGATTCTGACATGACTCAACATCTGCCAGTTTGCAGATTCTGCGCGCAGGCGGGGGCGTCCGCACGCGAACGGCAGGAAAAACACACGACGTGCCCTGGCACAAATCTCGCCGCAGACGCCGCTACAATGAGCGCATGTCCGGAGGCGACACGATGAAGCCCGCCAATCCTGGCGTGAAGCTCACCCACGACGACTTCCTGCTGTTTCCCGACGACGGGCGGCGGCACGAGTTGATCGACGGAGAGCACTACGTGACGCCGAGCCCCGTGACGCGGCATCAGCGAATCGTTGGCAACCTGTTCTTCGCCTTGCGCATTCATCTCGAGACGCACCCCGTCGGTGAAGTGATTGGCTTTCCACTCGACGTCATCCTCTCGAAGCACGACGTGGTCGAACCCGACCTGCTGTACGTAGCCAAAGAGCGCCGCGACTCGATTTTCAAAGACTGGGCCCGCGGCGCCCCGGACCTCGTCGTCGAGATCGGTTCACCGAGCACACGGCGGCGCGACGCTGACGACGCCGCTGATCCCGGGACTCGCCGTGTCGCTCGCCGCGATTTTCAAGGACTGAGAGCGCGTTTCAAAACAACGTCGGATCATCGACCGCGTCAGGCTTGCGCCACGGCCCGGTCGTAGCTGCAGGCGCCGGCGCCGGCGTCGAAGATGCCGTGTTCCCCGATCCACTTCACCGTTTCGTCGAATACCTCGCGTGTGTAGGGCTCGAACACCAAGCGCTCGCCTGGTCCCCAGCGGCGCGTGTCCATGCGCGAGTGAAAACGGTGCGGGAACTCCTTGAGATAGTGCCGGGTGTACAGCTCGGGCCTCAGGTCGATGTCGCGTTGCGCGCGGCGGAGCGCACGGAAGAATTTCCTCAAGTCATCGGCGTCCGGCTGCCCGGTGATCATGGTGGCGATGACGAACGTCGCATCGAGGATCTTGCGGAAGCCCAGTTGCTCGGCGAAATAGTACGGCCCGCTGAAGAGCGCGCAGGCGGGCGAGCGGCCGTCGATGAATTTTTCCATCCGGCCGAACAGCATGCCATCGGCGAAATTCAACGCGATCCTGCCCGGCGGCAGATACTGTTCCAGCGCCTGAATAGTGGCGTAGTGGCTGCCCGACTGGTAGCCGACCGAGATCGGCACGCCGGCGAGATCGTCGGGTGTACGCAGCTCTGAATCGGCACGCACGAAGACGCCCGCCGGCGCGACCGAATACACGTCGGGATAGAGCCGGCCATGCCCCCTGGCGGCGGCGATGTCGACCGTCCAGTGGCAGGCGCAGCTGATGTCGGACTTGCGGCCCTCTTCGAACGACTGGAAGGCGCCGATCCGGTCGCCCTTGTCGTGAATGCTCCCCTCGGTCGATTGGACCATCTCCTGGAAGACGTAATCGAGGCCTTCGTCGCGGAAGTAACCCTTTTCCTCGGCGACCCATTCCTGAAGACGGAAATGCGGCTCGATGATGAATTTCGACATGGATGGAGACCGCGTCGAGCGGAGAGTACCACAGGCTCTTCGCACAGCGCCGATGTATAGTGAGTCACTCCCCGGACGTCTCGCGGCCGGCACAGTTGTGAAGATTCCAAAGAACTTCGGGCGCTACGAAGTCCTCGACCTGATCAGCCAGGGCGGAATGGGCACGCTGTTCCGGGCGCGGGATCCGCGCATCGGACGCTACGTGGCCGTCAAGGTCCTCAAGCGCTCGTTCGACACCGAGGAACTGCGCGACCGGTTCTCGCGCGAGGCCCGCGCAGCCGGCTGCCTGAGCCATCCGAACATCGTCACCATCTACGACGTCGGCGAGCAGGACGGCCTGCCGTTCATCGCGATGGAGTACGTGCGCGGCGAAACCTTCATCGAGCTGGTCGGGCTCAAGCCGCCGCTCCCGGTCGACCGCAAGCTG
>DATFXR010000527.1:0-19567 GCA_035315685.1 Vicinamibacterales bacterium | reverse complement strand
AGCCGACGTCTGGCTGCCGGCGTACTCGGGCACCGAGGGCGCGCTGCTGCTCGCGATGGTCAACGTGTTGCTCCACGAGGACCTCTACGATCGCGAGTTCGTGAGGACGTGGGTCGACTGGCGCGGCTACTTGCGCGCGGAACGGCCGGATCTCGCGACGACTTTCGACAACTTCATCGTGTCCGTGAAGGAGCTGTACGCGCAGTTCACGCCGGCGTTTGCCGCCGACGAGACCGGCGTCGATGCGGGCCGGATCGTCGAGGCGGCGCGGGCAATCGGCCGCGCGCGCGGGCGGTTCAGCACGCACAACTGGCGATCGGCGGCGGCCGGCAACCTCTGGGGCTGGCAGATCACGCGCTGCCTCTACCTGCTCGTCGTGCTGACCGGTTCGGTCGGCACCGAAGGCGGCGTCGGCCTCCATCTCTCGAACAAGTTCATCCCGAAGCATCCGACGACGCCGCCGCCCCCGGACTACTGGAACGAGCTGCTCTTTCCACGCGAGTATCCGCTCGCCTTTTTCGAGATGAGCTTCCTGCTGCCGCATTTCCTGAAGGAGAACCGCGGCAGGATCGACGTCTACTTCACGCGAGTCTACAACCCGGTGTGGACGAACCCGGACGGTTTCTCGTGGATTGAAATGCTCACCGATCGTGATCGCGTCGGCCTGCACGTCGCGCTGACACCGACGTGGAGTGAGACCGCGTGGTTCGCCGATTACATCCTGCCGATGGGACTCGGCACCGAGCGGCACGACACGATGAGCCAGGAAACGCACGCCGCGCAGTGGATTGGCTTCCGTCAGCCGGTGATCCGCGTGGCGCGCGAAAAGCGTGGCGACACCGTCAAGGCGACCTACGAAACCAACCCCGGCGAAGTCTGGGAGGAGAGTGAGTTCTGGGCGGCGCTGTCGTGGCGCATCGATCCCGACGGCGCGCTCGGCATCCGGCGCCATTTCGAATCGCCGTACCGTCCAGGCCAGCCGGTGACGATGGACGAGTACTACGGGTGGATGTTCGAGCATTCCGTCCCCGGCCTGCCCGAAACCGCGGCACGGGAAGACCTGACGCCGCTCGCGTACATGCGGAAGTACGGCGTGTTCAAGGTGAAGGATCACGTCTACACGCCGTACCTCGAGCCGCTTGCCGCGGACGTTCTGGCCGATGCATCAATCGACGATGAGAGCGGCACGGTACTGCAGGCCGGTAAGCCAATCGCCGTGATCGTCGATGGCGTGCCGCGGGTCGGCTTTCAGACGCCGTCGCGCCGACTCGAGTTCTATTCACGAACGCTGGTCGACTGGGGCTGGCCGGAGCACGCGATTCCGCGCTACGTGCCTGGCCATGTGCATTGGCGAGACCTCGACCGAAGCGAAGGCGAGTTCGACCTGCTTCCGAACTTCCGGCTGCCGACGCTCGTGCACACGCGTTCGGCAGTGAAGTGGCTGTACGAGATCTCGCACGACAACCCGCTCTGGATCTCGACGGCCGACGCGCGCCGGCTTGCAATCGGAACCGGCGATCTCGTCAGAGTGCGGACACGGATCGGCCATTTCGTCACGCGGGCATGGGTCACCGAAGGCATCCGGCCCGGAGTCCTCGGCATGTCGCACCATCTCGGGCGCTGGCGTCTGCACGAGGAAATGGGGAATCGTGCCGCCTCCGCACTCGTCACGATCGATCGACAGGGCACGACCTACAAAGTGTCGCAGGTGCACGGCGCGCAGCCCTTTGCCAGCGCCGATCCAGACAGCGGCCGCATCTGGTGGACCGACGTCGGGGTTCACCAGAACCTGACGTTTCCGGTGCAGCCGGATCCGGTGAGCGGCATGCACTGCTGGCATCAGCGCGTGACGCTCGAGAGGGCTTCACCGGACGACCACTATGGCGACATCGTCGTGGACACTGCCCGGAGCCACGAGGTCTACAAAGAATGGCTGGCGCTGACGCGGCCCGCCCCTGGTCCCGGCGGGCTGCGCCGGCCGCTGTGGTTCGACCGGCCGCTCCGCCCGGAACCTGAGGCCTACACAATCGCGTCTCTACTTCAGAAGTAGCACTGCGGGTCTTTACCTCAGAGGTAATTGCCGGCCGCGGTCGATGCGCGGGACCGTTGCCAAGGAGCGTCATGAATACCCTGCTCGGATTCCCCGAGGGTGCTGTCCCTGCATATGGCCGAATGCTCCGTGGGTGGCGGACGCGTGCGCACATGAGTCAGCTGTCGCTCGCCATCGAGGCGGGCATCTCGGCGCGGCACCTGAGCTTTCTGGAAACCGGGCGCGCGCAGCCAAGCCGCGAAATGGTGCAGCTGCTCGCCGGCATGCTCGAGGTCCCACTCGGCGACCGCAACGCAATGCTGGTCGCCGCCGGCTACGCGCCGGCCCATAGCGAGCTGCCGCCGGGCGCTCCCACGCTGGAGCCAGTACGGCGCGGGCTCGAGTACATCCTCCGGCAGCAGGAGCCCTTTCCTGCCTTCGTGCTCGACAGCCAGTGGAACATCGTGATGAAGAATGCGGCCGCGGCGCGCATCTTCCCGCTGTTTCGAGGCACGACGACGAGTTCGAACTGCATGCGGAGCGTCTTCGATCCCGACGGTCTGCGGCCATCGATCGTGAACTGGCCGGCGATCGCGGAATGCTTGATCCAGGCGCTCCACCGCGACGTGGCCGCCACCGGAGACGAAGCTGTCGTGCAGCTGCGCGACGAGCTCCTCACCTATCCGGAGGTGCCGCAGCGATGGCGAAGCATGGACACCGGTTCGTCGTTCCAGCCGTGCGTCAACATGGAATTGCGGAAGGGCGATCTGTCGATGGCGTTCTTCTCGACGCTCACCACCTTCGCCTCGTCACGCGACCTGACCCACCAGCACCTGAGGATCGAGTGCTTCTTTCCCGCCGACGCCGCCACCGAACAAGCGGCGCGCCGCCTCGCGATCCCCGAACCGATCGCAGTGTGACGGCTCGCTGACAAGGGCACGAAGGGCAACAGAGGACGCAAAGGAAGGACGCAAAGGAATGTCGGCGTGACTCACACCACCGCGGAGTCACTCAGCGCCCCACGCGGACCGGCCTGCGTCGTGCCAGTGCCCTCTGTGCCCGCTGTCCTCTGCGTCCTCTGTTGACCTTCGTGTCCTCGTCTCTTTACTTCTCGAGTAATCGCCACCGCCGCTTCGCTTCGACAGAATCGAACGCGGTGAACGATGACGCACTTATTTGCCGCCGCACTCGTTCTTCAGCTGCACAACTTCGCCGGTGTGCCGACATCGATCGTCGGCAGCGCCGCGTCCGAGCTGACGCGGCTTTACGCTGACATCGGCGTCCACCTCGAATGGCGCGATGCCGCGACGGCCGGCAGCGAGCCAGACGTGATTCACGTCATCCTGCTGCCGAACGAAACCGGCGATCTCCAGCGCGCGGCGGACACGGTATTGGGCGCGGCCGTGTCGATCAACGATCGGACGCACGTCGCCTACATTTTCTATCGACGCCTGCGGGCGGAAGCCGATCGCTACGCGACATCCACGGTACAGGCACTGGCCTGCGCGATGGCGCACGAAATCGGCCACCTGCTGATGCCGCATGTACGACATTCAGCGAACGGACTGATGCGCGCGAAATGGTGCCGCGACGATTTCTCGCGCGCCGATCAGGGTCAGCTGCGCTTCTCCCCCGAACAGGTCGCGCTCATACAGGCTGGCGCAGAACGGGTTCGGGGTTCGGGGTTCGGGGTTCGGCGTTCTGGTTCTGGGTTCTGAGATTTCTGATTCTTGGTGCTGAGGTTCTCGCAACAACCAACGAAAGAACCCCAGAACCCCGAACCAAAGAACGAGAACCCCGAACCCCCGAACTCCGAACGCCGAACCGCGTCAGAGTTTCTTCTTGAACACCAGCGCCGCGACCGCGCTCGCCAGCAGTTCGACGAGCACGATCGTCGTCAGGGTTGCGAACCCCCAGTCGCGCTCGGTGATGTATTGCGCGATCGAGACCACGACGCGCGCGACCGGTGTCAGGAGCAGGACCAGAATCCCCGTCTGCAGCAGCACGCGGGCAGCGCCGGACTCCCCCGTCACCAGCGCCCACGCGGCGCCGACGGCGAGGCACACGGTGCTGATCGTGACGCCCGCCTGCAGCACCACGCCGACGGCGCGCTCCAGGCGCTCGGACGCCGATCCCGGGCGGCCGTCCGGCGTCATCGTCCGCCTCGCGCGAACATCATCACCGACACGATGAAGAGGACGAAGGCCATGAGAATCTTCAGCCACTTCGCCGACGCGGCGGCGCCGAAGCGCATGCCGCCCCACGACCCGAGCTGCACGCCGAGCACCGCCACAGCTGCCAGCGCCGGCTCGAGCTGGCCACGGCCGTAGTAGATGAGCGCGCCGGCCGTCGCCGTGACGCCGATCATGAACGCGCTCGTCGCCGCCGCCGCGCGCAGTGGAATGCCGCACCACGCGTTGAGGATCGGCACCTTGATGATCCCGCCACCGATGCCGAGGAGCGACGACACGTTACCCGCCACGAACGACGCCGTCACCGCCAGCGGCAGCCGTTTCACGCGGTAGGTCACCGTCGTCCGGCTCTCTTCTTCGTAGTAGCGGCCGCCGAGGATGCCCGGAGTGGCGCTCGGATCGAGAATCACGTTTCGCCGGCGAAGCCGCGACAGCATGATCACCGCGACCACGGCGGCGACGATGCCGAACAGCTTCTGCAGAGCGGACTGCGCGACGAACTGTGCCGTGACGCCGCCGAGGAAGCTCCCGCCCGCCGTCGCCACCTCGAGCAGCATCCCGAGCCGCATGTTGATCAGCTGTTTGCCGGTGCGGCCGGCCGAGACGCTGCTCGACGTCGCAATCACCGTCGTCAGGCTGATCGCCGCAGCGGCGGTGAATGGAAATCCAAGCACGAGGTTGAGGAACGGCACCAGGAACACGCCGCCGCCGAGCCCGAGCAACGCGCCGAGGCTGCCCGAAATGACGCCGGCGGTGAAGATGATCGCTGCGAGCGACGCCGTGACGATCGGCATCACGGCACGGACTGCGAAGCGAGCAGGGCGGCGCTTCTCACTTCAGACGTCGAACTTGCGGGTCTGTTGCAGATACTTCGTCGCCTTTGCAATGGCGCGCGACTCGGCTTCTTCGCGCGTCGAGCCATCGGCGCGCGCGAACCGCGCGCCGGGATCGAAGTTCGCGATCGAGCAGTGATACACGTCGCCCAGCTTGTAGGTTTCGATCGTCACCTGCCAGCCGGCGAGCTCGCGCCGGATCCGCGAGTAGTCTTCTGGTTTCATGAGCGTCTCGAACGCAGAGACCGCAGAGCCATCCTGTGACCGGGTTCGAGCTGAATCACGAGAATCCTCTGCAGTCTCAGCACCCCGTGCGCGCCATTACTTCTCGACCGGAGCGCCCACCAGGTTTCCCCACTCGGTCCACGAGCCGTCGTAGTTCTTGACGTTCTGGAAGCCGAGCAGATGCCTCATGACGAACCAGGTGAGGCTCGATCGCTCACCAATGCGGCAGTAGGCGATCACCGGCTGGTCGCCGGTGACGCCTTGCGCCGCGTACATGGCCTTGAGCTCGTCGAAGCTCTTGAAGGTACCGTCCTCGTTGCAGTTCTTGCCCCACGGAATGCTCTTCGCACCGGGAATGTGGCCACCGCGCTGGCACGTCTCGGGCAGACCGGGAGGCGCGAGGATCTCGCCGGTGAACTCCTGCGGGCTGCGAACGTCGACGAGTGCGGCCTTCTTGCCGGCGCTCGCGGACTGCACCTCCGGCAGGAACGCGCGCAGCGACGTGTCCGCGGCCTTCGCCTTGTAGGTGGTCTTCGGGAACGTCGACTTGTCCGTGCTCAGGTCGCGTCCCTCGGCGAGCCATTTCTTGCGGCCGCCATCCATGATGCGCACGTCGTCGTGGCCGTAGATCTTCAGCTGCCAGAAGGCCCACGCGGCAAACCAGTTGTTGTTGTCGCCGTAGAGCACGACCGCGGTCTTGTTGTCGATCCCGCTCGCGCCGAGCAGCTCTTCGAGCTTGTTGACCGGCACGATGTCGCGCACGAGCGTGTCGCACAGCTGGGTCGTCCAGTTCCAGCCTGCCGCACCGGGGACGTGACCCTGATCGTATGCTGCCGTATCGACATCGACTTCGACGACGCGGACGCCGGCGTCTGTGCCGTGCTGAGCGACCCAGTCGGTAGTGACGAGAACGTTCGGTAACGTAGCGGCCATCAGTGTCCTCCCTCCATGCCTGCCGGAACGATCGATCTTACTCAACGCGCACGTCGGATCTCCAGCGGGTCAGCGCTCGAAAAGCGCGCGACCATCGACGCACCGGTTCACTGTGGTTGTTTTGCGGGCGGTGCGGCCTTTGCGTCTACCCTCTCACGCGCTTGCTGAATGCCTCGTAGGCGCCGGGCGCCTGCGTGTTCCACCAGGCGACGTAGCCTTTCGCGACCGTTTCGAGGTTCTTCAGCTCATTCGCGTTCTTGTTGACGTCGCGCAATCCCGGCAGCATGTCGCGCACGCGCTCGTAGCAGAAGAGCAGCTCGCGGCCGCTCTCGTAGAAGAGCTCGGGGTGGAGCACGCCGCCGGTGATGAACGACGCGACCATGTCCCAATAGCTCGTCACCATCCGGAACGAGGCGTTGGGATCCGAGCCCGGCGGACACAGCTTCTGCCACTCCTCGATCGTCTTCACCTTGAAGTTCGCGGCGAACCACGCGCGGGCGGCGCGCAGCTTCTCGTCGCGACGCATCTCGTACAGCTTCAAAATCAGGCTCACATCGTCGTAGGTTGGCCGCGTCGTTCCCGGTTTCATCGATTCACCCCTCGGCTCGCTCATCGCCAGATCGTTCCTCGAAAGATCGCATCCATCCACCCGACCGACCCACCCGGCCTGCCCGACCCACCCGACCTACCTGGCCGCTTTCACGACTCCGAGGTTCGCCATCGTGTCGCCCTTCTTCAACGACGGCACGGCGCGGATGAACATGATGATGCCGTCCTCCGGGGCAGTCACGTCCTGGAGCGGACGATTGAGGTAGTCGGTGACGACGCCGATCCGCGCGCCTCTGGCGACATGCGCGTCGCGATCGACGGTCGGCTGAAACATGCCGTCACGATCGGCGGCGAGCGTCACGATCTTCTCGACCCAGATCGGATTGCGGACCGGTGTCGCGGCGGAGCCGCTCATCTTCAGATAAGCCATCACGTTCTTCACGCCGGCGGACAGCCGCGCCGCGTCGGTGACGTCGACAGGCCCGGACCGTCCGGCTTCCGCCGTGAAGGACGGCTTGCCACGCGTCGACGCGGTGTTCTCGAGGAAGCGTGAGGCCGCGGGATCCTTCGGACGATCGGCCGAGATGATGATGTGGTCGAGGCCGAACGCGAGCACCATCTCGCGCGAGAGCTCGTCCTGCTTCTGGTTGCCGGTCACCGTCCAGTAGCTGTACGGCCGCAGGTTCTCGTCGAGATCGCCGCCGTGAAGATCGATCAGGTGGTCACAGCGCTCGACGACCTCTTTGGTGATCACATATGACGCGCGATCGGTCTGGGTGCCGCCGGGAGTGCCGGGGTAATACCGATTCATGCTCTTGTTGTCGGTCGGGTTCACGTGCGGTGTGATGCGCTCGAACGACGGCACGTTGATCAACGGCAGCAGAATCAACGTCCCGGCCACATCGTCCGCCTTGACGGCGTCGATCAGCATCTCGACCGCGATGATCGAGGCGTATTCGGTGCCGTGCGCGCCCGCTGCGACCGCCAGCACCGGTCCGGGACGTGCACCGTGAATCACGACGACCGGGATGTCGTAGCCGGCGTCGGCGCCGGGCGGCACCTTCAACACGCCGTAGGCTTTCTGGCCGCGCTGCGCCGTCGCCGTCCCGACCGTGAAGGTTGGATGCGGATCCTGCGCCAGGGCCGGCACCACGCACGCGAACGCAAGGGTTGCCGCCGCGATCATGGTTTTCATGTCCGCAACTTTACAACGGTTCGCGCAAGTCAATATAGTTGCTGGTTGCTGCGTTCGCAGACCAGAAGGGCCGCGTGACACCTGTGACACGCCACGATCTCTACATCAACGGTGGGTTCGTCCCGGCCGAATCGTCAGCGACCATCGACGTGATCGATCCGGCGGTTGGCGAGCCGATCGCCGTTGTCCCGGATGCCAACGCGGCCGATGTCGCCAGGGCCGTGCACGCCGCACGCGCGGCGTTCGACGACGGTCCGTGGAAGGACGCGACCGCGCAGGATCGCGGCCGCGTGCTGTTGAAGCTCGCCGAAATCGTGCGCCGGCGCGCCGACGAGCTCGCCGAGCTCGAAACCCGCAACACCGGCAAGCCGATCATCGAAGCCGAGGGCGACATCGCCGACGTGGCGACCTGCTTCGAGTACTACGGGGGGCTCGCCACGAAGATTCACGGCGACGTGATCCCGGTACCGGACAACGCGATGAGCCTCGCGCTGCGCGAGCCGATCGGCGTCGCCGGCCAGATCATCCCGTGGAACTACCCGCTGATGATGGCGTCGTGGAAGCTCGCGCCGGCGATCTGCGCCGGCTGCACGGCGGTCCTCAAGCCGGCGGAACAGACGCCATTGACGATCCTCGCGCTGGCGTCGAGCTTCGCGGACGCCGGTCTGCCGCCCGGCGTCGTCAACATCGTGACCGGCCTCGGCGAATCGGCGGGCGCCGCGATCGTCGAACACCCGGACGTCGACAAGATCGCCTTCACCGGCAGCCCCGAGGTCGGCAAGAAGATCATGCGCTCGTCGGCGGAGACGCTGAAGAAAATCTCGCTCGAGCTCGGCGGCAAGTCGCCCAACATCTTCTTCGCGGACTCCGATTTCGAGAACGCCGTCGAAGGCGCGCTGTTCGGCGTGTTCGTCAACCAGGGCGAAGTCTGTTCGGCGGGCAGCCGGATTCTGGTCCAGCGGCCGATTTACCAGCGGTTCGTCGACGCGATGGCCGAAAAGGCCCGCACCATCACCGTCGGACCGCCGCTCGACCGCGCGACCAAGATGGGCGCGCTGGTCAGCCGCGAGCAGTTCGATCGCGTACGGAAGTACCAGGAGATCGGCAAGGGCGAAGCCAGGGTCGCGGCCGGCGGCGGCGCGGCGGCGGTGAAGGGCCTCGAGCACGGCCTGTTCGTCGAGCCGACGATCTTCTACGACGTCGACAACTCGGATCGGATCGCACGCGAGGAGATCTTCGGTCCGGTCGCCTCGGTGATCCCGTTCGACAGCGAGGAAGACGCGCTGCGAATCGCCAACGACACCTATTACGGGCTGGCCGCGGCGGTGTGGACGCGCGACATCTTCCGTGCACTGCGGGCGGTGAAGCGGTTGCGCGCGGGCATCGTGTGGGTGAACCACATGCAGCCGACCTACGTCGAGGCGCCATGGGGCGGCTACAAGCAGAGCGGCATCGGCCGCGAGCTCGGCAAGTGGGGCGTCGAAGAGTATCTCAACGTCAAGCAGGTCTACATCAACCTGTCCGAACAACCCATCGGATGGTACTAGGAGGACGCATGAATTATTACGGAAGCAAGGAGCTGGCCGCCGCGTTCCGCACCGTTCGCAAGAACACCGTGCAGATCGCCGAGGAGATCCCCGAGAACAAGTACGACTTCAAGCCGTCGCCCGAAGCCCGCAGCGTCGCGCAGACGCTCTCGCACCTGGCGGTGGCGCCGCAATTCTTCACCTACGTTCACGTCAACAAGATCATCGACATGCAATCGGTGAACTTTCAGGAAGTGTTCGGCCCGCTCATGGCCGAGGAGCAGAAGCCGCGTACCAAGGCGGAGCTCGTCGAGCTGTTGAAGACCGAAGGCGACAAGTTCGCGTCGTTCCTCGAGGGCATGTCGGAGTCCGACCTCGCGGAACACGTGAACATGTCACCGATGGCCGGCGGCGGATCGAAGTCGCGCTTCGAGATGCTGCTCTCGCCGAAGGAGCACGAGATGCACCATCGCGCGCAGCTGATGACCATCCAGCGGATGATCGGCCAGGTGCCGCATCTCACGCGCCAGATGCAGGAGCGGATGGCACAGATGCAGCAGCAGGCGCAGCCGGCGGGTCAGCGGTGACGTTGCGCTTCGCCGCGGCGATTGGCGTTGCGGCTGTGGCCGGCGCGTTTCAGACGAACGCGCCGGCACTCTCCCACGAGTACGCCGACGTGAACGGTGTGAAGCTTCACTACGCACGAGCGGGTCAGGGTCCGCTGATGCTGTTCCTGCACGGCTTTCCGGAATTCTGGTACGAGTGGAAATATCAGCTGGCGGCGTTCGCCGCGGACCACACCGTGGTTGCGCCCGACATGCGCGGCTACAACCTGTCCTCGAAGCCGGAGGCGCTGTCCGAGTACGCGGTCCCGACGCTCGTCGAGGACCTGCGCGCGCTCGCCGGCGAGCTGCTGAAATCGACCGGCGGCCCGACCTTCACGCTCGTCGCGCATGACTGGGGCGGCGTGATTGCGTGGGTCTTCGCCGCGCAGCATCCGGAGATGCTCGACCGGCTGGTGATCGTCAACGCGCCGCATCCGACGGTCTTCAGCCGTCTGCTCCGCCAGGATGCGGCGCAGCAGAAGGCCAGCGGCTACATGTTGATGTTCCGCGGGCCGGGCGCCGAGGCGGCGCTCTCGGCGAACTCGTACTCGATGCTGACGTCGATGGTCCTCGGCGGCGGCCTCGCGAACGGCTCGGTCACCGACGAAGACAAGGAACTCTATCTCGCCGCGTGGTCGCGGCCGGGCGCCCTGACCGGCGGGTTGAACTATTACCGCGCCGCAGGCATCGGTCCGGTAACGACGACCGACCAGACGGCAGCGCCTCCACCCGAAATCCCGCCGCTCACGGTCCGCGTGCCGACGCTGGTGATCTGGGGCGAGAAGGACACGGCGCTGCTGACGCAGAACCTGGAGGGCCTCGATGCCTACGTGCCGAACCTGACGATCAAACGCATTCCCGAGGGCACCCACTGGGTTGTACGGGAGAAGGCCGCTAACGTCAACCAGCTGATCCGCGAATACCTCGGCCAGCGTTGACGACATGCCCGCCCCGGCGCCCCGGTTCACCGCTCAGACGCTGAAGTTTCTGCGCGCGCTCAAGCGCAACAACCGGCGCGAGTGGTTCAACGCGCATCGAGATGACTACGAGGCGCACGTTCGCGCGCCGATGACCGCGACGGTCGAGCGGCTGGCTCTCGATTTTCGAAGCTTCGCGCCGGAGCTGGTCGCGAGCCCGAAGGTATCGATTTACCGCATTTACCGCGACACGCGATTCTCGGAGAACAAGGCGCCCTACAAGACGCACGCTGCGGCGGTGTTTCCGACCCGCGGCCTCGCGAAGCACGAGGGCGCCGGGCTTTACTTCCATGTCTCGCACGAGGACGTCTGGATTGGCGGCGGCATGTACGCGCCGCCACCGCCGCAGCTACACGCCGTCCGCGCGCACATCGCCGCCAACGTTCGCCAGCTCCGCGCCATCGTCGAGTCGCCGGCGTTCCGGCGCCGGGTGACGTTCGACGGCGAGAAGCTCACGCGCGTGCCGCGCGGATTCCCGAAGGACCACGAGGCGGCGGAGTATCTGAAATTCCGCTACTTCATCGCCGGTGCGGAGTTCCCTGCCGAATTCGCCGCCAGCCCGAAGTTCTACAGCACGGTACTCGCCGTTTTCCGGGAGGTCCTGCCGCTGTCGCGTTTCCTCAATCAGCCGCTGGCAAAACGCTGACGTGGAGTCTTCATCCGACCGGGAACGCAACCGCAGAGACCGCCGAGATCGCAGAGATCTTTCTTGAAGAGAGACACTCTGCGATCTCTGCGGTTGCTTCTTATCTCGCGGTGCGGGCGGACCGAGGGATCGGCGTGACCGAAGACGACGATCTGGATGCGCTGGTCACGAAACTGAATGCCGGAGCGCCGGCGCCACCGGGCGCTGACGAGCAGACCGCTCGTCTGCGCGAGTGGCTCGAGCAGGTCGTGGAGCGATCGGCAAGCGATCTGCTGCTGGTGGCCGGCGCGCGGCCGTCGGTGCGCGTCGACGGCGTGGTCGCCGCCCTCGAGCCGGCGTTTGGCGGACCGCTCGGCAGTGAGGAGATCGAAGACGCCGTCCTGCCGGCGCTGCCGCCGCACGGCCGCCGGCTGTATCGTGAGATCGGCATCGCCGACGGCTCGTATCGATCGCGAGACCTCGGCCGCTTTCGCATCAACCTGCATCACGAGCGCGGCCGGACTGCGGCAGCGATCCGCCGGCTGCCGGCGATCGTGCCGCGCCTCCCGTCCCTGCACCTGCCGCCGACCGTCGAGGCGCTCTCGCGGCTGCCGCGCGGGCTCGTGCTCGTCGGCGGCCCGACCGGCTCGGGCAAGACGACCACGCTGGCCGCGCTCGTCAACGAGATCAACTGCCGCGAGGCGCGCCACATCATCACGATCGAAGATCCGATCGAGTACGAGCATCAGCATCGCACGTCGCTGGTCGAACAGGTGGAAATCGGGATCGACGCCCCCGACTTTCCCACCGCGCTCCGCGCCGCGCTCCGCCAGGCGCCCGACGTCATCGTCGTCGGCGAGATGCGCGATCCGGAGACGATGCAGATTGCGGTCGCGGCGGGGGAAACCGGCCATCTCGTCTTCTCGAGCCTTCACACGACGGACGTCGCGACGACGATCGCGCGCATCGCCGATTCGTTTCCGGTCGAGCGGCAGAACACGATCCGGCAGGAGCTGGCGATGTCGCTGTCGGCGGTGATGACTCAGACGCTGATGCCGAAGACCGGCGGCGGCCGGATTGTCGCCGCCGAACTGTTGATGGTCGGCTACGGTGCGCGGCAGCACCTACGCAAGAACGCGCTGCAGCACCTGCACCAGGAGATCACGATCACGCGGAAGCACGGATCCTTCACGCTGGAGGAATCGCTGGCGGAGCTGGTCAGGCAGGGTCTGGTCGATCGCAAGGATGCGGTGACGCGCGCGGGCCATCCGGAGGAACTGGAACGGCTGCTGCTCTAGCGGCGGCCGCGGTCTACCACGCCGATCGAAACGCGCGCTTCACTTCGGCGATGCGCTTCTCGTCGCGCTTGTAGAAGGTCCACTGCTTGATCTTCTTGCCGCGGATGAGCCCGGCGTGCACGAGGATGCGGAGGTGCTCGCTTGCCGTCGGCGGGCTGACGCCGAGCTTCTCGGCGATGAAGACGCCGCAGACGCCGTCCTTGACGAGGTCGCCGTCGGCCTGCGGCGGGAAATGCGCCGTCGGATCGCGGAGCCAGTTCATGATCGCGAGCCGCCGCTCGTTGGCGAGCGCCTTGACGACGTACGCCGACAGCGCGTCACGCGACATGGTGTTTGTTCGCTAATTTGCCAAATGACTAATTGTTTGTCAAGATACGGCGCATGACGCTGACCCTTGCCGTGACCCGCACCGACATCGAGCGCGTGCACGGCATCATCGCGCCGTACATCCGCCGGACCCCGACGATCGACGTCGACTGCGCCGATCTCGGCGCGCCGCCATGTCGATTGACGCTCAAGCTGGAGCTGCTGCAGCGATCCGGATCGTTCAAGACGCGCGGCGCCTTCACCAACCTGCTGACCCGCACCGTGCCGCCGGCCGGCGTCGTCGCGGCATCAGGCGGGAATCACGGCCTGGCGGTCGCCTACGCCGCAATGACGCTGCACGTGCCGGCGAAGATCTTCGTGCCGACGGTTGCGTCGCCGGCGAAGATCGAGCGCATTCGCTCCTACGGCGCCGACCTGATGGTCGGTGGAGAACGGTACGCCGACGCCCTGGCGGCGAGCCAAACCTGGGCAGCCGCAGCGGGCGCGCTCCCGATACACGCCTTCGATCAGCCGGAGACGCTGTTCGGCCAGGGCACCGTCGGTCTCGAACTGACCGATCAGGCGCCGGACCTCGACACGATCCTCGTCGCCGTCGGCGGCGGCGGTCTCATCGGCGGCGTCGCCGCGTGGTACGCCGGCGCGACGAGGGTGATCGCCGTCGAGCCGGAGGGTGCGCCGACGCTCGCCATGGCATTCGATGCCGGACAGCCGGTGGACGCGCCAGCCGGCAGCGTCGCCGCCGACTCGCTGGCGCCGCGACGCGTCGGCGAGCTGATGTTCCCGATCGCACGCGCCTACGTCGAGCGCGTCGTCCTCGTCAGCGACGCCGCCATCCTCCGCGCGCAGCAAACGCTCTGGGATGCGCTGCGCATCGTCGCCGAGCCCGGCGGGTGTGCCACGCTGGCCGCGCTGCAGTCGGGCGCTTATGTCCCCGATGGTGGCGAGCGCGTGGGCATCGTCGTCTGCGGTGGGAATACGACGGCCGTCGATTTCTCGCGCTGAACAGGACCGCGTCGCTGCAATTAAGCATTTGGAATGAAGAATTAAAAATTCGTGATTTGCGTCGATGCGCGACACAGCTTGACGACGTCGTCGCATCTCACGTTTTGCAGCGTGACGACGAATTCTCAATTCTTACTTCTTAATTCTTAATTGCCTCCGCTCGCGCGCCGCGAGGCGCGAGAGCGTAGAGCAGTCCGCCTGCTGCGAGCGCAGCGAGGCCACCGATCAGTTGCACGCGCGTTGCTCCTGCGGCGAGTGCAATGCAGACGCACAGGGCGACGAGCGGCGCCGTTGGACCGAGCGGCGCGGTGTAGGCGGCGCGTTTCATGGTGGCCGTCGCGGCGCGCGATCGGAGCTTCAGTGTCGCCGCCGCCGAGCCCGCGTACATCAGCAGCCGCGCCAGCGCGCTCACGACCGCGATGGTTGCGAACGAGCCGGAGAGCGCCAGCGTCAGCGCGACGGCGGACGTGAACACGATCGCGTTGACCGGCGTTCGAAAACGCGCGTGCACCCGCCCGAGAAACGCCGGCAGCTGACCGTGTTCCGCGAGCGCGTAGAGCATCCGCGAGCCGCTCAGCACCTGGCCGGCGTTGTTGCCGGTCATCGACACGACCGATCCGATCCCGATCAGCAGCGCGCCGGCAGCGCCGAGGAATGCGGCGGCAGCATCGGCAATCGGCGTCGCGTGGTCGGCAAGGTTCGGCAGCACCCCCTGCGCGACGATCTGGACCAGCGTCATGACGATCGCCACCGACACGATGGTCGCGACCATCGCAAACGGCATGTCGCGCTGCGGATCGATCGCTTCGCCGGCCGGCACCGGAACCACCTCGTAGCCGCCGTAGATGAAGATCAGCAGCAGCCCGGCGGCCAGCGCCTGCTGCATCGTGATGGACGGCACGGTCGTCAGGCGCTGCGGCTGCACGAAGGCGAGGCCGACGACGATGAAGACGGCAAGCGGCACCAGCTTCGCGACGGTCAGAGTGTTGACGACGGCCGCGCCCTGGCGGACGCCGCGGATGTTGATCGCGGCAAGGGCGACGGTCAGGGCGCTGAGAAACGCCGCGCGCGGCCAGCCGACGGTCAGCGCGGGAAAGTAATAGCCGAGCGCGACCACCGTGGCCGCCATGATGCTGGCCTGGCTCGACGCGCGCGAGAACCACTGCATCCAGCCGACCTCGAACCCGACGAACTCGCCAAACGCCTCGCGGGTGAAGAGATACGGGCCGCCGGTCGCGTCGAACCGGCTGCTCAGCTCCGCGAAGCACAAGGCCACCGACAGCGACAGGATGCCGATGAGCACGAACCCGATCGGACTCCACGCGCCGATCTGCGCGGCGACCTGCGCCGGCCACAGGAAAATTGCGCCGCCGATCACCTGGTTGACGCCGAGTGCGGTGAGGTCCCATCGGCCGAGCGCGCGCCGAAGCGTCGTCATCGAGACGGGGTTGTATCATGAGTCGCTCGGCTCGAGCCTTCGCGCGACGTCGACGACGACGATGCACACCACCTTGCCGCGGCATTTCTACACCGATCCGGATTTCTATCGCGCCGAGCTCGAGCGCTTCTATTGCAATCGCTGGATCTGCGCCGGCCGCGCCGATCAGATTCCGAACCCCGGCGACTTCTTCACCCGCACGCTCGGCGACGAGAGCGTGATCGTCACGCGTGATACGTCCGGCGCCATCCGCGCGCTGTTCAACGTCTGCCGTCATCGCGGTACCCGATTATCCGAACGCGCCGACGGACACTTCGTCGAACGGATTCAATGCCCGTATCATGCGTGGACCTACGACCTTTGCGGCCGCCTGCTCGCGGCGCCGCACATGCCGCCCGGGTTCTGCAGGGACGATTACCCGTTGCATCGCGCCGGCTGTGACGTGTGGGACGGACACATTTTCGTGTTCCTGGGGCAGGACGGGCGGGAGGGGCGGGAGGGGCAGGAGGGGCAGGACGGGCAGGACGGGCGTCAGCGGCGCACGTCCTTGCGCGATCAGCTCGAAGATCTGCCGGAGCGGTTTGCCGCGTGGAACATGAGCGAGCTGCGGCTCGGCCGCCGCATCGTCTACGACGTGAAAGCGAACTGGAAGCTGATCGTTCTCAACTATAGCGAGTGCCTGCACTGTCCGAATCTGCATCCGGCACTGAACCGGCTGCATCACTACCTCGGCGCGGAGAACGTGGCGCCCACGCCCGGCTATTGCGGCGGCGCGATGGGGTTTCGCGACGGCGTCGAGACGATGAGCGGCGACGGCAAACGGCGGCGCGAGGTGTTGCCGGGCTTGAGTGCGCGCCAGCGGCAGGAAGTTGCTTATTACGCGATCTACCCGAATCTCCTTCTGAGCCTCCACCCCGACTACGTGATGACCCACACGATGTGGCCGCGCGCGCACGATCGCACCCAGATCATCTGCGAGTGGCACTTCCATCCCACCGAGCTCGCCAGACCGGACGCGCAGATCGACGACGCCGTCCAATTCTGGGACGTCACGAATCGCGAGGACTGGTGGATCTCGGAACAGTCGCAGCTCGGCATCAGCTCACGCGTTTATTCGCCCGGCCCGTACTCGGAGCGCGAGGAGCTTCTCTGGAGCTTCGACGAGATCGTCCGGCGCGAGGCCGAGCGGCGCGCCTGACACCGTGCGTCTGCTGAGTCTCCTCGCTGGAGTCGGCGCAATCGCGACCGTTCTCTGGGACGCCTTCGAAACCGTTGTCCTCCCGCGCACCGTGACACGGAGCCTGCGCCTCGCGCGCCTGTACTTCCGCGCGACGTGGCGCATCTGGACGCGGCTCGCGCAGCGGGTTGCTGCCGACAACAGGCGTGAGCGGATCCTGGCGGTCTACGGTCCCCTGTCCCTCGTCGGGCTGCTCGGCGTCTGGGCTGTCGCGCTGGTGTTCGGGTTCGCGGCGCTGCACTGGTCGATCGGCTCGCAACTCGTGACGATCAGCGGTCGGCCGGCGGTGTTCATCGACGACGTGTACATGAGCGGCACGACCTTCTTCACGCTCGGCCTGGGCGACGTGCATCCGGTGAGCCGCATCGCGCAGCTGTTGACAGTGACCGAAGCGGGAATCGGCTTCGGCTTCCTCGCGATCGTGATCGCGTACTTTCCGGTCCTCTACCAGTCCTTCTCGCGCCGCGAAGTGCAGTTGACGCTGCTCGACGCGTGGGCCGGATCGCCTCCCGCTGCTGCGGAAGTCCTGCGCCGCCTCGGCGAAGCCGGCGAGCTGAAACGTCTCGACGCCTTCCTCGAGCACTGGGAGCGCTGGTGCTCTGAAATTCTCGAAGGGCACATCTCGTATCCGATCGTCGCCTTCTTCCGATCGCAACACCAGAAGCAGTCGTGGGTGTCGGCGCTGACGACGGTTCTCGACGTCTCGGCGCTCGCGATCGCCGGGATCGACGGTGTGTCGGCATGGCGCGCGCGCGTGACGTTCGCGATCGCGCGGCACGCGGCGGTCGATCTGTCGCAGGTGCTCGGCGCGAGGCCGGAGGCCAGCGGCGATCGGCTGCCGGACGAAGCGCTGGAGCGGATGTTTCAGCAACTGGACACGGCCGGTATCCGTGCGAACCGGTCCGTCGCGGCAGCGGCCACGCTGCGTGAGCTGCGGCGCTCGTACGAGCCGTACGTCAGCGGCCTGGCGCGCGCCCTGATGATGCCGCTGCCCGCCTGGTGGCGCGAGCAGCCCCGCCGCGACAACTGGCAGACCAGCCCGCGCCGCGACGCGCACCTGTAGTCATCGCGACCTCCTTCTTAACCGAGGAGGACGCGAGCACGCAGAGGATCGTTCTCACCTGGTGCTGTGAACGGCGTCCTCCCGCTCCTGCTGCCGGGGCTGACGCCAATGCCCGTGCTGCACACAGAAAAAATCTCTGCGGTCTCCGCGTTCTCTGCGGTTGCTTACCTGGCGGGATTTGCCCAACCCTCGGAGGATTGTGGCCGCGCCAGGTGCGCTACACTGAAAGGCTATGCCTCCTACGATTGCCGCTTTCAACGGTCACCGCCGCGTGCCTCCGCCGGTGAACGAACCCGTCCACTCCTATGCTCCCGGCTCGCCCGAGCGCGCGTCGCTGAAGGCGAAGCTGAAGCAGCTGTCGAGCGAGACGATCGACATGCCGCTGATCATCGGCGGCAGGGAAGTGAAGACCGGCGACTGCGGTCGCGCGGTGATGCCGCACGATCACAGCCACGTCCTCGGCGACTACCAGAAGGCGACCGAGAAGCAGGTGCTGCAGGCGGTCGAAGCCGCGCAGGCGGCGCAGAAGGAATGGGCGTCGTGGTCGCTCGCCGATCGCGCCTCGGTGCTGCTCAAGGCCGCCGAGCTCCTCACCACGTCGTGGCGCGACACCATCAACGCCGCGACGATGCTCGGCCAGTCGAAGACGGCATTTCAAGCGGAAATCGATTCAGCCTGCGAGATCATCGACTTCTGGCGCTTCAACGTCCACTACGCGCAGGAACTCCTCGACGAGCAGCCGCTCAGCGACCACACGATGTGGAATCAGCTCGAGTATCGCGGCCTCGAGGGATTCGTCTACGCGGTCACGCCGTTCAACTTCACGTCGATCGCCGCGAACCTGCCGACGGCGCCTGCGCTGATGGGCAACACCGTCGTGTGGAAGCCGGCATCGAGCGCCGTCTATTCGGCCTACCACCTGATGAAGCTCTACGAGGCCGCGGGCATGCCGCCGGGCGTGATCAACTTCGTCGCCGGCGACGCGGGCATGATCTCGAGAGTGCTGCTCTCGCATCGCGATCTCGCCGGCGTGCACTTCACCGGCAGCACGGAAGTCTTCAACGAGATGTGGAAGACCATCGGCGCGTCGATGTCCACCTATCGATCGTATCCGCGCATCGTCGGTGAGACCGGCGGCAAGGATTTCGTCGTCGCGCACCCGTCGGCGGACGCCGACGCGCTCGCAGTCGCAATCGTGCGTGGCGGCTACGAATTCCAGGGCCAGAAGTGCTCGGCGGTCAGCCGCGTCTACATCCCGAAGTCGCTCTGGAACGGCGTCCGCGATCGGATGGTCGCGATGATCGACGAGATCAAGATGGGCGACATCCAGGACTTCCGCAATTTCATGGGCGCGGTGATCGACAAGCGCGCGTTCGACAAGATCGGCGAGTACCTCGAGCACGCGCGCGGCAAGGCGAAGATCGTCGCCGGCGGCAGGACCGAGGGATCGACCGGCTATTTCATCAGCCCGACGCTCGTCGAGACCGGCGACCCGGGATATCGCCTGCTGTGC
>DATFXR010000526.1:0-6633 GCA_035315685.1 Vicinamibacterales bacterium | reverse complement strand
CAACTCAGCGTGACGCGGATCGACGTGCCGGTTGCAGGCTGGCCGCGCGCGCTCGCCGGCCTTCGCGTCGGCCTGATCACCGATACGCACCGCAGCCGCTGGGTCTCACACGACGAGGTCGAGCAGGCAGTGCGCGCGCTCACCGCGGAACGACCCGATCTGATCGTGCTCGGCGGCGATTACGTCACGTGGGGAGACCGGCAGTACGTCGGGCCGTCGGCCGAGGCGCTGGAATCGCTGGCGGCGCCGGAAGGCATTTTCGCGATTCTCGGCAACCACGATGACGACCATGACATGCCCGCCGCGCTCCGACGAAAAGGCATCCACGTCCTGAGAGACGCGCGCACGCGGCTGACCATTCGCGGCGAGCCGATGGATCTCGTCGGCATCCGCTTCTGGACGAAGAAGCAGAGCGACATTGCCGACCTCGTTCGCGACTCGTGCCCCGCGACGGTGCTGCTCGCACACGATCCACGCCGCATCATGGAAGCTGCTGCCCTGAACGTGCCGCTGATGTTGTCTGGGCATACGCACGGAGGGCAGGTCGTGCTCCCGGGGCTGGGTGCCGTGGCTGCGCGAAAGTTCCCAATCGCGGCCGGACTCCTGCGTCGCGAGCGGACGACGATGTTCGTCAGCCGTGGAGTCGGAACGATCTACGTCCCCGTCCGAATCGGTTGTCCGCCGGAGGTGGCGGTCCTCACTCTGCAGCCTGCTTGAGGCCGCCGAACACGGCGTGCCCCGCGTCGAGCCACCAGCAATCAACTGCGGTGAAGCCGGCGTGTCGCAGCCAGACCAGATGGTGCAGGATCGCAGCGGGCCGATCGTCTGGATCGGGAAATCGGAAATGGTTCCACCGCTCGTCCTGGAACTGCCGGAACAGCGCCGGTGAGTCGAGCGCGTCCGCCTGTGCGCGCGCGGCCGCATCCCATCGATCGGCGGCAGCCGCCCGCCACGCCGGATCCTGCGGCTCGACGATGTCCGCGATCAGAAGCGCACCATTCGGCGCCAGGCGTTCGGCGGCTGCCTTGTACAGGTACTGTTTCTTCGCGTCGTTGAGGTGATGCAGACACATCGATGCGACCAAAAGGTGCACACCGAACATCCGATCCCACCAGTCGAGCGACGCGAGATCGAACGGTGCGACGCGAACGCGATCGCCGAATGGCTGCAGCCGTCGACTTGCTTCACCACGCATCGACGGCGAGCCGTCGAGCGCCGTCAGCGTCGCGCGCGGAAACCGCGTGAGCAGCGCCTCGGCGAGCACACCCGCACCGGCTCCGAGTTCGAGAATCGTGAACGCTGCGCCGGACGGGAAGGGCGCCGCCGAGATGAGGACGGCGTTCATCTCGCCACGGTGCGGTACCGCCACCGGCGCGATTGCGCGAAACGTCGCCGAGTCGTCTTCGGTCCACGGTGTCACGGCGCGACCTCCCGAAAAAAAACGACGGCCGATGACCGCCCAACGACCGTCGAGCACGATGCGAATTGCCTCTGGGTAGATGCGATGTTCACGCCGCAGCACGCGCGGACAGCGTATCCACCGTGTCATTCGGCAGCACCGGCACCGATGCCTGGAGAACGATGGGACCGCTGTCGAGTTCGGAGGTGACGAGGTGGACGGTCGCGCCGGTCACCTGAACGCCGTACTCGAGCGCCTGCCGTTGCGCCTCGAGACCCGGGAAGGCGGGCAGGAGCGACGGGTGAATGTTCAGGATCCGCTGCGGGAACGCGTCGAGCAGCGCGGGGCCGACCCGGCGCATGAATCCGGCGAGGCACACCGGCGTCACGCCGCGCGCGCAGGTGGTCCGCGATCGCGCGATCGTAGGCGTCGCGATCCGCGAAGTCGCGCGGGCTGACGACCAGCGCCTCGATCCCGGCGTCGCGCGCGCGCTGAAGTCCCTGCGCGTCTGCGCGATTGGAGATCACGACCGAGATCGACGGCGCGAGCTGGCCCGCCGCAATCGCGTCGATAATCGCCTGGAGATTGCTGCCGCGCCCGAAGATCAGGACGCCCGGGCTGCGCTGCGAGTTTTCCACAGGGGGTCGGGAATCGTTTTCGTTTTCCACAGGGGGTCGGGAGTCGTTTTAGTTTTCCACACGGGGTCGGGAATCGTTTTCGGCGCCCGTGGTCTCCGTGCAAGGTGGCGTCAGGGCGGCCATTGGTTTGCGAACGCCACCGTGTCATGCCACGAAGACCCCGCAGCGGAATGGGGGGAACCCCACATCACGTCATCAACCGCGCGTCGAGACGCGCGGTGATCTTTGCCGCCGACGAAGACTACCAAACGTTCGAGGACCTGCTGATCGAGGCGTCACACAAGTACGAAATGCGCGTGCTCGACTTCACGATCATGCCGAACCACTTTCACCTGATCGTGTGGCCGGGCGCGGACTTACAGCTCTCGCGCTTCATGCAGTGGTTGACCGGAACGCAGACGCAGCGGTGGCACGCCGCGCATCACACAACCGGAACGGGCCCGCTGTATCAGGGCCGGTTCAAAGCGATTCCGATCCAGGCCGACCACCACTTCCTGACGGTGGCGCGGTACGTCGCGCGCAATCCGGTTCGCGCCCTCCTGGTCCGGCGCATTGAAGAATGGCGGTGGTCGGGCGCCTGGCACCGCTGCAAAAACTTCCATCCGTTTCTCGCCGACTGGCCCGTTCCGTTGCCGCCGAACTGGCTTGCAATCGCGAACGAGCCGCTGCCGGACGCTGAGCTCGCCGCCGTTCGCGAGGCAGTGGCGCTGAACTGGCCGTACGGCGACGCCGAATGGACGCGGGAAATGGCTGAACAGTTTGCGCTCAAGCGGGCGCTCAGGTGCCCGGGCCGGCCGCGCACCCGCAAGACCCGACAGCCGCTCGCTGCCGCAGCGCTCTAACGCGTTCGCACCCGCGGTCGTCTGGGGCTCGGCGGGTGCGAGCTTCAAAACGATTCCCGACCCCCTGTGGATAACTGGGATCAGGTTGAAACGGTTCCCGACCCCCTGTGGAAAACTGTCACGACGCGGAAACGGTTCCCGACCCCCTAGAGGTAGCGGACGGACCGGTCGCCGGCAACGACGGACCCGAGACGAAATGCGTCGCAGCCAACGTCGGCCGTCAGAGCGATCACGCGCCCGGCGTCTGGCGCGGCGCAAACGACGATCAGGCCGACGCCCATGTTGAACGCACGGAACATCTCCTGATCAGCGATCCCGCCGCAGTCCTGCAGCAGCCGGAAAATCGGAGAAACCGTCCACGACCTCCGATCGACTTCGGCAGCGCACCCCTCGGGAAGAGTCCGCGGCAGGTTCTCAGTGATGCCGCCGCCGGTGATGTGCGCGAGACCCTTGACGAGATCTCGGTCGACCAGCGGCCGCACGACTGAAAGATATGATCGGTGCGGCGCGAGCAACGCGTCGCCGATGGTGGTCCCGAGGCCCGCGACGAACGTGTCCGCCCTCCAACCGGCAAGCTCGAAGAACACGTGACGCGCGAGTGAATAGCCATTGGTATGCAGGCCGGCGGACGGCAGCCCGATGAGCACATCACCCGGCACAATAGTCCGGCCGTCGATCACCTTCGCCTTCTCGACAACGCCGACGATGAACCCGGCGATGTCGTATTCGCCATCAGCGTAGAAGCCGGGCATCTCAGCCGTCTCTCCGCCGATCAGCGCGCAGCCGTTCTCGCGGCACCCGCGCGCGACGCCGCCAATCACCTGCTCGGCGACCGCCGGCGCGAGGCGGCCGGTCGCCAGATAGTCGAGAAAGAACAGCGGCTCGGCACCCTGGACGAGGATGTCGTTGACACAGTGGTTGACGAGATCGGCGCCGACCGTGTCGTGGCGGCCGGTCATGAACGCGACCTTCAACTTCGTGCCGACACCGTCGGCACTCGAGACGAGCACGGGCTCTTTCACCCGATCGCGATCGAGATGAAAGAGCCCGCCGAACGATCCAATGTCCGAAAGCACGCCGGGTGTGAACGTGGACCGGGCGAGCGACTTGATGCGGCGGACGGTTTCGTTCCCTGCGTCGATATCGACGCCCGCCTGCCGGTAGTCCATCAGAAGTCCAGCTTCCCAATCACTGTCTGCAACAGCGTCCGGCGCGGCGAGCCTTCCGGCGACTCCCAGAAGGTGCGCCGCGTCTGCGCGAAGAAGCGCTCCTTCTCGAGATCCTCTTCGAGCATGTCGAATCCCTCGGCGACGAGCGTCAGCGTGCCGTCACGGCTGGCGGACTTCTCGAGCAGCGACAGCATCAGCGTCGTGTTGCGCAGCGCAACCGTGGCAAGCGCAAGCGCGACCGGCGCGCGCGTCGGATCCCTCGCCGGGACGCCGACGTCAGCGAGCGCCTGCGCCGCCTCCGCGCGTCCCGCGACCGCGAGCGCGCCGAGCCCCGCCGCGGCACTACGCAGCAACTCCTGATAGCCTTCGTTCTTGTCCGCGAACTTCAGCGTCTCGACGAGATAACCGACGTGCGATTCGCAGTTCACGCCGAGCAGACAGATGGCCGCGGCAATCGACGGCTGGGTTGGCTTCGGCGCCGACCGCTGCAGCGCGGCAAGCGTCTCGAGCGCGCGCCTGTCGCCGATCTTTCCCAGCGTCAGCGCCGCATCATCCTGGAGCGGCCCCTCGAGCTTCGCGACAGTCGTGATCTGGTCGAACGCATATTGCGCCTTGTAGTCGCCGAGCGCTTCGATGACGGCGCTGCGGAAGAAATCCTCGCCGCGCGTCACCTGCGGGACGAGCGCCTGCCGGACGCGCGGATCGCTGCCGAGCGCCGCCAGCGCGCGCACGAGCGCCGGCCGCACGAACTCCCCCTGCTCCTTGTCGAGCGCGGTGATGAACTGCGGAATCAACGCGGGATCAGGATTGTGCTCGAAGAAGCTGAGAGCCACCGTGCGGAGCCGGTCGTTCGGACTCGCCAGCGACTCGCGCATCGCGTCCTTCGTCCGCGGATCGTTGAAGCCGGTGAGCAGCACCAGCGCCCGATAGCGGACGTAGCCGTCGGCATGACCGGTGACCGTCTGCAGCAGCACCGGCACCGCCTGCGCGCTGACCGTGCGGCGCACCAGCTGCGACGCCTTGGTCCGCGTCGCGTAATCGAGGCTGCCGAGTTTGTCGATCGCGCCCTGCAGCTGTGCCGCCGGCGTGAACTGCGGCGACGTCGGCTCCTGCGCGTTCGCGCTTCGCGGGCAGACGAGGGCGCAGAGGAAGGACCAAAGGAAAAAGAGGAGAGCGGACCTTTGTGTCCTCATGATGCCTACTTGGCGACGAATTCGCCCTTTTCAGACTTCTCGAGCTTCAGCGCCAGCTGCAGGTAGCGCGCTTCGTCGCGCGGGAACGGTACCGGGTAATTGCCGGTGTAGCACGACGTGCAGTAGGACGCGCGGGCGCCGTCGACCGTGCTGAGCAGTCCGTCCAGGCTCAGATACTGGACGCTGTCGGCTTCGATGAAGTCCCGGATCTCGTCGAGCGTGTGCGTCGCCGCGATCAACTCGGAGCGGCGCGGCGTGTCAACACCGTAGAAGCAGGGCGAGATCGTCGGCGGACAGCTGATGCGCACGTGGACTTCGCTCGCGCCCGCGGCGCGCACCATGCGAACGATCTTGCGGCTCGTCGTGCCGCGCACGATGGAGTCGTCCACGAGCACGACGCGCTTGCCCTCCAGAATGCTGCGCACCGGATTGAGTTTGACTTTGACGCCGAAGTGCCGGATCGACTGCTGCGGCTGGATGAACGTACGTCCCACGTAATGGTTTCGAATGAGCCCCATGCGCAACGGCACGCCGGAGGCTTCCGCATATCCCATCGCGGCGCACACGCCCGAATCGGGCACCGGCACCACGACGTCCGCTGCGACCGGCTGTTCCCGCGCGAGCACCCGTCCCAGCTCCGTGCGGACCTCGTTGACGCTGCGCCCGAAGACATAGCTGTCGGGACGCGCGAAGTAGACGTGCTCGAAGATGCAGTGCGCGAGCGGCGCCGGCGGAAACGGTTTCAGCGATCGCAGGCCGTTGCCGCTCACCACCAGCACCTCGCCTGGCTCGACGTCCCGGACGTAGGTTGCACCAATCAGATCCATCGCGCAGGTTTCCGATGCAATCACGTAGGCATCATCGAGACGGCCGAGCGCGAGCGGCCGGAAGCCGTGCGGATCGCGGACGGCGATGAGGCGGTCCTGCGTGAGGATCACCAGCGAGAAGGCGCCCTGCACCTGCGACACCGACTCCACAATCGCGTCCTCGACGGTGCCCGCCTTGGAGCGCGCGTAGAGGTGCGCGATGACTTCGGTGTCGCTGCTCGACTGAAAGATCGATCCCTGCCGGACGAGCTCCTCGCGCAGCTCCCGGGCGTTGACGAGATTGCCGTTGTGGCCGATCGCAATCTGCCCGTGCGCACAGTCGATCAGGATCGGCTGCGCATTGGAGAGCTTGCTCTCGCCTGCGGTCGAGTAACGCACGTGACCGACGGCCAGCTGCCCGCGCAGCTGGGCGAGCGTGCTGCCGTCGAACACGTCGGCGACGTACCCCATCTCGCGCGCGAGGCGCACCTGGTCGCCGTCGGAGGCGGCAATGCCGGCACTCTCCTGACCGCGGTGCTGCAGGGCATAGAGACCGAGGTAGGTCATGTTGGCCGCTTCGGGGTGC
>DATFXR010000525.1:0-4334 GCA_035315685.1 Vicinamibacterales bacterium | reverse complement strand
TCCGGCATCATCGCGAACAGATCGCGGATGAACGTGAAGAGCCCGGTGTAGGTCGCAGGATTCGACCGCGGCGTCCGCCCGATCGGCGACTGATCGATCTCGATCACCTTGTCGATCTGCTCGATCCCTTCGATCCGGTCGTGGGCGCCGGGATCGTCTCCGGCCTTGTAGAGCGTCTTCGCGAGCGATTTGTAGAGGATGTCGTTGACCAGCGTCGATTTGCCCGAACCGCTGACGCCGGTCACCGCCGTGAGCACGCCGAGCGGGATGCTCACGTCGATGTTCTTCAGGTTGTTCTCGCGCGCGCCGCGAATCACCAGCTCGCCCTTGAGGGCCGGCCGCCGCGCCTTCGGCGTCGGGATCGATCGCGCACCCGTCAGATAGGCGCCGGTCAGAGAGGAGAGGGGGTCGGGAATCGGTGAGATGGGGTCGGGAACCGTGTCTTGGAGGGATTCAGAAGAAACGGTTCCCGACCCCTTTTTGCCGATTCCCGACCCCCTCTCCTCCCTCTCCATCAACTGCCGCGGCGTGCCTTGAAAGATCACGTGCCCACCGAGATCGCCGGCGCCCGGCCCGAGATCGATCACGTAGTCGGCCACGCGGATCGTCTCCTCGTCGTGCTCGACGACGACGACGGTGTTGCCGAGGTCGCGCAGCCGCGACAGCGTCGCGAGAAGCTTGCGGTTGTCGCGCTGATGCAGGCCGATCGACGGCTCGTCGAGGACGTACAGGACGCCGGTCAGGTTGGCGCCGATCTGCGTCGCAAGGCGGATGCGCTGTCCCTCCCCGCCGGAGAGCGTCGCGGCGCTGCGTCCCAGCGTCAGGTAGCCGACGCCGACGTCGTTCAGGAACCGCAGCCGCTCCTGGATCTCGCGCAGAATCCGCTCGGCAATGATCGCTTCGCGATCGGTGAGCACGAGGTCGTCGAACACCTCGAGCGCCTCGGCGATCGGCAGCGTGACGTAGTCGGACATGGTCCGGTTCTTCACCTTCACCGACAGGCTTTCCTGCTTCAGCCGCTGGCCGTTGCAGACGGCGCACGGGCGCAGCGTCCGATACGGCTCGAGCTCCGACTGCTCGGCCCAGCTGCCCTCGTCGTAGCGGCGGCGGAGATTCGGGATCAGCCCCTCGAAGCCTTTGCCCGCCCCGAACAGCAGCACCTCACGCGATTTGCGCGGCAGGCGGGAGAACGGGACGTTCAGATCGATCCCGAAGTCGCGCGACAACGCCTGCAGGGCGTCGCGCACCAGCTTGCGGTCGCCTTTCGACCACGGCGCGATCGCCCCGTCCGCCAGCGACTTGGTCTCGTCCGGTATCACCCGCTGCGGATCGAAGTCGATCATCGATCCGAGGCCCTGGCATTCCGGGCATGCGCCGTGCGGCGAGTTGAAGGAGAATGCGCGCGGCGTCATCTCCGGCACGCTGATGCCGCAGTCGACGCACGCCAGCCGCCGCGAGAACAGCCGGTCGCCCCCCTCATACGTGTTGATGACGACGATGTCGTCCGCGAGCGCCAGCGCGACGTCGATCGACTCCATCAGGCGCCGCTCGATGCCGCCGCGCACGATCAGCCGATCGACCACGACTTCGATCGTGTGATTGCGCCGGCGGTCGAGCTTGATGTCCTCCTCGAGCGATCGGAACTGCCCGTCGACGCGCGCTTTCGTGTAGCCGCGCTGCCGCAGCGCCGCCAGCTCCTTCTTGAACTCGCCCTTGCGTCCGCGGACGATCGGCGCAAGCACGTTGATCCGTTCGTCCTGCGGATAGAGCATCACCATGTCGGCGATGCGCTCGAGGGACTGGCTGGAGATCTCCTTGCCGCAGTTCGGGCAGTGCGGTACGCCGATGTTGGCGAACAGCAGCCGGAGATAATCGTAGATCTCGGTGACGGTGCCGACCGTCGAGCGGGGATTCGAGCCGGTGGTCTTCTGTTCGATCGAAATGGCCGGCGACAGGCCCTCGATCAGGTCGACGTCGGGCTTTTCCATCTGCTCGAGAAACTGCCGAGCGTACGCGGACAGCGACTCGACGTAGCGTCGCTGTCCCTCGGCGTAGATCGTGTCGAAGGCGAGCGACGATTTGCCGGATCCCGACAGACCGGTGATCACCACCAGCTTGTGTCGCGGGATATCGACGTCGATGTTCTTCAGGTTGTGGACGCGCGCGCCGCGCACCGCAATCCAGTCGTGGGCCATTCGCACACCAACAGAGGCTAGGGCTGGGGGCTCGAGACTAGCCGATCTCACATCGTAGCACGCGAGCGGCGTCTCTCCGCCGTATCGTCGAGGCCGAACGTCGATGAGTTCAGGGAATCGTCTCCGCGGTTGGAATCGGCCCGCCCTACTCGCCGAGAAGTTCGAGATCGACCCGGTCTTTCGCCCGATTGCTGGCCAGCTTGTTTGCGACGAAGTCTTCGCGGCTCAGCACCGGGACGGTGACGCCCTCGATGTCGAGGACGAGCCGTCGCTGCCATGCGTTGTCGAAGCGGACGCCGGATATTCCCGAGAGGATGTCGATGCGACATGGCACCACACCGATCTGGAAGACAGTCTCGGACGCGGTCAGATCCTCGATCGTCAGATCGTGCAGCGGCGCGCCGAACACGGTGAGGGCGCGCATCACTTTTTCCGCGTTTGCTGGTGTCGGATTCACCCAGATATCGAGGTCGCCCGTTGCGCGTGCTTTTCCGTGCGCCGCCAGCGCGTGCGCCCCAACGACGAGAAACTCAGCGCCGGCCTCGGACAATGCGGACAACATCTCGGCGAAGTCGCGATTCACGGAAGCCGGTCTCCTTGAATTGCCAGGCCTGCACGGTGAGCGGCCAGACGAGCGCAACCCGTTCAGCCGAGCTCAAGCCATCCTGCGGCGCTTCGCGACCCTCGCGATCGAGGGTTGTTTTACGTGTGGGATACTGCGACCGGTCGCGCACGAACCAGTATAGCGCCGTGCCGCTAGATCAGACCGCGGCTGCGAAGTCGCGCCCGCTGATCCGAGCCGACGCCCGACTCCTCGAGCACCGCATCCGTATCGGCGCCGAGCCCGGGTGCGATGCGGCGCTCATTCGTGATGTCCGGCTTCACTCGCCCCCTCCGCGAGACGAGGTGCGGATCGACGGCGACTTCCGCCGGCGTGTGGATCGGCGTCAGGCAGACGTCGGCGTCGGCGAACATCGCCAGCCATTCGGCGCGCGGGCGGCTGCCTAGGATCGCGCGTACCTCCGCCATCACCCGCGCGCCCTCCTCACCGGTTGCATGCTGCAGCGGGATCAGATCCGCGCGGCCGATGCGCTCACAGAAGCCGCGCCAGAATTTCGATTCGAGCGCTCCCAGCGCGAGCCATTCGCCGTCGGCGGTCTCGTACATCGTGTAGCACGCACTCTCGAGATCGCTGCTGGTTGGGAACATCGACCACGCCAGCGCGGCCTCGTGAATCTGGACCTCCACCACACTGCCCTCTCCGGTGTGCTGTCGCTCGATCAGTGCGGCCAGAATGCCGATCGCCGTCTGCATCGCGGCGCCGATGTCGCCGATGAGCGGACCGGGCATCGCCGGCGGATCGAGCAGGCCCGCGAGCGCCTGGTAGTTGATGTCGTGCGCGGCTACCTCGGTATACGGGCCCGGCCGGCCGAAGCCGGTAATCGAGGCGCAGATGAGTCGAGGATGCCGGGCTCGCAGCGTGCCGGCGTCAACGCCAAGGCGTCGCGCAGTCGACGGACGAAAGCTGTCGACGACCGCGTCGGCACGTGCGAGAAGCGCGTCCAGCACGGGCGTCGCGTCCGCGTGCCGGAGATCGAGCGTGACGCTTCGTTTCCCGCCGTTCAGGAGGTCGAAATACGACGTGGTTGGATCAACGTAATGGGACGGCTTCAAGCGCGCGCCGAGGCCCCGCATCCCGTCCCCGCCGTGCGGATCCTCCACCTTGATCACCTCCGCACCGAGATTGGCGAGCAGCAGCGTCGCGTAGGCGCCTGGAAGCAGACGCGTGAGATCGATCACGCGTACGCCGAGCAAAGGTTGCGACATCAGAGCTGGGATGCAGAGACCGCAAAGAACGCAAAGAGATAATGTGCCTTTGCCAGCTTTGCGGTCTTTGCGTTTTCAACGCACGTGCGCTTCATGGGTGCGCAGCTTGCTGTGACTGAACCCGTAGGTGAAATACAGCACGAGGCCGATGGCGAGCCAGATAGCGAAGCGCTCCCACGCCGATCGCGGCAGGCCGTACATGATGAACACGCAGCCGGCCGCGGACAACAGGCACACCGGCCACACCAACGGCACCTTGAACGGCCGCGGACGCTCCGGCTCCTTGTAGCGAAGCACCAGGACGCCGATGCT
>DATFXR010000524.1:0-11110 GCA_035315685.1 Vicinamibacterales bacterium | reverse complement strand
ATCGATTTCGACAAGGCGACGCGCGATCCGAGCGATCCGAAGAAGTTCCTGGCAGCCTACGACTCGTGCGACCACCTGCATCCGAGCGACGCCGGCTACAAGGCGATGGCGGATGCGATCGACTTGAGCCTGTTCGCACGGTCCGGCGGCACGCGATGACGTTTCCGCCGCGCCGGCATGCCGGAGCGAAGACCTGAAGCAATCGCGACGATCGGCGATAACACTCAGCTGACCTGCGGGAGGCGCCTGTGCCGAAAAAGTGCTTCGTCGTGATGGGCTTCGGCGAGAAAACCGACTTCGCCACCGGCCGCGTGCTCGATCTGGACAAGACCTACCGCATCATCATCAAGAAGGCGGTCGAGCAGGCTGGAGTCGAGTGCATTCGCGCGGACGACATCATCCATTCAGGCGAAATCGACAAGCCGATGTACGAGCTGCTCCTCGAGGCAGATATCGTCATCGCGGATCTGTCCACGTCGAACGCGAACGCCATTTATGAGCTCGGCGTGCGCCACGGGTTGCGGCCGCACACGACGATTGTGATTGCCGAGAAGCAGTTCAAGTTCCCGTTCGACCTCGGCCACCTGCTGATCCGTCCCTACGAGCACCTCGGCAAGGGCATCGACGCCGAGGAAGCAGATCGCGTGCGGGACGATCTCGTCAAGGCGATCAACACGCTGCTCGCGAAACCGGACGTGGACAGCCCCGTGTACACGTTCCTGCCGGGCCTCAAGGAATGGAACGCCGGGGTCGCGCCGATCGTCGCGGCGGCGGCTGCCGCACCGGCGCCGCCAGCTGCCGCGGCACCCGCGCCCGCCGCTGGGCCCGCGCCGTCGGATGAAACCGCCAGCGTCCTGCTCGACGCTTTTCGAGACGCGCGTGCCAGCTCGAACTGGGTCAGCGCAATGAAATACCTCGCGCGTCTCCTCGAGCGCCGGCCGGCCGACGAGTATCTCAAGCAGCAGCTCGCGCTCGCGACCTACAAGAGCAAAAAGCCGGACGTGGCGACCGCGTTGAGCAATGCCAAAACAATTCTCGAAGGATTGAAGCCCCATGGCACGTCTGATCCGGAGACGCTCGGCCTGTGGGGCGCCGTGCACAAGCGGCTCTGGGAGACCGGAAAGGATCAGCGCGACCTCGACGAGGCCATCTGGGCGCACGGCAAGGGCTTCTACGTGAAAGACGACCACTACAACGGCATCAACTTCGCGTTCCTGCTGAATGTGCGCGCATCCGTATCGCAGCCGCGCGAGGCCCTCGCAGACGTGGTGACCGCCGAGCGCGTCCGCCGGCGTGTCGCGGCGATCTGCACGGACCTCCTCAGCAAGCCGATCACGGACGATCAGGGCAACGTGGACAAGGAGGAGACCTTCTGGGTGAAGGCGTCGCGCGTCGAAGCGCTGCTCGGCTCCGGCGACACCGCGAAAGCGGCGGCCGAGCGCGCCGCGATTGCGTCGGAGGCACCGGAAGCATGGATGGTGGACACGATGAACGAGCAACTCGGTAAGCTCGACGCGCTGCTCGCGGCCACGTCACTTCCGACGTGATCGCCGCTTGCCGCCCTTTTTGTTTGCAGGCTGCTTGCTCCGCGCAGGCTTCGTCGCTGCCCTCGTCAACTTGCGGAGTAGATTGTCGAGCTGCTCGAGTTGCTCGTCCGTCAGCTCGAGCTGGTCGACGTCCATTTGCGGATCGCTCACGAAGCACTTCGTGCCTTCGATCGTCACGATTTGCACCGCAACCGTCCAGTCCCAGCTGTACCTCGCCGCCCGCTTCTGGATCTTGGCGTTCTTCAGGTCCAGGAGGAAATCGTTGAGGAACATGACCGCGCCAGTGCCGCTGAATGAGCTCTTACCGCTGAAAGGCGACCCGGGTACGGTGTTCACGTCGCCGCGCGGAATGAACGTGACGACCCAGTTCGCGACGGACGTTCGCGTCGCCGACTCGTTTTGGGTGTCCTTGATCAGCAGCGCGAATTCGGCACCTCCAGAGATCGGCGTGCCGATTTTCTCGGTTTCCCAAGCGCTGAAGGTCGTTTTCGAGCCATCGACGTGGTAGATCGTCCCCTCGCAACCCGACATCGCGTACGGAGCGCTGGAAGCGGAATCGAGAATGAGTGTGACGACGACGCTCTTGGTGTCTGACGGCTGGTCTGCCATAAGTCCTCGCTGACCCGGAATCCTAACAGCGCGGCTGAGCTTGCGACGTTTATTTTTCGTGGCGCGCGATCAGACGGTGGTATTCGGGGTCGGCGCGCAGTTTCACCAGGTCGGGTTCATGGATCACCTCACGCAGCTGGTAACCGCCGGCGAGCGCACGCCCCAGCAGGTCGAGCGCACGCGTCCGCTGGCCGGCCAGCTCCGCGACGATGGTGCAGTTGAACAGCACGTTGGGCGTCAGACCCTTCTCTGTCAGAACCGTGTCCAGCTCGGCCAGCGCTTCCTTCGGCCGGCCGTCTCGAATCAAATAGACCGCGAGGCTGCTTCGGGCCTCGGTGTCAGCCGCATTCGCCGTGAGCCGCTCGCGCGTGAGCTGGATCGCGGACGCGTAGCTCGCGTGCGCCTTATCGCGGTCAGCGGCGACCATCCGCTGCGCGTCCGCGAGGTTGCCCCACCGCAGATACGAGTTGGCACCGAGTTGCACTCCGCGCTCGAACGCGCTGACGGCCTCGGCGTAGCGGCCTTCGAAGTACAACAACGTCCCGAGGTTCGAGTAGGTGATGCTGTCGGGCGCGATCTCGAGCGATCGCTGTAAGGCCGCCGCCGCCTCGTCGGTGCGGTCGAGCTGATGGTAGACGGCGGCCAGCGCCGCGTACACGCGCGTGTTGTCTGGCGCCAGCTGCCGTGACGTCTCGTACGTGTCGAGCGCGTCCTGATATCGCCCTTGTCGGTACAAAAATGAGCCCAGGCGCATCAACGGCTCCCACTCCTTCGGGCCGGCGGACACGGATCGACGGTAGTACTCCTCGGCGGTCTTCGCGTCCTTTCGAGCGACGGCCAGATCGCCGAGACGCCACAATACTTCCGCGTTCGCAGGGTCGAGCGTCAGCGCTCGCCGGTACGCCACGTCCGCGGCGTCGAATTGGCCGCGGAGCGCAAGCGCGGCGCCCTCGGCCATGTGCGCAAACGCAAGCTGCGGATCGCCACGAACGGCGCTCTGCGCGTGCGACAGCGCTTGCGTCTGCCAGTGGGCGTCCGGGCTCTGCGAATTCTTGCGCACGTAGGCGAGACTCAGGCGCGCCTCCGCGAGCGGATACGGCGAGCGCAGCCGCAGCGCTCGCTCGAGATCGTCGATCGCCCTGTCCACGTTGCCTTCGCGGTAGTACGCGTGCAGGAGATCGGTGCCCCGCCGGTACAGCTCGCCCGCTGACGCTCCCGCATCGGAGACGGTGGGCGCCGCGCCAGCCTGTCCGAGCCATCGCGAGAGTGCCGGCCACGCGACCCACGCCGCAACGCCGACGCTGACGGCCGCGACGATCGCCGCGGCCACGGCCGCACGACGCCGCCGAGTCGCTGACGTAGTCGGCTGCGCCGCCGTCTCGGCCTGCGTCATGACGAGCGCAGGCGGCGGCTGCAATCGCCCGCTCAGCTGACCCAGCGCCCTGAGCACCGCCGAGCCGTCGTTGAACCGATCATCGGGATCGGGCGCGAGGCATTTCTCGATGACGCGGACGAGCGCCGGCGGGAGATCGGCGACATTCCGCAGCGGAAGCGGCCGCGGGTCGAGTTTCTCGCGAACCACCTTCGCGTTGGTGTTGCCGCGGAACGGCAACTCGCCGGTGACCATCTGGTACAGGACAACGCCGAATGAATACACGTCCGACCGCGCATCGAGCGGATCGCCGACCGCCTGCTCCGGGGACATGTATGCGGGCGTGCCGAGCGCCACGCCAGCCACCGTCAGCGGACCCGACGCCGGCTGCTGCGACTCGCTCGGATGGGCAGTGACGCGTTTCGCGATGCCGAAATCGACGACTTTCACCAGGCCGGACGACGAGATCATGATGTTGCCCGGCTTGAGATCCCGATGGATCACGCCCGCGTCGTGCGCCGCCGCGAGCGCCTCGGCGATCTGCATCCCGTACGAGAGCGCCTGCGGGATCGGCAGCTTGCCGAGTGCGAGCAGCGCCGACAGCGGTCCGCCACGCACCAGCTCCATGACGATGAAGTCCATGCCGTCGGCGCTGTTGATCTCGTGGACGGTGATGATATTGGGATGGACCAGCGCGGAGGCGGCGCGGGCCTCGCGAAAGAACCGCTGTTTCTGAACGGTGTCGTGTGTCGCGTCACGCGCGAGAACCTTGATCGCGACGTCGCGCTCGAGCCTGGTATCGCGCGCCCGCCACACATCACCCATGCCGCCGGCGCCGATGTGCCCCACGATTTCATAGTGGAGCAGCCTGCGGCCGATCACACTGGTGACGCTCCTCGCACGGCGTCGATTCTAATTGCGCTGGTCCGACCGTGCCAGCGCGATTCGTGATGGCCGTCGATCAAATCAGCGCTGCTGCGGCTTGGACCGTCCCCGGGATGCTTCCCGCCCGCGTTGGCGCCGCCGCGATCATCCGTTCGCTGTCCGGCGGCGTGCCAGCCACGGCAACCACACGCGGCAGGGACCGCCATTGAGACGTTGCAAACGGACCCTACTCTGCCGACACGTCGTGCGAGCCGTGGCGATGGCTCGCGCGACGTATGCCGGTTCAGCACCGAATCACGGTTGGATCTCGGTGGCTTTCGCGATCAAGGCGTGGCGCTTCGAGCCAACAGCGCCAAACCGCGAAATTCGCGATTTTAAAAGCCTGCGTCCGCTGGAAACGTGGTGCCGGGGGCGGGGATCGAACCCGCACGCCGCTCGCGCGACCCAGGATTTTAAGTCCTGTGCGTCTGCCAGTTTCGCCACCCCGGCCCGTGGTACTCACGTCTATCGTAGCAACGATTTCTTGCGGACGATTCTCGGGTGGGCATCAGGCGTCGCACCCGGGCACTTCACGAAAATTGAGACGTGCTGCTGTTGCAGAAGCAGAATTCGTTGAAGCTGCCACTGGCCAATTGGTGCAGGCGATCCACCATGTGATTGTGGCCGGCCTGAAATCGCCCATACACGCCAGTCGCTTCGCTGATCGTCAACTCAACGGTCCCTTCCAAGAATTGTCCGCCTGTCCGTCCGGGAACGGGACGAAGCCGTTGAATCCGGGCGGCGCGGCCGCCGGTGGGCCGATCGCGGCGGCCCGAGCCGTGCCGCCAACACGCTGCCCATGCCGCCGTCGGACCGCCGTCACCGCAGATCGGACAGATCCGCTTCGAGATCAGAAACGTCCGCTTCCAGGTCTGAGAAGTCCGCCTCCAGATCGGAAAGATCCGACTCGATGCCGGACAAGGCCGAATTCACCTCGTTCAGCCGCGACTCGATTCGCTGAAGTTGGCCTGCATCGCGCGGGCGCACGATGCCGGCGATCAGCAGGCTCCAGACTGCCAGGCCTGCGATGCCGACGAGTATTTTCATGGTGAGATCAACACGCATGGCGGTGCACTCCTCGAGCGACGGAACGCGGCCCGTGTGCGCACCATGTTCGCGCGGCAACGGTCCGTTGGTGTCACAATTATCTTGTAGCGGCATGACGCGTCATCGTCATCTTCTCGCGATCCTGTGATGGCGGCGGTCGTGTTCGCCGGGCACACGATCCCTGACGAGCGCGGCACGGAAGATGGCGCACACCACGGGCCGGATTGAATCGATCAACACCTCGCGCGGCGGGGTGCCGAAATCTCCCGTGTTCGAGGCGTTGGTGACCGCTGAGGGGATCGACGGTGATTGTCAGCGCGATCGACGCTTCCACGGCGGCCCGGATCGCAGCGTCGTGATCTTCTCGCTCGACGTGATCAACGCGCTGCGGGACGAGGGCCATCCCATCGCCGCCGGCAGCACCGGCGAGAACCTGACCCTCTCCGGCATCGACTGGGCAACGCTGTCGCCTGGCGCCGAGCTGACGATCGGCGAGGTACGGCTGCGCATCACCAAGTACGCGAGCCCGTGCTACAAAATCGCCAGCTCGTTTGCGGATGGCGACGTCTCGCGCATCTCGGACAAGGCACATCCCGGGTGGAGCCGCGTCTGCGCGCGCGTCGTCAGCGAAGGACTGATCCGCATCGGCGATCCGGTTGAGCTCGCGACAGCGGTGCCCGAGCCGTGAATCTGCGCTACGCTGTTCGCACAGGCACTACTCGCGCAAGCTCAGCCCGCCAACCCACGAGACGGAGGCGACACATGGCCGACGTGCGAAAGGACGACAAGCAGCTCAAGCGATATCAGCGCGGCTCCCGGGACGTACGCGACGAAGTGGCCGAGCAGATCCGTGACGGCGCCGACTCGCAGCCGCTCATCAAGCATCCCAACCGGGATCAGGCGCGCGGCGACTGGGACCGCACCGGTCTCCGCCGCGACGCGGGCCTCGTCGACGACTAGTGAACTGTCGGCGGCGGCGCAAGAGGCCGCGCCAGCTCGCGCGTAATCATCGCATCGAGCGTCGCCTTCTCGATCTCGAACGGTCCTGCCACGGCGGCGCCCATCATGATCTCGATTGCAATCACGACGCCGCCGTCCTCATACGGATTGACGATCCAGCTCAAACCGCGCAGCGCGATCGGCCGCTGATCTTCGCCCGGCCGCTTCACTCGGTCCATCGCGCGGAGCATGCCCTCGAGCACCAGGCGGACGTCTTCATCGGTCCACGCGGTGGCTACACGGCTGACGCCTTCGATCTGCGCGGTCGTTGCGTGGTCCTGCCCGCGCAGCCAGATGTCCACCGGTATGTTCATGCCGGTGTCGCGATCTCCTGATGAAATGCGTCCACCGTCGTCACTGGCTGACGGCAGGTGAAGTCGCGACAGATATACGCCGCGGTGGCGCCGTCAGCGGGCCGCATCGCCTCGACGAACGGCAGGCTGCCCGCCAGCGCGCGCCGGGAGTCGGGCGTGACGCGTAACTGGATCGCAAACGGCAGATACGAAAGCGCGATCGCCCGCTCAAGCGTCGGATCCGCCCCGTCTGCGGTGACCACGACAATCTGCTGAACGCCGGTGAGGCGAGTGGCGAGCGCTGCCGCCATCATCGGTACGCCGCGGCCCATCTGCTCGAGACGCGCGCCGAACAGCCGCAGCGTCAGGTCGATCTTCTCGTTCCAGCCCGGGTCCTCCACCAGATGCGACAGCGTCAGCAGGTTGAGCACCGACACGGAGCTGGCGGTCGGCTCGGCGCCGTCGTAGTCCTCCTTGATGCGCAGCAGCACGCTGGGATCGCGCCCGGTCGTGCTGAACCACGCGCCGGCGGCGGCGTCCCAGAACAGCTCGTCCTGCTGGTGCTGCAGCGCAATCGCCCACTCGAGCCACATCGGCGCCGGATCGGCCTGAAAGAGCTCGAGCAGCCCGTAGATCAGATACGCGTAGTCCTCGGCATACGCGTCGATTTCGGCGACGCCGTCGCGATAGCGGCGCAGCAGCGTACGGCTCCCTGCATTCCACATGCGCTCGCGGATGAAGCTGGCTGCCCGCCGCGCCGCCGCGAGGTACGGATCCGCAGCCGATCCGCCTTCGTCGCCGAACGCGCGCAGCAACCGTGCCATGCGCGCACAGGCGCCAATCATCAGGCCGTTCCATGCCGTGAGAATCTTGTCGTCGCGATGCGGCCGCGGCCGCGACCGGCGCGCTTCGAACAGCGTCACCCGCGCCTGGTTCAAGACCTCCACCACCTGATCGTTCGATGTGCCGGTCTCCTTCGCAATGTCGTCGATCGATCGTGCGACGTAGAGGAGATTCTTGCCGACGAATTCCTGATGCGGATCGTCTGGGGCGTTGCCGCCAGGGACCATGCCGAACCGCAGCTTCACGACCGCCGCCTCGTCACCGAGCAGCTGCTCGACCTCGTCGGTGCGCCACAGATAGAACGCGCCTTCTTTCCTGGCCCCATCCGGTGTCTCCGGCGGCACGCTGTCGGCGTCTTCTGCGGAATAAAAGCCGCCGTCGCGATCGGTCATCTCACGGATCACGTAGAGCAAGGTATCTTCGGCAACTTCGGCGTAGAACGGGTCGCCGGAGGCGAGCGAGCCTTCGATGAACGCGACGGCCAGCTGCGCCTGGTCGTAGAGCATCTTCTCGAAGTGCGGCACGCGCCAGCGTGCGTCCACCGAGTAACGGTGAAATCCACCGCCGACGTGGTCGCGCATGCCGCCGAGCGCCATCGACCGCAGCGTGCGCAGAACCATCTCCTTCGCCTGTGCGTCGCCGGTCCGCGCGTGCTCGCGCAGCAGCAGAAGCAGCTCGGATGGCCGCGGAAACTTCGGCGCATCGCCGAATCCCCCGTTGCGCTGGTCGAAGCTGTCCTTGAACTGCTTGACCGTCGTTGCCAGTGCATCGGCGGTCGGCAGCGTCCACAGCGGCCGGGCGGTCTCGATCGACTTGAGGCGCTCGGTCAACGCCTCCGCCGAGTCGACCACCTTCGATCGCTCCGCCTTCCACACCCGCGCGATTTCGTCGAGGATGTCGACGAAGCCCGGACGTCCCCACTTCGCAGCCGGGGGGAAATAGGTGCCGCCATAAAACGGCTTCAGGTCCGGCGTGAGCCAGACGCTCATCGGCCAGCCGCCGGATCCGGTGGTCGCCTGCACGAACGTCATGTACACGCGGTCGACGTCCGGACGCTCTTCGCGATCGACCTTGATCGGGACGAACTGCTGGTTCAGCAGGTCGGCGATGGCCGCGTCCTCGAACGACTCGTGCTCCATGACGTGGCACCAGTGGCAGGTCGAGTAGCCAATCGACAGGAAGATCGGCTTGTCTTCCGCATGCGCTTTCGCGAACGCCTCATCGCTCCACGGATACCAGTCGACGGGGTTGTTCGCATGCTGCAGCAGATAGGGACTGCGCTCCCGCGCCAGTCGGTTCATCCGATCATTATGACACCACGCGAGCGGCCAACCGAGAACGCGCAGACTGCAGAGTAGAATCACGCGATGGCCGAGTTGACCGGCAAGCGCGTGGCGATGCTCGTCGAGCAGGAGTTCGAGGATCGTGAGCTCACCGGTCCGCTCGATGCGCTGCGGCACGCCGGCGCCACGGTCGTGCTGATCGGACCGACTGCCGGTGCGCAGTTCACGGGCAAGCGCGGAGAAGCGGTCGTCACGTCCGACGCGGCCGCCGGCGGCGCACGGATGGCCGACTTCGACGCGCTCGTGATTCCAGGCGGCCATGCGCCCGACCGGATGCGCATGCGGCATGCGATGGTCGATCTCGCCCGCGATGCGATGGACGCAGGCAAACCGGTCGCGGCGATCTGCCATGGACCGCAGGTGCTCATTTCCGCGAACACGTTGCGCGGCCGCACGCTCACCTGCTGGCCGTCGATTGCGATCGACGTCAAGAATGCCGGCGGCCTTTACGTGGACAAACCGGTCGTCGTGGACGGCAACTTGATCACATCGCGGAAACCCGATGATGTTCCCGCCTTCAGCGAGGCGATCATCCGCGCTCTCGGAGCGTAGGATTCGGGATTGGGGTCGGGAAGGGTTTTGTCCGGGCTGGTTGCCAAAACCCCTCCCGACCCCGATCCCGAATCACGTTCTCGGCGAAGGCGCAGCGGGCACCTCCTCCGGCCGGCCTCGCCGCAGCCGCGCGTACGCGGCGGTGAACTCGGCGCCGTACAGCAGAATTACCGCCTGCACGTACACCCACACGAGGAACACCACTACGGCCGCAATCGACCCGTTGACGCGGGTGAAGCGCGTCATGTCGCGGATGTACCACGAGAACCCTTCGAGCGCGCCCTTCCACAACAACCCGGTGATGAACGCGCCAATCCACACGTCGCGGAAGCGCACCTTGGCGTTGGGTACGAAGTAGTAGATCAACCCGACGACGAGGATGAAGAGGAGCGTCGTCGCGTGTCGCACGGCGAAGCTGCGCAGCACGCCGAGCCCCGGAAAATGCGCGAGCACGCCGGCAAACCAGCTCGCGCCGACGACCTGCGACGCGCTGATCAGCAGCAGCGCGCTGAGCAGGATCAGTCCGGCGACGAGCAGCATGACGAATGAGAACAGCTTGTGCTTCCAGAAGCTGCGCTGCTTCTGGACACCCCACGCGTAGTTGACCGCCGTGCTGATCGCGCCGAAGACGCCGAGCGCGCCCCAGACCAGCGCGATCGTACCGGCGATGCCGACGCTGGCGCCGTTGCTGGCGAACGCGTCGAGCTGCTTGGTGATGAAGTCGAACTGGGACGGAAAGTACCGCAGGACGAACTCGAGGACGGCCGAGCGATCCTTGGGATCGGCGGCGGACCGGCCGAGCAACGCGATCGCGAGCAGCAGGACCGGAAACAGCGACAGCAGCGCGTAGTAGGCGATTGACGCCGCGTACGTCAGGTTGTCGCTGTGATAGAACCCGAGAAAGCCTTTCCAGAATGACTGGCCGGTGAGGCGCGCGATCTCGCGGGCGCGGAGCCCGATCGCGCGAAGAGCGGTCACCCCGCCATTATCTCAGGCAGCGCGACCCGACTCCACCCACGCGCGCCGCGTCGCTTCGAACAGGAACGCCGGCACCGACATACCGAGCCAGATGCGGACAGCCCGCGTCGCCAGACGTCGAAGCGGCGGCGTCGTCAGGACGACATACGCCGCCGCAACACCCGCGGACGCGATCACCACGTTCGCGACGATCCGCGCGTTTTCCTTCGTCATCGCGGCTCAGCTCCGGCGCGAGCCGCTGCCCGGAGCCCCGGACATCGAGCCCGGCTGACTGCCGCGAATGTTCTCGGAGCTGCCGTAGCTCGACGGCGAAGCCGGGCCAGTGCCGGTCGCACTGATACTGCTCGCTGTCTCGCGCACGTACCGCTGCGCCTCGTCGGCGCCGCGCGACACGGCGTCGCGCGCCTTGTCGACGAACTCCCGGCCACGGTCGACCCACTCACCCGCGCTCTCGGACGCACGGCGATAACCTTCCGACGCCGTATTCGCGAGACTGTTGGCCTGCTCCGAGATCTGGCCGCGTAGTTCCGACCCCGACTTGGGGGCGAACAGCATGCCGAGCCCCGCGCCGAGAACAGTGCCGGTCAGCAGGCCCATCACGAA
>DATFXR010000523.1:0-2264 GCA_035315685.1 Vicinamibacterales bacterium | reverse complement strand
CAGACGGCATCCGTCGCGGGGCCGTCGATCGGTGGCCTGCTGATTGCCGCCGCCGGCGTGGGCTGGGTCTACATCGTCAACGCGATCTCGTTCGGGTTCGTGATCGTCGCGCTGCTGATGATGCGGGATGTGCCGCCGCGTTCCCCGTCGGCAGCAGGCTCGCGCGACGACGTGTCGCTGCATGCGGCGCTCGAAGGGCTGCGGTTCGTCTTCCGGTCGCCGCTCATCCGATCGACGATGCTGCTTGACTTCTTCGCGACGTTCTTCTCGTCGGCAACGGCCCTGCTGCCGATCTTCGCGCAGGACATTCTCCGCGTCGGCGCGCGGGGGTACGGCTGGCTGTACGCGGCACCGTCGGTCGGCGCGGTGGCGACGAGCGCCGCGATGGTGCCGCTGACCGAGCGGATACAGCGCCGCGGCCCGACGCTGCTCTGGGCGGTCACCGGTTATGGGCTGGCCACCGTCGTCTTCGGTATCTCGCGCTCGTTCTGGCTGACGTTCTTCTGCCTCGCAACGACCGGCGCCACCGACACGGTCAGCATGATCATCCGGAACATCGTGCGTCAGCTCGAGACGCCGGATCGATTGCGCGGCCGCATGACCGGCGTCAACATGGTGTTCTTCATGGGTGGCCCGCAACTCGGCGAGCTCGAGGCCGGCGCCGTTGCGAACTGGCTGGGCGCGCCATTCTCCGTGATCAGCGGCGGCGTCGGATGCCTCGTCGCGACGGCCTGGGTCGCGGTCTCGACGCCGGCCCTGCGTCGCTACCGTCGCGAGAGGATGGCGGCCGCAGACGAAGTACTCAGTGAGGCGTAGCGGACAACCGGCCTACGTGATCGGTGTGATCTCCGACACACATGGGCTCCTCCGTCCGGAGGTCGCGCGCGTGTTCGGCGGCGTCGACCTGATCCTGCACGCCGGCGACGTCGGCGCGCACGCGGTGCTCGATGGCCTGTCGGCGATCGCCTCAGTGGAAGCGGTCTTCGGTAACGTGGACGATCCCCACGATCCGTCGCTGGCGCGCGAGCGGACGATCGCCGCCGGCGGCCTGACGATTCACGTCAGCCACGGCCACGAGCTGGGACGTCCGACCGCGGAGCTCGCGCTGGCGCGGTATCACGCCGACATCGTGATCTTCGGCCACACGCACCGGTCGTGCGTCGTCCGCACTGCTGACGGCCGTCTCGGACTGAATCCCGGCGCCGCGGGGCCGCGGCGGTTCGATCTGCAGCCGAGTGTCGCACGGCTGACGATCGCCGGCGCACGGCCGGAGGTGGAGATCATTTCGCTGGCGTGAACTCGATCGTGATGTCGCGATCGAGGTTGATCTTGAGTCCGGTGGCGTGCTGGACGATTGCCTTCGCCTCGTCCTGCGTTTTCGCCGCCTGCAGCCGCGGCAGCAGCGTTTCGTCCTTGAGCACCTCGTCGAGATCGATCTCGAGCAGCGTCACGCGTCCGCCGTCGACGAACGGGCTGCTCGTCCTGACGAGCGTGCCGGCCGGCTCGGCCATCAGCAGCACCTTCGCGCCCGCCAGCATCGTCTTCACCATGCCGATCTGACTGGCGGCGGCCGGCGTGCCGAGCGCCTCGAGGAAGTTCGGCTCCGGCACGTGGATGTGGAGGACCGTGCTACCGGCGGCCTCGCGGGTCAGGGAGAAGGTGATCGATTCCGACCTGGTGGTCAACGCGCCGGCGCTGATCGCGATGTTCCCCGGCGCCGCCGGTTGCGTCGAGATGCGCAGCTGGCTCACATCGGTGAACGCGAACGTCGCCTCCCGGCCCTGGCCGTTCGGCATCGTGATCAGCTCCGACTTCACGTAGGTGACACCGGGCCCGATGCTGACGGCCATGTTGCGGAACTGATCCTCGGACACCGGATCGAGCGGCGCGCCGCCGCGGCCGGCGCCGACCGACGCAAACTGGCGCAGCTGCGCGAGCGCTTGCGTGGAGTAGATCATCCGATGGTTGATCGTGCCGCTGCCGTCCCCGTTGATGTTGAGTACGGTCGTCATCTGGAAGCACGCACCGGAGGTGAGCGCCGCAGACAGGATCAACGCAACTCGAAGCGATCGCATCACCAGAAGATGCCATAGATCGTGTGGACGACAATTAAGAATTACGAGTTTAGAATTAAGAGCAGGTTGCAAAATTAGCTCGCTCGCGGGTGGCCGCGAACGGGGCCGCCCCGCCGGGCGCGGAGCCGTGGGCCGTGACAAGTGCTCTTCTGGCGAGCACCCGGTGGGGCTGTTCGCGGACAGGACCCG
>DATFXR010000522.1:0-3288 GCA_035315685.1 Vicinamibacterales bacterium | reverse complement strand
CCGATCGTCCGTTCGCCGCAGCTGCGCGCCAACGTCGGTGTCTACGCGCAGGATCAATGGGTGCTCGATCGGTTCACGGTCACCTACGGGCTCCGCTGGGAGTATCTGAAGGAGGAGATCCCGGCCGCGCAGCGCGATGCGGGCCGCTTCGCGCCGGCGCAGAGCTTCGCGGCGATCGACTGTCAGTCGCTGCCGGGTATGACCTGCTGGAGTTCGTGGTCGCCGCGCCTCGGCGTCGCCTACGACCTCTTCGGCAACGGCAGGACCGCGTTGAAGGCGAACTTCGGCAAGTACATGACGCCCGACGTCAGCACGTTCGCGAATCTGTTCAACCCGATCGCGACCTTTACCGACACGCGGACGTGGACCGATACCGACCTCGCCGGCCGCGCGCTGCCCACCAACGGCGACAACATCGCGCAGGACAACGAAATCGGTCCCAGCAACAATCCGAACTTCGGCAAGATCACCAATCGCTCGCTCGATCCGAACTTCACGCGCGAATACAACCTCCAGTACGGCGCGGGCGTGCAGCATCAATTGACGACCGGCGTCGCCGTCAACTTCAACTGGTACCGACGGCAGCTGTACAACACCGCCTTCACGTTGAACCGAGCGGTCGATCCCGTCAACGACTGGACCACGACGTCGGTCGTGAATCCGTTGAACGGCGAAGCCGTGACCGTGTTCCAGATCAATCAGAACAAGAACGGCGTGACGCCGGACTTGTATCTGAACAACATCACCGACACGGCGCTGCGCTCGAACACCTACACGGGATTCGAGCTCGGCATGAACGCGCGGCTGCCGCGCCGCATCCTGATGTTCGGCGGCTGGACGATGGAGCGCACGGTGAACATCGACTGCACGATGAACACCCTGAACTCGTCGGCGACCCTGAACACGCCGAACACGCTGCGCTATTGCGATCAGTCGGGCGCGACCTACCAGAACCTCGGCGCCAACGCCTCGATGCCGTTCCAGCACTCGTTCAAGGTGAATGGCAACGTGCCGCTGGTGTGGGGCATCGAGGCGAGCGCGTCGCTGCAAAGCTACGCCGGCGCGAGCAAGGCGACGATCAACGGTGTGCCGTCGGGCGGCGTGTCGTGGACGATCAACCGCGGCACGACCCGATATCCGACCGACTGCACCGTGCCGGGATGCACCCCCGGCGCGATCGTGCTGCCGTCCCGATTCGCAGGAGATCCGGCAATTCTCGTCCAACTGGCCTCGCCGGGCACACGCTACGAGCCGCGCTGGAATCAGCTCGATCTCGGATTCCGACGGTCGTTCCACTTCAGCCGTGGCGTCGTCGTGCAGGCGCAGGCCGACGTGTTCAACGCGCTCAACGCCAACCCGGTCCTGGGCGAAGGGACGACGCTCAGCACCACAGTGGCGCCGTTCATGTCGGCAGATCCGAACTCCGGAGGCACGCCCATCAGCATCCTGCAGCCGCGTCTCGTTCGGCTGGGCGCGCAGTTCCGGTTTTGAGGGGTGAGGAGAACGCGACCGCCGAGCGCACGGAGCCCGCAGAAAGATCAGGTATGCTGCGGACTCAGCGCGCTCGGCGGTTGCACCGAGTGAGCGAAGGAGAGACGCACCGATGACGCCGACCGCCGCTACGGGCGCGACGAAGATCATGGTCATCCGCCACGCCGAGAAGCCGGGCACGTACTCCGGACAGGCGTATGCAGGCGTCTCCTTGAACGGTTTGTCGTGTGGAAAGAGCGGCGCCGAGGATCTGGTCACAATCGGATGGCAGCGTGCGGGAGCGCTGGTGTCTCTGTTCGCGCCGCCGTGGGGGCCCAAAGCGGGCCTTGCGACACCGCAGTTCCTGTTTGCGGCCGATCCCGATCCCAAGAAGAGCAAGTCATCGTCGAGTGCATCGTCGGGCGACGAGCCGAGCCAGCGGCCGTACGAAACGATTACGCCGCTCGCCGCCCTTCTCGGCGTCACCATCAACAAGGACTTTTCGAAGAATCATTTCAGCAAGATGGTGGACGCTGCCCTGCAGTGCCCGGGCGACGTGCTCATCTGCTGGCAGCATCAGGACATCGCGCTCGGGACCGCCAAACAGCCCGGCATCAGCCAGGTGATTCTGACCAAGACCGGCACGACAGGGACGATGGGGATTCCCGCAACCTGGCCGACGTGGCCGGCGACGAAGGGCACCGCCCGGTACGATCTGGTGTTCGTCTTCGACCGGCCCTCCGGCACCGGTCCGATCACCGCGTTCAGCATCGTGCCGCAGTTATTGCTGGCCGGCGATCATCAGTGGCAGCAGTCAGGGTGATACCGAACACAGCTCCTGTCATCCCGATAACAGCGCTGGCCCGCCCCCTCGTTCTCTTCGTGCCTTGGCGGTTCCGTCGCGGCCGTCCGATCGCCGTCACTGGAGGACTACGTGTCGTTCATCCTCGCCCTGGATCAGGGCACGACGAGCTCGCGCGCGATCCTCTTCGATCGCGACGGCGGGATCAGAGGAGTTGCGCAGCGCGAGTTCAGGCAGATTTTTCCGCACCCCGGCTGGGTTGAACACGACCCGCGGGAGATCTGGACCTCACAGGCCGGCGTGGCCGTCGAAGTCCTGGCCGGCGCAGGCGTGCGCGCCGGCGACATCGCTGCGATCGGCATCACCAACCAGCGCGAGACCACGATCGTGTGGGACCGCAGGACCGGCGAGCCGGTCGGCAACGCCATCGTCTGGCAGGATCGACGGACGGCGGACATGTGCGATCGCCTGCGGTCGGACGGCGCCGAGCCGCTGTTCCGCGAGCGCACAGGGCTGGTGCTCGACGCGTACTTCTCCGGCACGAAGCTCGCCTGGATACTCGACAACGTCGACGGCGCGCGCGCGCGGGCAGAAGCGGGCGATCTCGCGTTCGGCACGGTTGACTCGTGGCTCATCTGGAAGCTCACGGACGGCCGCCTCCACATCACCGACGCCAGCAACGCGTCGCGCACGCTGCTGTTCAACATCCACACGCTGCGATGGGACGACGACCTGTTGCGCGCGTTGCGCGTCCCCCGCCGCGTCCTTCCCGACGTGCGCGGATCGAGCGAGGTCTACGGTGAGGTCACGGCGTCGCTCGGGCTCGAGTCGGTCGTCCTGGGCGGCATCGCGGGCGACCAGCAGGCGGCGCTGTTCGGACAGATGTGCACGTCGCCTGGTTTGACGAAGAACACCTACGGAACCGGCTGCTTCATGCTGCAGAACACCGGCGCACGGGCCCCCGCATCGCGGCACAAGCTGGTGACGACGGTCGCCTGGACGCGCAACGGCGCCGC
>DATFXR010000521.1:0-2345 GCA_035315685.1 Vicinamibacterales bacterium | reverse complement strand
GTCGACCGCAAGATGATCATCAACGCGCTCAATTCAGGCGCGTCGGTCTACATGGCGGACTTCGAAGACGCGAACTCGCCGACCTGGGACAACGTGATCGGCGGCCAGGCCAATCTGATGGATGCCGTGCGCCGGACGATTTCGTTTCGGTCCGACGCCGGCAAGAAGTACTCGCTGAACCCGAAGACGGCGACGCTAATCGTGAGGCCGCGCGGGTTCCATCTTCTCGAACAGCACGTCGAGGTGGACGACGCGCCGGTACCGGGCATGCTCGTCGACTTCGGCCTCTACTTCTTCCACAACCACGCGGCGCTGCGCGCGGCCGGCACGGGGCCGTACTTCTACCTGCCAAAGATGCAGAGTCATCTCGAGGCGCGGTTGTGGAACGAGATCTTCGTCCATGCGCAGACAGAGCTCGGCGTCCCGCGCGGGACGATCAAGGCGACCGTGCTCATCGAGACGCTGCCGGCGGCGTTCGAGATGGACGAGATCCTCTACGAGCTCCGCGAGCACAGCTCGGGATTGAACTGCGGCCGCTGGGACTACATCTTCAGCTCGATCAAGACGCTGAAGAACGATCCGCACTTCGTGATGCCCGATCGCGGACAGGTCACGATGGAGGCGCCGTTCCTGACGGCCTACACGCAGCTGCTGATCAAGACGTGCCACCGCCGCAACGTGCACGCGATGGGCGGCATGGCCGCGCAGATTCCGATCAAGGACGATCCGCAGGCGAACGAGCGGGCGCTGGAGAAAGTCCGCGCCGACAAGCTGCGTGAGGTCCGCGAAGGGCACGACGGCACGTGGGTCGCGCATCCCGGCCTGGTGCCGGTGGCGATGGAGGTCTTCAACGACGGCATGCCGTCGCCAAATCAGATCGATCGCAAGCGAAACGACGTGGTCGCCGACGCCGCGAAGCTGATCGAGCCGCCGCAGGGCACGCGGACCGACGCCGGCCTGCGCCACAACATCCGCGTCGGCGTTCAGTATCTCGAGGCATGGCTCGGCGGCCAGGGCGCCGTGCCGATCTACAACCTGATGGAAGACGCGGCAACCGCCGAGATCTCGCGGACGCAGATCTGGCAGTGGCTGAAGCACCGCGCCACGCTCGACGATGGTAGTACGGTCACCCGTGAGCTGGTGGCACGGCGTCTCGACGACGAGTACGCGCGGGTGCGCGAGGAGGTAGGCGCCGCCCGCTTCGATCGCGGCCATTTTGCGGCCGCGCGGCGCCTGTTCGAGCAGGTCGCCACCTCGGACAATTTGGAGGAATTCCTGACCATTCCCGCTTATGATGTGCTCGGAAAAATTAAGAATTAAGAAGTGAGAATTAAGAATTCGCGGTCATACTCGACGCGCGCTCCGCGAATTCTTACTTCTCAATTCTCAATTTTCACGGTCTCAACACTGGAGGTCTCATGCGCACGCACGACGCTTTCCGCGGCGTCCTCCTCCTTCTCGCTGTCCTGGGAACGGCCCACCTCACAGCGCAGCCCTCGACTGGCGCTCGGACTGCCCAGAGCAACGTCGAAGGGCAAGATCCTGCCGACGAAGTACGAGTCGGGACCGCGCGGCCGGTGATCCGCGGGCGTACGCAGGCCGCCGCGTCGATGAAGCCCGAAGCGACACAGGCGGCCGAACGGATCCTCCGCGGCGGCGGCAACGCGTTCGATGCCGCGGTGGCCAGCCAGGCGGTTCTCGGCCTCGTCGATGCGGCATCGAACGGCGTCGGCAGCGACGCGGTGATTCTGGTGTACGACGCGAAGGCGAAGACCGTTGTCTCGATCAACGCGGAAGGCACGGCTCCGAAGCTGGCGACGATCGACTGGTACAAGAAGAACCGCGGCGGACAGCTGCCCGACAGCGACACGCTCCTCGCCGGCACCGTGCCTGGCGTCGTCGACGCCTGGTACCTGTTGCTCGATCGCTGGGGCACGATGTCGTTTGCGCAGGTGCTGCAGCCCGCGATCGAGACGGCCGAGACCGGCTTCCCGATCGGGGAGCGGATGGCTGGTGCGATCGCCGGCTCGCGCAAGCTGAAGAAGTATCCGACCAGCGTCAAAGTGTACTACCCGAACGGCGCCGCGCCGAAGCCGGGCGAGATCTTCCGGAATCCCGATCTCGCGCGAACGCTGCACAAGCTGGTGGATGCCGAGAAGGAGAACGCCGCCAAGGGCCGCCACGAGGCGCTGAAAGCGGCGCGTGATCGTTTCTACAAGGGCGACATCGCGCGCACGATGGCGCAGTTCTCCGAAGCGGAAGGCGGCCTGTTCCGCTACGAGGACTTTGCCTCCTACACCGCCAAGTTCGAGACGCCGGTGTCAGTCGACTATCGCGGCTACCGC
>DATFXR010000520.1:0-2737 GCA_035315685.1 Vicinamibacterales bacterium | reverse complement strand
GTCATTCGCGTTGTGCGCATGGAAGTTGTTCCCGCCTTCGACGCTGGCCAGAATCGACAGCCCGAACGGCGCATGCGTACCCTCGTGCAGCCAGTCGTACTTCGCCGAGAACTGGATGGTCCGCTCGAAATTCGTTCGGGCGACGATCGCCTCGAGATGTCTCATGACCGCGATGCGGTATTCGAGCTGGATGATCGCGGGGCCGTCGAGCCCGAACAGGTTCTCGGCGATGGTGTTGAAGTCGTCCTTGGCGTAGTTGACGCCGACGAAGCGGTGCGTGAGGTGGAAATTGCCGGCGGTCTTGAACGGCAGCGGCAGCGTCGTCGGGAGGTTGATTACAGTGAAGTCGGGCTCGAGCGGACGCAGTTTCGCGTCGTCGTCCTCACCCTCGGCGGCTTGCGCTGCGGCCGCCGGCGCGGGATCGGGCGGCGGCTGCGATGCGTCTGCGGGCGGCGGTGGTGCGTCCCCGGGCGGCGGCTGCGCGTGTGCGCGAAGAGGCGACAACAACGTAAAGGCGACGAGAAGCGTCAAGAAAACGGAGTAAGAGTATCGCGTCACAGTGCGGCTCCCTGGAGCAAGGTCGGGACCAGCCGTAAGTCGTTGAATCGAGTCACGGCCTGCCGAAGTCAGTTACCCGAAGCGTAAGGCCTTACGGTCTGCGGTAGACAACGCGCCCGCCGACCATCGTCATAGATATGCGCATGCGTTCGATCTGTTTCTCGGGACAGGCGAGGATATCCTCAGGCAGCACGACGAGATCGGCAAACTTGCCGGGTTCGATCGAACCTTTCGTTCGCTCTTCGAAAGTCAGGTAAGCATTGTTGATGGTCTCGACCTGCAGCGCCTCCTTCCGCGAGATTTTCTGATCCGTGCCCATCACGCCGCCGCTGATCGTGTCGCGTGACACGAAATGATAAAGGACCCAGAGCGGTGGATAGGGCACGACCGCAGAATCGGTTCCGCCGGCGACGACGAATCCCTGATCGAGGTAGGTCCGCATCGGTGTCGTGCGGGCGGCACGCGCAGCGCCCCAGTAGTTCACCAGGCTGGGGCCGGCGAGATACAGGTGATCCTGCGCCGAGATCACCAGGCCGAGCGCCTGCATGCGCGGAAACTGATCGGGCTGCGGGATGAAGCCGTGCTCGATCGTCCAGCGCCTGCCGCGAATCGATTTTTCGGCGTTTGCCGCCTCGTACGCCGCCAGCACCTCGTCGATCGCGGCATCGCCGACGGCGTGCGTGGCCACTCGCCACCCGAGGCGATTCAGCTCCTTGACGACGTCGGTGTACGCGGCCTGCTTCATCGTGTTGACGCCGAAAAAAGTGCCGTGGTCGCCCCACGGTTCGGCGTACGCCTCCCGCATCCATCCGCCCTCGAAACCGCCGTCCACCGCGAGCTTCATCCCGCCGATCCGCAGCCACTCGTCGCCTTCGTCGGGCTTGATCTGTGATCTTGCGATGGCGTCGCGCATCGCCGCCGCGCTGTCGGCGCCGAACCGCAGCAGCTGATTGACGCGAATCGTCAACGAGCCGCGCTGCTCCATCTGCTGCAGCAGGCGATACTGCTCGACCGACGCGCCCGGATAGCGAATGCTCGTCAGGCCGGCCTGGTTCAGTTTCCGGTGCTGCGCGGCCAGCTCCTCGGTCGTCAACGGCGGCGGCGGCGGAAGCTGGACGAACGCCTTCGCACGATCGATCAACTCGCCGTTCAGCTCACCCTGGGCATCGCGCGTGATCCGTCCGCCGGCCGGCTGCGGCGTGTCCTTGGTGATCTTCCATTTCGTCAGCGCCGCCGAGTTGAGGATGTACTCGTGGCCGCCGCGCACGACGACGACCGGATTGTCGGGCGATACCGTGTCGAGATCCTTGCGATACGGGAGACGGTGCTCCTTCAGCTGCGCTTCGTGCCAGTCGCTGTTGGTGACGACGATGTCGCCGGGGCGGCTGGACTTCACGCGCACGTCGATGGCCGCGAGCACGTCGACGAGGCTTCGCGCCTGCGAAAGATCGACGCCCGGTCCGCCGCCGGCGTCGTGCAGATGATCATCGGCGAGACCGGGAATCACCGTCTCGCCGTGGAGATCGATCGTCTGCGTGCTCGGACCAGCGAGCTTGCGGATATCGGCAGTTGTACCGACGGCTGCAAACTTGCCGCCGGTGATCGCAATCGCTTCTGCGATCGAGAAGCGCGCATCAACGGTAATGACGTGACCGTTGACCAGGATCGTGTCGGCCGGCGGCGGCTGGCCGCGTAGTGCCGGCGCCGTCGCTGTCAGCGCCAATCCAATCGCAGGAGCGATCCAGCTACGCCGCGCCGTCAGGTGCTCTTGTAGCCTTTTGCCACTCGAGCTCACTGCGCCGACCCCGCCGACGCCGCCTTCATCGGAGTCCGCAGCGTTCCGATGCCATCGATGTCGATCGTCACGACGTCGCCCGGTTTCAGGAACTCGGGAGGCTTGCGCCCGGCGCCGACGCCGTCGGGCGTGCCGCTCGAGATCACGTCCCCTGGGAAGAGCGTCAGGATTGACGTGAGATACCGGATCATGTGCGCTTCGTCCCAGATCCAGTTGGACGTGTTGCCGTCCTGCTTCACCACGTCGTTCACCTTCGTCACGATGTGGAAGTGCGGCGGGTTCGGCGCGAACTCCTTGGGCACGATGAACGGACCGAACGGAGCGCACTTGTCGCGGCTCTTTCCACTGAACCAGTTCGGCCCCGGAAACATCCCGGTGAGCGGA
>DATFXR010000519.1:0-3522 GCA_035315685.1 Vicinamibacterales bacterium | reverse complement strand
GCTCATGAGCGGTAGCGTCAACCCTTTCACGGGCGCCAGTCCGGCCGACATGGTGATGTTGTAGACCACCTGAAAGGTGAAGCTGGCGAGCACGCCGAGCACGAGGTAGGCGCCCAGGCGATCTTTCGCCAGGCGCGCCGCCTCGAGCGCGCGCAGAATCACGAACAGATACAGGCCGAGCGCCACCAGGACGCCGGCAAACCCCTGCTCCTCGGCGAGCACCGAGAAGACGAAATCGTTGTCCACTTCCGGCAGGAACCGCAGCTGCCCCTGGGTGCCCTGCTTGAATCCTTTGCCCGTCAACCCGCCGGACCCGACGGTGATGCGCGCCTGGATCTGCTGATAGCCGGCGCCCTTGGCATCCTGCGACGGATCGATGAAGGTGGAGATACGGGACTTCTGATAATCCTTGAGTACGAACTTCCACGCGATCGGCGCCGCGAGCAGCGCGGCCAGCGCGAGGATGCCGAGAATGCGCATCCGCATTCCGGCAAGATACGCGACCGCCAGCAGGATCGGCAGCAGCGTCATGGCCGTGCCCAGATCCGGTTCCTTGCCGATCAGCGCCAGTGGAATGCCGGTGAGGATGCCGCCGACGGTGAGGTCGCCCCACGTGGGCGCGCTGCGATTCTCACCGAAGAACTTCGCGAGCACCAGCGCCACGCACATCTTCGCGAACTCGGATGGCTGCAGGTTGAACGCGCCGAGCGGGATCCATCGGCGCGCGCCCTTGCTCTCGTGGCCGAACACCAGCACGTAGACGAGCAGTCCGAGGATCGCGATGTAGATGAGGTGCGACTTGTCGGTGAAGGCCCGATAGTCGGCGGTGAGCGTGACCAGCATCGCGATCAACCCGATGCCAATCGCGTACATCTGAATGATCCACCGGCGCGACCCGCCGTGCGTCGGATCGAACGTCGCAGCGTAGATCGTGACGACGCTCAACGCACACAGCGCGAGGATGGCGAGCAGCAGCGCCCAGTCGATGTGGTAGTAGAGCCGTCGTTCGAACACAAAAACCGTTTCTACGGAACGAGGTTGGCCTTGAACTCGGGCTTCGGCGGCAGCGGCCGCCCTTCCTTCTTCGCGAAGAACGTGTCGAGCACGTGGTGCGCGATCAGCGCGGCGTTCGAGCCGTGCACGCCGTGCTCGAGCAGCACCACGCCGGCGATCTCCGGCCGGTCGCGCGGCGCGAAGAACACGAACCAGCCGTTGTCGCGAAGATCCTTGTCGGTTTTCCCGGCGCGTTCCTTGCCCTGATTCGAGATGACCTGCGCCGTGCCCGTCTTCCCGGAGATGTCGTAGCCCTTGAGGATCGCGTTGTGCCCGGTGCCCGCGCCGTTCACGACGAGGAACAGCCCGTCGCGAATCGCCTGCAGCTTCTCGGCGTCGAGCGGCGCCCGCGAGCGCGGCGCCGGCGGCGGCACCGGCTTCCAGCCGCCGCCCTCGTCGACCGCTTTCAGCAGGTGCGGCGTGACGCGCGTGCCCCCGTTGGCAAGCGTCGCCGCGTACACCGCCATCGAGACCGGCGTCACCGACACCGAGCCCTGGCCGATCGACACCGACACCGTCTCGCCGGCGTACCACTTTTCCTTGAAGCGCGCCTGCTTCCACTCCGGCGACGGCACGATGCCGACGACCTCGTTCGGCAGGTCGATGCCGCTCTTCTCGCCGAGGCCGAGCAGCGTCGCCCACTTGTGGATCTTGTCGATCCCGGTCATGTTGCCGATGGTGTAGAAGTAGACGTTGCACGACTGCTCGATCGCGTGGCGGAGATCGACCGTGCCGTGGCCGCCTTTCTTCCAGCACTTGAACGGACGACCGTAGAACGTTGCGCCACCGGTGCAGTGAACCTTGAAATCCGGGGTGATGACGCCTTCCTGCAGCGCCGCGGTCGCGACCGCCATCTTGAACGTCGATCCGGGCGAATAACGCCCCTGAATCGCCCGATCGCTGAGTGGCCGATCCTCGTCGCTCGTCAGCGTCGCCCAGGTATCGCGGTCGATGCCGGCCGCGAAGGAGTTGGGATCGTACGCCGGCCGGCTGGTGAATCCGAGGACGTCGCCACTGGCCGGATCGAGGATGACCGCGGCGCCGTTGAACCCGAGCTGATCGAAGCCTTCCTCGATCGCCCGCTGCACGTCGAAGTCGATGGTCAGCTGCAGCCGATGACCTTCGGTCGGATCCTCTTCCTCGAGCGTCCGGATTTCGCGGCCGACGCTGTTGACGACGACGCGTTTCGCGCCGTCCTCGCCCATCAGCATCGCGTTGTAGATCTTTTCGATCCCCGACTGCCCGACGATGTCGCCGCTCTTCAGGCCGTTCGAATCGGACACCTGCGCATCGCTGACTTCCCCGACGTAGCCGAACAGATGCGCGCCCATCGTTTCGGGATATTCGCGCGTCGGCACTTCCTCGACCAGGATGCCGGGCAGTTCGAAGTCGAGGCGCCGCGCCTTCACCGCGGCCACCTGCGCGAGCGTCGCATCCTGCACGACGACGATCGGCCGGTAGGTCGGCTCACGCCGGTGCTTGTCGACGATCGTGCGCACGTTCTTCTCGTCGATGCCGACGACCGCGGCCAGCATGCGGATCGTCCGGTTGAGATCCTTGGTGCGCTCGCGATCGATCGAGATGCTGAACGAGTGCCGGTTCGCGACCAGCACCTTGCCGTTTCGATCCACCACCAGCCCGCGCGGCGCGCGCAGCGCCAGCGTTCGCTGATGGTTGTTCTCGGCCATTTCCTCGAACTTCGCGTGCTGCACGACCTGCAGAACCCAGAAGCTCAACGCGAGCACCGAGAACAGCACCGTGATCCCGTATTGCAGGATCGTCAACCGCATCGTCAGCCGGCGTCGGTCTTCCAGCGGCGCAGCCATATACAACCAATCTACCGCCGAAGGCGGGTTTTCGCAGCCCTTCTCCGCTCGACGGCCCCGGGCAGCAGCTCAACCACCTGAAAGGCGATGACGCCGACCAGGGCGTTGGCGGTGGACTGTCCCGCGACCACGCGGTAGGGAGTGTCGAAGTGCCGGAGGTCCAACAACGTATAGAGCCCCATGAAAATCACCGCGTGCAACGCGCTGGCCCCGAAGAACACGACGAACCGCGGCAGCGGCTGCGACACGATGAACTGCGTTCCGATCACTCCGGCCAGGAAGCCGACGATCGTCTTCGCCAGGCCGCCGATGCCGATCACCGGGGTCGAGAGCGCGTCCTGAACCAGGCCGGCAAAGGTGCCGGCCAGCAGTCCGGTCGCCGGCCCGGAGGTCAGCGCCACGTAGACCACCGCCACGAGCACGAGATCGATCGCGACCGTTCCTCTGACCACGTATCGCGCGAGCGTCGTTTGAAGTGCCAGTGCCGCGACGACTCCCAGGATCACCCCGGCCGCCCTCACTCGGACACTCCGGCGGCCGCTTCTTTCGCCGGCGTGGGTGTGAGAACGATCAGCACTTCCTCGAGCTGCGTGAAGTCGACCGCCGGCTTGACGACAATCCTCTTGAACGCCGACCCGCTCTT
>DATFXR010000518.1:0-9199 GCA_035315685.1 Vicinamibacterales bacterium | reverse complement strand
GCGGAGCTTGCGGCCGCCCTCGAGCTCGATTTCACTCTCGCCGCTGAGCGTCACGACGAACTGGCGGTTCGGCGCCGGATGCCAGTCGAGCGCGTAGTCCTTGTTGGTGCGGCGGAACTGGAGCGACTTGACCGGCACCGTCTGCGACAGCTCCGTCCCGCGGCCCTGCGCCTTCAGCGGAATCTCGAGCTCCTCGACCTTCGTCTTCCCGTCGGGTCCGGTGTAGATCCGCGTAACCTTGACGGGCGTCGGACCTTGCGCCAAGGCGGGCGTACCCGTCGCCCATTTCGTGCCGGCCATCAACGCGAGCGTCGGGATCCACCCCAGAACCAGCAGGCCGCGAATCACTGACCGTCGCATACGTCCTCCATCGGAATCGGGACATCACGCCGCGTGGTCCGAAACGCCGAGCGTAAACGATACATGATTCTGTGCGGCGGTACGCCGATCAGCGTCGGTCACGGTATAGGCTTCGAGGGCGAAAGCGACGAAGGAGGGTCGATCGATGAACGAGTTCATTGAGGTGCGCTTTCAGAAGAATGGACGGCGGCTGCGGATCAAACGACAGCTGCCCGGCGGGATCGAGTTCGACGAGCCCGATTCGATCGAACGGACGGTCGGCATCGGCTTCATGGCGCGGTCCGACGCGACCCGCGAGCGGATGCGGAACATCGCGAGAGTGCAGGGGTGGGACCTGGGGCAATTCAAGCTGAACGTCTCGGTCGAGGACGGCTCGCTGATCCTCCGCGGCGTCAACCGCAATGCGCTCCCGGAGGGACTCTACAAGCTGCGCTTCGAGATCGAGGAAGCGACCACCAGCGGATTCCAGCCAGTCGACGTGGACCATGACTCGGGTGCCTCCGTGCAGGTCGACGTCGAGATGGACGACCGCACGATCGACGTGGATCTGACCGGTTGCGATCCGCAGATCCGGGCGCTGCTCGAGCGGTCCACTCTCGATGGCGCTCCCGCGGTCGACTGGGTGCACGACGACGATCACCGCGCCACCCGCCGGGCGTGCCTGCTGAACCTGCTCGCCAGCCTGCGCAGCCGGCCGACGCTCAGCACGTCCCTCATCGATCACGTGCACGACGTGTTCCTGGCGGCAAACGATCGCATCTATGCGAGGGTCGATCGCGCGCTGCTCGATACCGTCAACACGCTGGTTGCCGATCCCGAGAAGCCGTTCTTCGCGGAAGGCAGACCGCATGCACCGATCCATGGCCGGCTGCTGAGCGCGATTCCCGAGCCCATTGCCGTACGCGCACGCTACAAGGAGCTGCTGAGTTTTCGCGGCGAAGGAAAGCCGTCGATGCAAATCGTCAGCGCGGTGCCGCCGCCCGATCTGCCGCACACGTTCGTCGACTTCGATCTCGATCTCGGGAATCCGCTGCAGGACGTTCTCGGCTTCGTCGTGCACATGGGGGAGCTCCTCAGCGGCAGGCCGACGAATCATCTCGACTTGCGGAAGCCGCTGGGCAGGACGCGCGCCGCGCCGTTCCTGTGTTACAAGGTCGTGTCGGTGTAGGACACTCTGGGGGCTGCGGGCTCGGGGCTCGGGGAAGGGCGACGGCGCTTCCCGTTCCCTGTAGCACGTAGCGTCCGGCTTTAGCCGGACTTCTCAGGGGTCCGCCTGAAGGCGGACGCTACGAACAAAATGAAACGTGCTGTAGCTTGTACGCAGAACGGCATGTGAATTCGTGCTCATTCGCGAGGACGACCGAAAAACAAGACGTAGCCGTCAGCGTCCTTGAGTTCGAATCCACGCAAGCCATCATCGGTGTCTTTGAGTGGTTCGGAAAGCTCGACATTGCGCGACGAGAACTCTGCCGCCAACGCGTCCGGATCGGGGACATAGAGGTAAGCGTCCCAGCGGGCGATGCCCTGCTTGACGTCTCGCGTGTAGTTCGGCACCGGATCGACGCCGACGTCCTTGAACATGATCATTGCGGCGCCGCGCTGGACGATGCCGAAGAAGATGTCGCCAGGTTCGGGCCCTTGAAACGTGACGTCGAACCCGAGACGGTCGCGATAAAACGCCAGTGCGGCGGGGACGTTCTTCACGATGAAGAACGGCGCGATACCGGAGATTGCCGGTTGGGTCATGTTGCGTTCTCTGCGGCTTCCCGACGGTTTCGCCGGTCTGCAGCTTCCAGTCCCAAGGTCCCCGGCAGCCTACGCGAGCCGTCGAATCAGATAGAGCAACACCATCGCGCCGACCGTGGCCACGACCAGCTGACCGACGACGCCGGTCGAGTGCAGGCCGAGGACGCCGAAAAGGAATCCGCCGAGGACCGAGCCCACGATCCCGAGCAGCAGATCGACCAGGATCCCGAAGCCGCGGCCGCGCATGATCTTGCCCGCCAGGAAGCCGGCGAGGATCCCGATCAGAATCTGCCAGAGGAGATACATCGCGCCGTCACCTGGCCTTGTACATGACGCGCCAGATGCGGCCCTTCATGTCCTCGGTGACGTAGAGCGAACCGTCGGGACCGGTCGCGAGACCGCCGGGCCGCGCAACGGCGTCGCCCGGATTCGCGAGCGGCGTCTTTCCGGCAAAGCCATCGGCGAACACTTCGTACTTGCCGGGCTTGTCGCCGGAGAACGGCACGAACGTCACGTTGTAGCCGGCCTGCGGCAGCGGCGCACGATTCCACGATCCGTGGAACGCGACGAAGGCGCCGTTGCGGTAGCGCGCCGGGAACTGCGACCCCGTGTAGAACATCACGTCGTTCGGCGCCCAGTGCCCCGGGAAGGCGACCGTGGGCGCCGTAAACGATTTGCAGCGATCGTCTTTCTTCCCGTCGCCGCCGTACTCCGGGTTGTCGACCAGCTTTCCTTCCGCGTTGTTGTAGAAGCAGTACGGCCAGCCGAAGTTCGCGCCCTCGGTGCCCTTGCCGAGATACTCGGCCGGCCACTCGGCGTTCTGCTCCACGGTGAATTTCCCGGGCCACATCGTGTCGAGCCCGTCCCGGTTGTGCATCACGAACCACAGCGAGTTGTCGTGCCAGGTGAGGCCGACTTCCTGCCGCAGGCCGGTGACGTAGCGCTTGCCGTCAGCCGGCTTCTGTCCGAGCTTGTTCTCGTCGAAGCGGAAGATGCCCGCATAGGTGTCGAGCAACGGGCACGGATCCTGACCGACGACGTTCGGCTGCCGATCGGGCTGCTGACAGGCATTCGACGGCGATCCGAAGTTCACATACACGCCACCCTTGCCGTCGAACGCCAGCCCCTTGTCGGCATGCTGGCGGCGCTCGGGAAGGTCGTTCGCCACGATCTCGGCCTCGCCGGTCGGCTTGAGCTGTCCCGCTGGCAGCTTGTAGCGGATGATCTGCGTCGGCGTCGCGTAATAGAGGTAGCCGTTGCGCATGCCGATGCCCGTCGCGCTGCCCTGCCCGAACTGTTCCTTCGTCTCGAGCGTGCCGTCGCCGTCGGCGTCGCGGAGCGCGACGATGCCGCCGCCGGAACCGCCGCGGCCGGTCTGGGTGGTCACGAACACGTCGCCGTTCTGCGCGACGAGCAGGTGCCGCGCGCGGCCGACGTTGTCGGCGACGACGGCAGCGCAGAAGCCCTCCGGTAATTTGATGCCGCCGTTATTCGGATCGCAGGCGGGCGTCCCCGCGGCACGGCCCACGCTCGACACGATCGCCGCCGCGACCACCGCAGCGACTGCGAAGCTGATCACCCTGTTCATAAGCACTCCACACGGGCCGCCGGACCTCGTTGCGAGCGGCAGCTTGTCTCCGACTTGCGACTGACGACTTGCGACTGACGACCTGCGACTGACGACTTGCGACTAACGACTGACGACTTGCGACTGACGACTTACGGCGTCGTCGCCCTGTGCGCCGCGCCGCCTCCAACCACGATTGTCGCCCAATCCCACCCTTCGAGCCCACGCGCGTTCACCGCCTTCACCGACACGACCGTTCCGGTCGCAAGAGCTGGCAGCGCCACGCGCGGCTGCGTGACCGCGACGCGGTGCCGCAGCGGATCGATCGCCGGACCGTACGCGACGATGTACGACACAACGCCTTTCTCCGGACTTGCTGCCCACGCGATCGACGTCTGCGCAGCGGCGCGCTCGACGGTCAGCTGCGTCAGCCTCGACGGGCTCGATGCCAGCATCATCACGGTCGCGATCGTCGTCTTGCTCGTTTCCGCGATCAGCTGATGGTTCTCGAACTCGAGGCGGTCGCTCGGCTGATGGTAGTGCGGGCTGCCGAGCACCGGGTACGAGCCGATGCCGCCGACCACGTCGCCGTAGGCGTCGTAGAACGAGACGGCGTCGGTTCCTTTGAAATACCGCGCGTCGTAGGTGATCAGCCGCGTGAACAGCATCGCTGCTGCGTGCTGAATGTCGCGGATGCCGGGATTCGAGTAGCGGATCGTGTTGTCGAGCCGCCGATCGTTGGTCCACCCGATCATGTCGTTGTTCAGCGCTCCCGCGACATGCGTGTGCGCCGCAACCGCGCGGCGGACGAACTCGCGGCTGCCAAGCAGTCCCGACTCCTCGCCGGTGAACGACGCGAACGCCACGGTGGCGGGCAGCGGATGCGCCGCAAGGACCCTGGCCGCTTCGACGAGCGCCGCCGTACCCGACGTGTCGTCGTCGGCACCCGGACCACCTTCGACCGAGTCGTAGTGGCTGCTGATGACGTACACGATCTCCGGATTGACGGTGCCCCGCAGCGTTGCGACGACGTTCGCGGTCCGGTTCCCGGTTTGAGTGGTCGTCGCGTCGGGCGGCTGGCCTGTGCTGGTCCCGCGAGATGGTGGCTCGAACCACTGATATTCGGGCGCGTATCCAAATGATGCGTAGGTGTCGAAGAGGTAGGTCGCGGCGCGCCGATTGCCGGGCTTCGAGATGTGCTTGGAGTCGAAATCGAACAGCGCCTTCTCGTAGTCGAAAATGCGAGACGTTGAGACCTGCGCGAGTACTCGGCGGACTTCGGCGGCGATTGGCGCAAAGGCGTGCGTGCCGGCGGCCTTCAACGCCGTTTCGCTCTTCAGGTTGGCGCGCAGGCGCTCGACGAGGGCGCTCTTCGATACCGTGCGGCGCAGGTCGACGAGATACACGCCACGCTGGGGCGAAACAGTGTCGCCGTCGCGTTCCGCGCCAACCAGGATCTGCTGGCCGTCCGGACTCGGCGACCACTGATACTCCGGCGCAATGGTCCGGATCGTATTGTTGTGAAACAGGCGGATGCGCGCCCCTGGCAGACGCCGGTCCGCATCAAATCGCGACAGCTCGTAGACATACGAGCGGCGGTGGCGCGGCTCGCCGACGAGCGCCAGCAGGCGATCGTTGGTGAGGAACCGCGGCAGGATGTCGTGCTGGATCTCGCGCGTGACGCGCTGCTCGCCGGTGCCGTCACGATCGGCGACGAAGATCTCCCAATCGTGCTCGAGCATCTGCTGATACGCGACGCGGCTGCCGTCCGCGGACAACGCCGGCGCGTCGAGCCGCAGCGTCGTCCGCTTGACGCTCGTCTGCGCGCCGACGATCGGTCCGATCATCAAGTCGTACCCGGTTTCGTCGCGCGCGATGTAAGCGAGCGTCTTCCCGTCGGCCGACAACGCAGGCGCCATACCGATCACGGTCGAAATGCGATGCGAGGAGAGATCGACAATCGCAAACGATGGCTGCGCCACCCCTCCCGCCGCTCCCGCCGTTCCTGCCCCTCCTGCCCCTCCTGCCCCTCCTGCCCTTCCTGCCCTTCCCGCCCCTCCTGCCGTTCCCGCCTCCTGCGGCCGTCGCAGCGGATTCAGCGTCGGGATCGTGTAGATGAGCACGCGGCCGGCAGGATCGACGATCGGCGCGCTCTTCAAACCGCCGGCGCTCGCGACGACGACCGGCTTCGGCGCCAGCTCACTGATCTCGTAGATGTCGGTGCGATCGGGCTCGCTCTCCTTCGCACCCAGGAAATACAGCACGCGGCCGTCGGCGCTGAACGTGAGGCCGGCCTTGAGCAGCTCCGGCGTCGGCAACTCCATCTCACGTCCGTTGCCGAGATCGCGGACGACGATCGCGGCGTGCTTGGCGATGAGCCACGAGAGCGTCTGCGTCAACAGCGTCCGGTTCTGCGCGGTCAGCGATGCGGCGGCCAGGGCGTCAGACGCGCGGAGGATCTCGTCGTGATCGGGAAGCTTCAGGTACGCGACTTGCGCGAGCGTTGACGAGAACGTCGCCGAGACACCGGGCAAATCGGCGACTTCGGTTCGCGACGCATCGTTCTTCAGGATCTTCGTCCGGCGCGACGTCTCGAGGCCCGTCTCGTAAACGATCAGCGTCCCGTCCGGACTGAAGCGCGGCGCGCGTCCGTCGGTCGTGAGCTCACGCGTCTCGAAGAGCTCGCCGGTGGTGAGTGCGATCGGGCGCAGCCAGCGGTCGCCGCCCGGCGACGCGAGCAGTTGGAGGTAGCCGTTCAGAGCCGCGACGTAGTCACCGCGCTCCCACGCGGCGTCCGCCGTAGTGAGCGTGAGCGTGGGCGGCGGCGGATTTCCGGTGCGCTGGGCGATCGCCGGGACGGCAGCCCACACGCCGACGAGTGCCGTTACCAGCGCCGCCGCGGGTGTCAGACGGGTGTTCGGGACACCGGTCTGACCTCCGTCGGGCGCGTGGTTACTTGCACGCAAAATTCTCCGCCTCGTCAGTGCTGCCTGATCCCTTGTAGACGGCCTTCTGCGGATAGGCGCACAGCGGGCGCGTCCGGGTCACGGCCCCTGCCGACGTCTTCTTCGCGACAACGCGCTCGGGCGCCTTTCCGTGTTCGACCCAGTCGGAAATCGCCGCGGTCCAGTCAGCAGTATCCGGACCCGGACCACCGGCGCAGTGCAGCACACCGGGCATCATGAACATCCTGAAGTAATCGGCCGACTTCCCGTCGTGCGCCTGCACGCCCTCGTAGTAGCGGATGCTGCCGAGCGCCGTCAGCGCCGGATCGGACCAACCGTGCCACAGGATCAATTTCCCGCCGCGCGCCTTGAACGCGTCCAGATCGGTGTTCGTGGCGTTGAGGGCGCTCGCCGCCAGCGCGGTGTCCTTCTTGTAGTTCGAGAATTCGTACCGCGTGTAGTCCCACGACGGATCGTTGAACACCATGTACTTGAATATCTCGGTGCCGAACGCGAAGCGCGCGCTTGGCGCGTTCTGGCCAGGCAGGCCGGCTGTGCCGCCGACGATCCACTGCGCCCACCCGTTGACCGCTTCGCCTTCCCCGCCGACCGGCTGCGCCGGATAGATCACACCGTCCTTGTTCCGCGTTTCGCCGTAGATCGTCTTGAGCGCTGTCTTCTGCGCTTCGCTCAGCCCGGTCAGCGATCCGATGTCGACCTTGCAGGCGCGCGGATCTTCAATCAGTCCGTCCTTCACGCCGTCGAGCGCGTCGCATTTCGCAATCAGCTGCGCTTCGACCGACTTCATCGTCTCCACCGTGAACAGCCGCGCGGACAGGTTGCGAGGATCCGGAAACACCGCCTGCATCTCCTTGATGAACTGCGCGGCAATCGCGGTGAAGTCGTACGCCGGAGCGCCCGCGATGATGCCGTCGAAGTCCTCCGGATAGCGCTGCGCCTCCATCAACGCCTGACGTCCGCCGTTGGAGCAGCCCGAGAAGTAGGATTTCGCTTCCGTCGCACCGTAGTAGCTGCGGACGATCGCCTTCGCGACCTCGGCCGTGCGATGGACCGCGAGGTGGCCGAAATTGACGAGCCGCTCCGGATTGTTGAGCGCCCATTTTCCGTCGGTGATGCCGGCCTGATGGCCCGTGTCGGTGCCGACCGTGGCATAGCCGTCGTTGACCGACGCGCCCGCCTGGTTCTGGATCTGGCCGACGAAGCCGCCGCCGCCGCCCATCATGAATTTCCTGTTCCAGTCGTCGGGCATCAGCAGCGTGAAGTGAATCTCCGATCCGATGGTGCCGTTCACCCTGCAGTGCGCCACGCGGATCGCGCCGCTCGCCGCCGCCGGCACGGCGGTCGCTTCGGTCAGTTTCACGTCAGGCAGCTTCAGCATCACGAGGTGCGAGCACTCGGCGTGATCGGTCGCGCCAAGAGCGGGAGCGGCGCCGGATACGGCCAGGAAAGCGGCAGCGACGCTGGCGAAAAGAGACCTCTTCATGACTGGAGATCATACGGGAAACGGCCGACCCGCGACATCGCGTGATCCCGCACCTGCGCCGGCGTCCAGCCGAGGGCGCGCAGCTCGCGGATCCCGCTGTCACTATCGGACTTACTGAGCTTTTGACGGGGCGATTTCATGATCAGCGCGTGGTGCAGGAACTGCGGCGGCTCCCTGCGTCCGAGCAACCGCGCGAGCTGAAGCTGGCGGCCGGTCGATGCGAGCAGGTCGTCGCCGCGGATCACCAGCGTCACGCCCTGGACGTAGTCGTCGACGGTGGCGGCGAACTGGTAGGTCCAGTTGCCGTCGCGGTCCTTGACGAGGAGATCGCCACACTGCTCGTACGGCTGCTGTTCCTGCGGACCGTGGCGGAGGTCGTCGAACCGCTCGGTCGAGGGCTCGAGACGGACGCGTACGCCGAGACCGGGCTCTTCAGGGAGTCGGCGTTCGCGACATGTGCCGGGATACCAGAGCTCGGAATCGGCAGCCCCGAAGGGCTGCGCTGCCGGATCTGTTTCGTCCCGGTTGCCGGATGCGCGAGCCTTCAGGCCTGCCCTCGTGATCGCCGCGCGCGAGCAGTTACAGGCGTACACAAGTCCCTGGCGTCTGAGTCCATCGAGCGCGCGCTCGTAGATCTCGCCGCGTTCGCTCTGCCGGACCAGCGGTTCATCGGCGGCAAAGCCGAGCCACGCGAGATCGTCGAGGATTTCGGCTTCGTATTCGCGCCGGCTTCGCTGCTGATCGTGATCCTCAATCCGCAGCAGGACGCGCCCGCCGCGCGCGCGCGTCTCGCGCCACACGCAGACCGCATTGACGACGTGACCGAGATGGAGGAAGCCGGTTGGCGCCGGCGCGAACCGGGATATCATGTCGCGCATTATGCGAAGACTGCCTCTCGTTCTCCTCGTCTCCGCGTGTCTGTCGACCACTGTCGCGCTGCGCGGGCAGCAGCCGGCGAAGCCGAAGGGCGCCGAGTGGCCGACCTACGGCGGCGATCTGGCCAGCACGCGGTACTCGCCGCTCGACCAGATCACCAAAGATAACTTCAACAAGCTCGAGGTCGCATGGCGCTTCAAG
>DATFXR010000517.1:0-4607 GCA_035315685.1 Vicinamibacterales bacterium | reverse complement strand
CGCGACCCAGCCCGTGTTCGAGATCATGAGCCTGCGGCAGGTGCTCAGCGAGCGAACGATCAGCCTGCAGTACATCGCCGCGGTGATGGCGGCGTTTGCCGGTCTTGCGCTGCTCCTCGCGCTGCTCGGTCTCTATGCGGTAATGACCTATCTCGTGGCGCAGCGCGTCCGGGAAATCGGCGTCAGGATTGCACTCGGCGCGACCGGTCGCGACGTGGCGCGGTTGACACTCACACAAGCCGCTCGGCTGACCGCGGTGGGACTCGCGATTGGCCTCCTCCTGTCGGTCGCGCTGAGCCGCGGGATGGAAGCCGGGCTGCTCGGAGTCGTCTCGACCGATCTGCGGGTGACGGCGTTGCTGGCGGTCGCGCTCGGCGTCACGGCGCTCGGCGCCAGCTATCTGCCCGCGCGCCGGGCGGCCTCGATCGATCCGATGACCGCGCTGCGGAGTGAGTAATCTCCAACTCCTTTACGGCACGTTGCATTCTTACGTAGTGTCCGCCTTCAGGCGGACCTGAGAAGTCCGGCGAACGCCGGACACTACGTGCTCAGGAGACGAGAAGCGCTGTACTCGCCGAGTCCTCATGAGTCCCCAGCTTCCAGCCCCCCGTCCCCAGTCGCCAGTAGAATGCCGCTATGTCCGACGCAGACCTCGTCGTCGTTCACACGTTCAGCAGCCAACCCGAAGCGGACGTCGCGAAAAGCGCACTCGACGCCGCCGGCATCGACTCGATCATTCAGGCCGACACCGTGGGAGGGATGCGGCAGCACCTCGCGTGGGCGGGCGATGGATTTCAAATCCTCGTCCGAGAGGGCGATGCCGCGGCGGCGCGCGAAGTGCTCGACCTGCCGGCAAAGCAGATCCCGTGACGAGGCCGCCCGGACGCACTGCCGACTACGACCGCATCGCCGCCGGCTACGATCGGCGCTACGAAATCCTCGAGTACGCGGGTGTCCGCGACGCGCTGAGCGATTTCGTGGGCGATGCGCACGCGATCCTCGACGTCGGGTGCGGCACAGGCCATTGGCTGGCGATGTTTGCCGAGCGGCCGATCGCCGGCGTCGAACCCTCTTCGGAGATGATCACCCGCGCACGTGCCGCCGTGCCTGGCGCGCGACTCGTACGCGGACGAGCGGAAGCGCTTCCCTGGGGTGAGGCGACCTTCGATCGCGTCTACTGCATCAACGCACTTCACCATTTTTCCGACCGCGCGCAGTTCTTCGCCGAGGCGCACCGGATTCTGCGACCGGGCGGCGGCCTGCTCAGCATCGGCAAGGATCCGCACACCGAGCGCGACGCCTGGTGGGTCTATGACTACTTTCCGGCGACGCTCGAGATCGATCGTCAGCGCTTCGCGCGGGTCCGCACGCTGCGTGGCGAGATGACGCTCGCCGGGTTCTCGTGGAGCGAATCATTCGAGGCCGATCGCATCGAGGGCGTCCGGTCCGCGACGGACGCGCTGGCGACCGGCATCGTCCATCGTTCGTTCACGTCGCAGCTCAGCGTGTTGACCGACGAAGAGTTCGACGCCGGCGTCGCGCGCATGCGCGCGGCAAACGACGCGGCCGGCGGCGACCTGCAGCTCGTGACGGACTTCTGTCTGTTTGCGACGGTCGGATGGATGACGCAGTGAGAGTAGGTTTCGCGCAACGCCCACGTTCGACGATCGCGCCAGGCCAAGCGCGCGCGCGTGGCATGTGCTCGCGATCATAATCGCGAGCACACGGCGAGTCGTCAGTCGCTAGTCTTTAGTCGCCAGTCCCCAGCCCCCAGTCCCCAGCCCCCAGCCCCCAGTCCCCAGTCCCCAGCCCCCAGCCCCGAGTCCGCTCAGAACATGTACCGCAGGCTCAGCTGCGCGTCACGGCGCGCGTCGTTCTTGCTGACCACTCGTCCGAAGTTCGCGTTCGTCGGATCGACCGTCGTGAAGCCCGACGTTGTCGTCGACCCGGCGATGTTGCTCCAGTTGGGACGGTTGATGAAGTTGAAGATTTCGGCGCGGAACTGCAGCCGCTGCGTCTGGTTGATGCGGAAGTTCTTGAAGAACGCGATGTCCCACTGCTGCTCCGACGGGTTGTACAAGGCGTTCCTCGGCGCGTTGCCGAAGGTACCGGCCGCCGGAGCCGCGAACGCGGCGGGATTGAACCAGAAGTTCTGGTCGGTCCCAGCGCCGCCCGAGAAGTTTCCGTTGGCGCCTGCCATCGGATCGCCGACGAGATTGTACGGCTGACCGAAATTCCCGTCGCCGACGCCCGCGATGTCGTTGGTCCGGCTGACGGCGAACGGCGTGCCGGTACGGAAGAACGTCGCGCCTGACACCTGCCAGCCGCCGAGCGCGTTCTTGAGCGCGGTGTCCTGGTCCTTCCAGAAGGGCAGGTCGTAAATGTAGTAGACGTTCAGCACATGCCGGCGATCGAAATTCGAGGGACCCCAGTAGCTCGAATCGTCGTAGGTGTTCCAGACGACGTTGCGTTTGTCGCTGCCGTCGTCTTCAGACTTTCCGAGGGTGTAGGCGACACCGACCTTCAGACCGTTCAGGTAGCGGCGGTCGGCGCTGATCTGCAGCGCGTTGTATCGCGACGATCCGGCATTCTCCGACAGGCGAATCGCGCCGTAGCCCAGGTACGGGCGCAGCGCCGCGATGTTCACGCCCGGGTTTGCCTGCAGCGTCCCCGGCAGCAACTGGTTGATGTTGCGCTCGCGCTGCAGGTTGCGTCCCAGGCGCCCGACGTAGGAGACATCGACCATGAATCCGTACCGCAACTCGCGCTGCACGCCGGTCGCCCACATATAGGCGGTCGGCAGCTTGAAGACAACGTCCTGCGCAGTCATGGAGAAGGGCAGATTCGCGGCGCCGCCCGCGCCGGGGTTGTCGACCGTTCCGTTGCTGACGCTCACCTGCGGTTGAAACGGCGGATTGCCGCCGAGCAACGTCGAGTCGTTCAGCGTCACGCGGTTGTGGAACACGCCCGCGCTCGCGCGCAGGACGGTCTTGTCGTTGATCGAATAGGCGAGTCCCGCCCGCGGCTCGAGGGTGTTCAGATGCGTCTCGGAAAATCCCACCGGCTGATCGCGGAACAGCGCGAGCACGGCCGGATCGTTCGCCACGACCAGGTTGTTGCCGTCGCCCTCAAACCCGGTGCCTGGCAGAACAATGCCGTTGTAGCGATTGCCTCCGGTAATCCGTCCCGTGACCGGATCGATGATCGCGGCGTTCTTCGGATCGTAGAACTGGGGCTCGAAGTTCGCGATGTTGTTGGTTTGCGAGTGCCACGGCGGCCAGATCGCCCAGCGCACGCCGCCTTCGATGGTGAGATTGCTCGCCGGCTTCCACGAGTCTTGAACGAAGATGTCGGTGGCCAGCGCCCGCCAGGGCGTGAAGGCGCGCTGCCCGATCTCGGCGTAGTTGCTGAACAGGCCGATCGCCGCGTTCGCGACCGCGAGGCCGGTCCCGCCGGCACGGTTGTCGAGGAACTCGAAGCGGCCGTTCTGGTTGTTCGTACTGCCCGGAATCGCCTGCACGTTGATCTGATCGAAATCGTCCTCGCCCGAGTATTCGACGACGACGCCGGCCTTGAAGGTGTGGCGTCCCCTGACCAGCGTCGCGGCATCGGACAACGTGTGAATCGGTCCCTGTGACGACGACGGATAGGGTCCGCCGTCGATCTCGGTGAAGCCGGCGATCGAAATCGTGGGGATCTTGTCCGGAATCTCCTTGTTCGCCGGAAAGATGTACGGATAGTTGATCCCGGTCCGGCTGCGCTTGTAGAGATCGGTGCCCGTGAAGACATTGATGAACACCTGATCGAGCGAGTGGGTGTAGGTCACCTCGTTGATCAGGTTGTTGCGGATGGTGCTCGTCCAGCTGAGGGTCTGGGTGGAATTCGGCCGGTCCCAGTCGGTGCGCGCGTACGGAAACCCGGTCGCCGGACGGAACGCGTCGATCGCCACCCAGTTGTACTTCGAATAGCGAAACGTGATCTGGTTGCTGCTGTTGAGACGATAGTCGAATCGAATGTTGTCCTTCCGCTGATCCTGCGGATTGTCGCTGTTGAAGATCGAGTTCGCCGATCCGAGCTGGAAGCCCGGCGTCGGCTCGGGGTACGCATTCAGCAGCGCGACCCCGTTCGGCGACAGCATGGCCGGCGGAATAACGTTGCCGGGCAACGGTTGGCCAGTCAGCGGGTTGCTGATCGTGATCGCCCGCCCAAAGTACGGATTGGCAGGATTGAGCAGCTCGCTGAAGTCGCCGCGCCGCATCGCCAGCGACGGCACCGTCGCCGTATTGGTCAGCACCGCCCGATAGTTCACCCATTCCTGTGCGCCGAAGAAGAACAGGCGATCCTTGAGTGCGCTGCCGGGCACCGGTCCGCCGAACGCGTAGCCGTACTGCTTGTAGTCGAACGGCGCCGGACCGCTGTTCTCGCTGGCGTTGGGACTCCGGTTGCGCGACCACGTGTTGGCCTGCAGCTTGTCCGAGCGCAGGAAGTACGAGCCGCTGCCGCTGTAGCGGTTGCTGCCGCTCTTGGTGACGAACCGGATCTGGCCGCCGCTGGCGCGCCCGTATTCGGGCATGTAATTGCCGGTCAGCACCTGCACTTCCTGAATC
>DATFXR010000516.1:0-4741 GCA_035315685.1 Vicinamibacterales bacterium | reverse complement strand
CGCCTGCGGGATGACGCCAATCGTGCGGCGCACGCTGTCGGCCTGCTTGACGATGTCGTAGCCGTGGATCACCGCGGTGCCGGCGGTCGGCGGCAGCAGCGTGACCAGCATCCTGATCAGCGTCGACTTGCCGGCGCCGTTGGGCCCGAGCAGACCGAAGATCTCGCCGTCGTCCACCGCGAAGCTGATGCCGTTCACCGCGGTGAACTCGCCGAACTTCTTGACGATCGATCGGACGTCTATGGCTGCCATGCTGATCGCTCGGGCGAAGCCGCTGCGCGACGATGCTGGGTCACGACCGCGTCATCTCACGACGCCGGCAGGAGCACGTACGCCGTCATGCCGACGGCGAGGCGGCGATCCTTGTTGTCGACGCGCAGCCGGATTTCGAACGTCTTGATGTCGCGCTTGGTGCGGCTGACGTCGCGCTGCGTCGCGAACGACGCGTCCGCGCCGCGGTAGAACACCGTTCCCGGCAGCTCGACCCCCGACGGCAGCCGGACCGTCAGCATGTCGCCGATGCGCACGCGATCGATGTAGCTCTCCTCGACGTCGGCGCGCACCCACAGGTCGTCAGGATTGATCAGGGTCACGACCGGCTGTCCGGGCGTCACCACTTCGCCGACGCGCACGGCCCGCACGTCCACGATGCCCTCGATCGGCGCGTGGAGCTCGGTGTAGCGGAGGCGGACGTCGGCCTTCGCCCGCTGCGCATTCGCAGCCGCCTGCATGTGCTCGTTGGTCTGGACCTGACTGCGCCGGACCTGCACCTGCTCGGCATTGGCGCGCGCCATCGCGACGGCGGCGCGCTGCGCCTCCACCTGCTTCTTCAGCGCGTCGAGCTTGGCCTGCGCCGAGGCGGCGGCCGTGCGCGCCTGGTCGAGCTCCTGCGGCGAGACAACGCCCTGGCGCGACAGATCCTGCGTGCGCTGGTAGATCAGACGGAGGTTCTCGAGGTCGGCGGTCGCGGCAGCGACCTGCGCTTCCGTCGACGCCAGCGTCGATTCGGCCTGGCTGATCTGGTCGGCCATCTGCCGCTGTTGAAACCTGAGCGCCGCTTCGGACTCGCGCACCTGCGAGGACAGGCCGGCGACGTTCTGCGAGAAATAGGCCGTGTCGGCCTTCAACTCGTCGGGCGCGATCACCGCCACCAGCTGATCGCGGGTGACGGTGTCGCCTTCGTTCACCAGCAGCTGCGAGATCTGGCCGCCGATCTGCGGGCTGACGATGACGTCGTTGGTGGTGACGATGCCGGTCAGCACGAGCGAGGGCGGACCCATCCGCGTGTACGCGTACGCACCGGCGCCGGCAGCCGCGGCCAGAATCACCAGGAGAAGCAATCGTTTGCGCATGTCGCCATTCTCAAACAAATGTATAAAACATATGTTTGAATGATGTCAACACGGTTATACTTGAGAGGTTTTGTTCCGGGACCTGCCGGCCCGCGCTCGCTGGTACATCCTGTTCGTCATCGCCCTCGGCGCCGTGACGTTCTGTGCGCTGGTGCCGCGTGCGACGCTCACGCCAATCGTCCCGCTGATCTTCTTCATCCTGCTGTCGTCGCTCACCTCGGCCTTCAAGGTCCAGTTCGCGATCGCGAGCGGATCGAACATGTCGGTGTCGTACGTCGTGGACATCGCCGCGCTGATCCTGCGCGGGCCGCACACGACGATGATCATCGGCGCCGCGTCCGGATGGAGCCAGACCACGCTCAATTCGCGCACGCCGAACCCGCTGTTCCGCACCCTGTTCAACATGTCGATGCTGGTCCTCACGGCGCAGGCGGCGGGCCAGGTCTTCCAGCGGCTGGGCGGCAGGCCCGATGCCGAACCGGCGGCACTGATCATGCCGCTCGCCGGCATGGCGCTGACCTATTTCTTCGTCAACACGATCCCCGTCGCGCTCGCCGTCGCGTTCACCACGAACCAGAACGCGTGGCGGATCTGGAAGACCGATTTTGCGCCGAGCGCACCGAGCTACCTGCTCGGCGCCGCGGCCGCTGCGGTCGTGATCAAGGTGACGGAGACCTCGGGCTACTGGCTCACGCTGCTCCTCGCCGCCGCACCGCTCTATCTGACCTACCGGATGTATCTCGCCGGCCGCGAGAGCGAAGCGCGCCAGGGCGCGATTCTGGAAGCGGCGCACGACGCGATCGTCACCATGGATCAGGAGCTGAACATCCGCGAGTTCAATCCTGCGGCGGAGCAGATGTTCGGCTACGCACGGCTCGACGTGCTCGGCCGGAGCGTCGAAATGCTGCTCCCTGCCGACGAGCGCGCTCAGCGGGTCCGCGCGCTCAACGACTATCAGCGGCGGGGCCGCGGGCCGCTCGCCGGCCGGCAGATCGAGCTGCACGGTCTGCGCGCCGACGGCACCGAGTTCCCGCTCGAGTTGACGGTCGCGCGCATCGGCAGCGACAACCGCGCCGAGCTGACCGGGTTCTTCCGCGACATCACGGAACGCCGTGCGCTCGAGGAACAACTCCGTCAGGTGCAGAAGCTCGAAGCCATCGGCCGGCTCGCCGGCGGCGTCGCGCACGACTTCAACAACATCCTGATGAGCATCATGGGAGCGGCCGACCTCATGCTCATGCAGATGTCACCAGACGAGTCGGCGCGCGAGGAGGCGGCGGAGATCAAGCAGGCGGTCGAGCGCGGCGCCGGCCTGACCCGCCAACTGCTCGCGTTCAGCCGTCGCCAGGCGACACGACCGCGCCTGTTCGCGCTCGGCGACGTTGTCCGCGGGATGGACACGATGCTGCGCCGTCTGATCGGTCCCGAGATCGATTTCGAGATCGTCGTTCCGGCGGAACCGCTGCAGGTGATCGCCGACTCGGGTCAGATCGAACAATGCGTGATGAACCTCGTCGTCAACGCCCGGGATGCGATGCCCGACGGTGGCCGCGTGACCGTACGAATCGATGAGGTCGAGCTGGACGACGACGGGGCGGCGGCGTTCGTCGAAGGGCGTCCGGGACGCTATGCCAGGTTGAGCGTCGCCGACAGCGGCACCGGCATGGACGAAGCGACGCGCGCGAAACTCTTCGAACCGTTCTTCACGACGAAGGAACAGGGCAAGGGCACAGGGCTCGGTCTGTCGATCGTCTACGGCATCGTGAAGCAGAGCGGCGGCTACATCACGGTCGCGAGCGAGATCGGACGTGGCGCCACGTTCCTGATCTACCTGCCGATTGCGGCCGCACCTGAACCCGCGCCCGCCGCCGTGTAGAACCGGCACCGAAGCATCAGGAATCTGGATGTGGGAATTCGTGATCACGTCTTCCGGCGCGCGCGAGCGCGGGTGCGCGAGCGCCCGACCAGTTCGTCGACCATGCGACGCTCGGCATCGCTGCGCTCACGCACGTAGCAGTCGATCGCGTCGGTGATGATGCGCCACTGCGGGCGCGACGCGATCAGGCTCAGCGCCTGCAGCTTCGCCTTCACCTCCGTCGGCAGCCGGATGCTGAGCTGCGGATAGTCTTTCACTCGCTCGCCTTCACGCGCACCCGCCGGAGGTCGGCCGATGCGGCGCCGCTCTTTCGAAACCTTGGATGCCATGCGATCAGGAAGTGATAACGCTCAGTTCACGCTACTGCTGTGTTTGTGCTACCAACAACTGCGCTGTATACTTCCCCGTCCGACAGGCGCTGACCCGATGCTGAAAAAACGGGCCCGAGCAGTGCGCACACGCCCCACTCCCACACGCAGCCACTCGAAGCCCGGCCCCGGACGGCCTCCGGTACACAACGAGACGTGGTCGAAGGTCTCAGTCGTGTTGTTCGACCGACAGATTCTTCACCTCGATCGCCTGGCGACGCGCGCCCGCACCGGGAAGAGTCTGAATCGAGCTGAAATCATCCGCGCGTTGATCGACGCGTTGATCGACAGCGGCATGGACATCACGGCCGTCGGATCGGAAGCCGATCTGCGCGCTCGCGTGGCCCGCCGGCTCGGAACGCCGTACCGCTGACGTCCTGCCGGTCACGCCGGGCGCATTCTATCCGTTTTCGAATTCGTGCCATCCCTTTTTCTGCGGTGCCGCCGCGTCGTCGATTCCGGCCGCCGGAATCCGGCCTGCTGACCGGCTGGTCACCGGATCGCCCAGGTCGGCGTCGACTGTCGCATCGAGCAGGATCGCCACATCCGTGTAAAGAAAACGCGGATCAGTGCCGCGACAGCCGATGGCCGTGCTTTCACGCGGACAGTATACAGACGCGCGCCGAACGACTTACAGTGATGAGATGTGTCCTTCTCATTCGAGCAAGCTGGACCATCTCGGCGACTTCACCACCTCGCCGCGGGTGATCTCGATTTCCCTCCTTGCCATCGTCATCGGATTCGTTGCGGCGTTCGTCGCCGCCGGGCTGTTGAAGCTGATCGGCCTCTGCACCAACCTGTTCTTCTTCCAGCGGGTGAGCACGGAGCTCGTCTCGCCCGCCGGCCATCATCTCGGCCCGTTCGTCGTGCTGGTGCCGGTCGTCGGCGCCTTGATCATCGGCGTCATGGCGCGGTACGGATCGGAGCGGATCCGCGGACACGGAATCCCCGAAGCGATCGAAGCCATTCTGATGCACGGCAGCCGCGTGGAGCCGAAGGTCGCGCTGCTCAAGCCGCTTTCGTCGGCGATCTCGATCGGCTCTGGCGGTCCGTTCGGAGCGGAAGGGCCGATCATCATGACCGGCGGCGCGTTCGGGTCGCTGGTCGCCCAGTTGTTCCACCTGACCAGCAACGAGCGCAAGACG
>DATFXR010000515.1:0-4774 GCA_035315685.1 Vicinamibacterales bacterium | reverse complement strand
GTTTCCCTTTACGTCCTTCTCGTTGCGCCGCCGGCGATGCTCGTCGCCGCGCTCTTCGGAGCGAAGGAGCATCTCTACGTGCTCGGACACATCGGCGTCCGGCTCGGGCTCGGGCTGAGCGGCATTCGCTACCGCGTTGATGGTCGCGAGCACGTACCGCGCGACCGGTCAGCGGTGTACTGCTCGAATCATCAGAGCAACGTCGATCCGCCCGTACTGTTCGAGGCGGTGCATCCGCGCCTGCACATTCTTTACAAGGCCGAGCTCGAATCGATTCCAATTCTGGCGCGCGCGTTTCGTTACGGCGGCTTCATTCCGATCGATCGTCGCAACAAAGAGGCGGCGATGCGGTCGATCGAGCGGGGTGCGGCCTCGATCCGCGCCGGCAATTCGTTTCTGATCTTTCCCGAGGGCACACGCAGCCGGACCGCCGACCTGCTGCCGTTCAAAAAGGGCGGCTTCATCATGGCGATTCAGGCGCAGGCGCCGATCGTGCCGATTGCCGTGCAGGGCGGCCGCGCCTCGATGCGCAAGGGCAGCTGGATCATCCGGCCCGTCACCGTCAGCATCCGCATCGGCGCACCGATCGAGTCGGCGGGGATGACACTCGGTCGCCGTGACGAACTGATTGCGACGACGCGAGAGCGGATTACCGCGTTGCTCGCACAGGGTCCGGTATAGACTGCCGTCATGGGGCTGGGGGCCAGGGGCTGCGGGCTAGCCGTCGCGGCGACCGCGATCGCGCTGTCGCATGGTCCCAGCCTGAATGTAGTCTCCGGCTTCAGCCGGACCGTCGGCGCTCAGAACCCTCAGCCCCCGGCGCCTCCGCAACCAACCTTCCGCACCGAAGCGAACTACGTCCGCGTCGACGTCTTTCCGACCAGAGACGGCCTGCCCGTCGCCGACCTCAAGCAAAACGACTTCGAGGTGCTCGAGGATCGCGTCACGCAGAAGATCGAGCAGTTCGAGCACGTGGTGATTCGCGGCAACCTGCCACAGGACATGCGTGCCGAGCCGAATACCGTCGAAGCCGGCCGTCAGGCGGCGCAGAATCCCCGTGCGCGCGTGTTCGTCGTGTTCCTCGACGTCAACCACGTCGACGTCTCGGCGTCGCACGCCATACGCCAGCCGCTCGTCGACACGCTCAACCGCCTGATTGGCGCCGACGATGTGTTCGCGGTGATGACGCCGGAGATGTCGGCAAAGGATCTCGTGTTCGCGCGGCGGACGACGACCATCGAGAACATCCTCGCGAAGCATTGGACGTGGGGCGAACGCGATCGGCAGTCGTTCGACCCGCAGGAAGCGCAATACCAGTACTGCTATCCGGGTTCGCCGCCGGTGGGCTGCCCCGACGGCGGCAACGCCGACGATCGCGGCATCGCTGACAAGATGATCGAGCGGCGGCGCGAGAAGATCACGCTCGACGCGCTGACCGATCTCGTCCGCTACCTGCGCGGCGTGCGCGAAGAACGCAAGGCGGTGATCGCGATCAGCGACGGCTGGCGGCTGTTCCAGCAGGACAACGATCTCATCAATCGCCGGACGTCATGCAACGCGGCGATCCCTGGACAGATCGGCGTCGATCCGCGCGGCGGCAAGCTCACCGCCAAGCCGCCGCCCACGACGGACCTCTTCAACACCGCGAACCCGGACAGCTGCGAGCGCGATCGCATCCAACTCGGGATGCTGAACGACGAGTCCGAGTTCCGCAGCCTCCTCGACGAGGCGAACGGCGCGAACACGTCGTTCTACCCGGTCGATCCGCGCGGGCTGGTCGTCTTCGACGAGCCGATCGACAAGATGCGCACCGGCCTGCCGCCGCCGGGCTCGACCACGATTACGCCGCCGACCATCGACAACGCGCGCCTGCGCGCGCGCCTGACGACGCTGCGGACACTCGCCGAAGCCACTGACGGCCTGGCGATCGTGGACTCGAACAACCTCGCCGCCGGCATGAAGCGGATCGTCGACGATCTGAGCGCGTACTATCTGCTCGGCTACTACTCGAGCGGAAAGCTCGACGGCAGGTTTCACTCGATCACCGTCCGCGTGAACCGGCCGGGCGTGCAGGTGCGCGCACGCCGCGGCTACCTCGCGGCCACGAATGCTGCGATAACGACAGCGGCGCGCAGCGCCGCGGGGCCGGCCGACGCCGCCACCGCCGCCGCAGCGGCCGAGGCGCATGCGATCGAATCCGCGGTCGCACCGCTCGGCGGCTACGCGCGCGATATACCGCTGCGCGTGCAGGTCGCCGCCGGGTGGAAGGGCGGCGGCGATCACTCGGCGGCGATGTGGGTGGTCGGTGAGCTTGGCGGCGTGGCCACGGTCGGCGATGCGTGGGCGGATGGATTCGACGCGACGGCGACGCTGATGACCGCTGCCGATGTGACGGCGGCGAGCGGCCGTGCGACGGTGCCGCGGGGCGCACGCACGTTTCGCATCGCGCTGACCGCAGCGCAGCCGCTCGAGCCCGGCGACTACGTGCTCCGCGTCGGCGCACGCGCCGGCGCGGCGTCGATCCCGTCGCGTGAAACGGCGCGCGTCACGCTCCTGCCGTCCCCCCAGCCGACCGGCGCGCTGTTCGTACGACGGGGACCGACCACCGGCAATCGTGATGTGCCAACCGCGGATCTGCGCTTCCGGCGCAGTGAGCAGGTCCGCGTCGAGATCCCGTCGGATGGCGCGGCCGAGTTGAGCGCGCGGCTGCTCGATCGAACGGGTAAGGCGCTGAACGTCCCGGTCGCCGCCGCCACGCGCGACGACGCCGACGGTGGCCGCTGGCAGACGGCACAGGTCGCGCTCGCGCCGCTGGCTCCGGGAGACTACGTGATCGAGATTGGCAGCGGGCAGGGGCGCTCGATATCGGCGTTTCGGGTGATTCCGTGAGAGCGGCAATTACGAATTAAGAAGTAAGAATTAAGAATTCGCGCCACGCTGCCGGTGCGGTCACGAATTCTTAATTCTAAATTCTTACTTCTTGATTCACGAGCCGCCCGTCTGGAACGTCAGCGTCCAGGGCTTCAGCGGCTGGCTGTCGGTGCCCATCACTCCTTCGAGCAGCTCGATCTTCACGGTGCGGAAGCGCTCGAGCGGTTGCTTGAACTTGATCTCGAGCACTCGATTGAACGCGGCGTACTGATAGGTGAAGTCGGCGGGCGGCGCCGTCGGCTCGCCGCGCTCGACGCTTTGCGACTGCAGGTAGCCGGCGCGGATCCGGTTCTTCAGCGTCGACGCGTCGATGTCACGCGAGAACTGAATGCGGACGCTGGTGCCCATCAGCACGTCGGTTTCGTCTTGAGTCGGCGCGCTGAAGACGACCTCCGGCGGCGGACCTGCCGGCACGCGAATCGGCTCTTCCTCGGCGGCTGTCGTCTCGGTCGGCGGCCTGGCGAGCGCCAGGCTGCCGGCTTCCGCATCCAGCCACAACAGTCCGCGGCCCTGCTGTATCGTGCCGCGTACGCTCAGCCAGCGTCCTGTGTCGATGCGCGCGTCGAGGCCGAGCTCGAGGTCCTTGCCGTTGGCGTCTTTCATCCGCGGCCGCATGTTGATCACCCAGATCGCCGCGTCAGCGGCGCGCAGGACGAAGTCGTAGCGGCTCTTGGCCGGCGCGTCGGGCAGGTCGCCCAGGAGGTTGCGGCCGGAGAACTGACCGGTGATCGCGACTTTCTGATCGAGGAAGCGCGACGGTTGAAGGACGATGGTGCGAATCGACGCCGGCGGAGCGGCGGCCGTCGAGGCCACCGAGGTCGCGACGATCGCCGTGACCTCGCCGGGCCGCGGCCAGGGACCGTCGGGATCGAACTTGAAGGTGTTCCGCAGATCGTAACCACTCAGCTTGGGGTCGTCCGGCTTCATCCGGCCGACGTCCCAGAACTCGCCGCGGATCTCGTCGAAGCCGTCCGGCGGCGTGCCCTTGAAGAGCAGGTGAATCGAGCGTTCCGATTCGTCGTGAACGCGGAATTCGTCTTTCTCGACGGTGACTTTGCCGACGATCAGAATCGGCCGGCCATGGTAGTAGCCCGGAAAGGCGAGCAGCGCAGCAAGGTTCGTCGCGCGGCGGGTCTGCATCTGCGCATCACCGCCCGTCACGAACGCGAAGAACGCAAAGAGCGCAAAGATGGTGATCTTTGTTCGCGTCCTCATTTCAGCTAGCCCCTAGCCCCAGCCCGCAGACCCGACCCATCACATCACTTTCTTCTGCGCCTGTTTCGCAAGGATAGCGGCGAGTCCCAGGAACAGCAAAGCGCTGGCGATGTAGCCGCTCGTCCCGTCATGAAGGAACGGCAGCGCGCTGCCGATCGCCTGGAAGGTTCCGATCCGGCCCGTCCCGACGAGTACCGCGAACAGAATCCCGCAGAGCGACCCGCCGGCGATCAATCCGGAGCTGAACAGCGTCCCGGCGCCGACTTCCGACTCTTCCGCCGCGCCGGTCTTCCGCTCGACATAGGCGCGCACGAGTCCGCCGACGAAGATCGGCGCGGTGGTCGCGATCGGCAAGTACGAACCGACCGCAAACGACAGCGACCTGATGCCGCAGAGTTCGAGCGTCACGGCGATGAACACGCCGACGAGCACGAGGCCCCACGGCAGGTTCTGGCTGAGCAGCCCCTTGATGATGGTCGCCATCAGCGTGGCCTGCGGCGCGGGAACAGCCGGCGTGCCGATGCCGAACACGCGGTGCAGATACAGTGTGGTCATGCCGATCACGAACGCCGAGGTCACCACGCCGATGACCAGCCCAATCTGCTGATAGATCGGCGTCGCGCCGACG
>DATFXR010000514.1:0-10839 GCA_035315685.1 Vicinamibacterales bacterium | reverse complement strand
CGAGACGACCTGGACCTGCTCGATCCAGTTGTAGTTGAAGAACGACCACGGCGTGCCGGTTTCCGGATCGCTGACGTCGACGCCGTCCATCAACAGCGCATTGGAGCTCTGCGCGCCGCCGAACGCGACGTTGCCGCTGATGCCGGGCGTGAGGTTGATGATGTCGGGCTGGAAGCGGCCGGTCGGCAGGTTCTGCAGCATCGCATCGGTCAGCTGGGTGTTCGATGCGGAGCTCTTGACGTCGACGATCGGCGATTCACCCGTCACCTGCACCGTCTCGCTCACTGACGCGACCGACAGCGCGACATCGATGGTCGTCGTCGTGCCGAGCGCCAGGACGATGTCCGAACGTTTGACGCTCTTGAATCCGGCGAGCGTCGTGTCCATCTCGTAGATGCCCGGGCGCAGGGCCGGGAATCGATAAACGCCCTGTGCGTCGGTGACGCTCGTCTGAACGCCGCCGACCTGCTGCGGGCTCGAGACGTTGACCGTGACGCCGGGCAGCACCGCACCGGTCGAGTCTCTCACGGTGCCGGTCAAGGCCGATGTTTGAACGGCTTGCGCAAGCAGCGGGGTGGCCGCGCCGAGCAGCGCACACACGAATGCGATGACCGGCGCGACCGGTTTCCACTTCATGCTCATCCACCTCCGCGCGAGAGTATACACTTCAGTACACCGTCCTAATATGGGAAAACGTTCGTCGTCGAACAGCGACCGGCGTTGGCGCGCTGTGATCGCTGCGGCGCTGCTGTGGACGTCGGGGTGTGGTCAAACTGCCAACCCCGCCTCGGTGCCGCGGACGCCGCCCGACGTCGTGCTGATCACGATCGACACGCTGCGCGCTGACCGCGTGTGGGTGAACGGCGGACCGGCCCGCATCGCCCCGGCGATCGACACGCTGGGCCGCGCGGGGACGATCTTTCTCGACGCGACCGCCCACGCGCCGCTGACGCTGCCGTCGCACGCGTCGATCCTCACCGGCCGATATCCCGTCACACACGGTGTGCACGACAACGGCGGGTTTGTGCTGGACGAAACGGTGCCGACGATCGCCACCATGTTGCGCGGCGCCGGTTATCACACGGCGGCGTTCGTCTCGTCGTTCGTGCTGCGCAGTTCGACCGGTCTCGCGCATGGATTCGAGCGGTACGACGATCGATTCGAAGGCGCCGGCCGAACCCATCTGACGACGACGTCGCTGGAGCGGAGAGCGGCTGAAGTGGCACGCGAGGCGGCCGGATGGTTGAAAGAGGCGCCGCGGCCCTTCTTCCTCTGGGTGCATTTCTACGACCCGCACGCGCCGTACGATCCGCCGCCCGCGTTCGCCGCGAAGTTTCCTGGACGGCCCTACGACGCCGAGGTCGCCGCGGCCGACTTCGGCGTCGGGACCTTGCTCGACGCGGTGCCGGCTGCGAGACGCAGCCAGACTCTCGTCGTCCTGACCGGCGATCATGGAGAGAGCCTCGGCGACCACGGCGAGTCTCAACACGGGATCCTGCTCTACGACGCGACGCTCCATGTGCCGCTCATCGTGCAGGGACCTGGCATCGCCGCCGGCGTCAGCATCAGCCGTCAGGCGCGCCACGTGGATCTGCTGCCGACGATCGCGGACCTGACGGGGGTCGCCGCGCCTGCGGGAAACGACGGCGTCAGCCTCGCGCCGCTGCTGCGCGGGGCGCAGACAGGCGGCAGACTGGTGTCAGACACCGTGGCCGACGGGCTGCCGTCGTACGCAGAGAGTCGATTCGGGGAACTGCACTTTGGCTGGGCTCCGATTCATAGCCTCCGCGACGGGACATGGAAGTACATCGACGGCCCGGATCCTGAGCTCTATCAGGTGACGGCAGATGCCGCCGAGCGCGACAACCGACGCAAGGCACGGGCTGATACGGCGGCCGGGATGCAGCGCGCACTCTCGGCGGTCACATCGCGAGACAAGGCGGCGGCCCCCGGCCAGGCGGCGAGTCCCGACATTGCGGAACGACTTCGCAGTCTGGGTTATGTAGGTGGACGCGTGGAGCTAGGAGGGGCAGGAGGGGCAGGAAGGGCTGGAGGGGCAGGAGATCCGAAACACGAGATCGCGAGATACGAGGCGTACGTCAACTCGTTCAACGACTCGCTGGCGGCGCTCGAAAACGGACGCGCGCACGACGCGGAGACAGGATTTCGCAAACTCGCGCGTGAATTTCCGCTGGCGTTCGAGCCGCATCAGTACCTCGCGCGCGCGCTGGCGGCGCGGCACGCAACGGCAGACGCCATCGCTGAGCTCGATCTCGCGATCCGGTTGAGCCCGCGTGAACCGGTCCTGTACTTCGATGCGGCGCGCACGCTCGCTGATGGAGGACAATTCGATCGCGCCTTCGCGCGCATCACTGAAGGCCGTCGGCTCGAGCCGACGTCGTTCTATGGCGCGCTCACCGAAGGGCTGGTGGCGCGGGCGGCGGGACAGCCGGACCGCGCCGAGCAGGCGTTTCGCGAAGCCATTCGGATGAATCCAACCCTCGCCGTCGCACACCTCGAGCTCGGACAGCTCGCCGAGTCTCGCGGCGACCGCGACGCCGCACGCCACCAATACCAACTCGCGCTCGACGGCGACGCGACGCTCGACGGTGCCCGCCGCGCGCTCGAGCGCCTGTCACGATGACGCGCCGTCGCCATCCGCGAGTCCAGAAGCCGGCACTCCAGTACTCGTCCTCCTCCTCGACGCCGGGCCCGCTTGCGGCTGCTCGCCGGTCTCCGCTGCTCGCGGCCGCGGTGGCGATCGTGTTCAGCGCGATCTGCGGCGCGGCGGGAATCTTCATCTGGACCCGATACGTGCCGCACGCGGTGACGTCGGTCAACGGCGAGCCACTCGGACACCTGCCACCTGGCGTCGCGGCGGCGAGGCTCAACCTGCTGCTCATCACCCTCGACACGACGCGCGCCGATCGCATCCACGCCTACGGCTTCGACGGCATCGAGACGCCGAATCTGGATCGCCTGGCGCGCGAGGGGGTGCTCTTCGAACAGGCGGTCGCGCCGGCGCCGCTCACCTTGCCGGCGCACTCGTCGATCTTCACCGGCCAGTTCCCGCCCGCGCACGGCGTTCGCGACAACGGCGGCTTCTTCCTCGACGACCGCGAGACCACGCTCGCCGAGCGGCTGCAGGCGCGCGGCTTTGCGACCGGCGGCTTCGTTGGCGCGTACGTCCTCGATCACAAGTGGGGTATCGCACAGGGATTCCAGACCTATTTCGACGACTTCGATCTCACGAAGTACCAGTCGCTGTCGCTGGCGAGCGTCGATCGGCCCGGCAACGAGGTTGCCGACAGGGCGCTCGCGTGGCTGGACACCGTGCGGTCGTCGCGCTTCTTCGGCTGGGTCCATTTCTACGACGCGCATTCTCCGTACACGCCGCCCGAGCCGTTCAAGTCGCGATATGCGAATCGTCCGTACATCGGCGAGATCGCGTTCGTCGATTCCCAGGTCGGACGGCTGCTGGCCTACCTCGATGACTACGACCTCGCTCGCAACACGATCGTGGTCGTCATGGGCGACCATGGCGAGAGCCTCGGCGAGCACGGCGAAGGGACCCACGGCTTCTTCGTCTACCAGGCGACGATGCACGTGCCGCTGCTCATTCGAGCGCCGTACGACGCGATGTCGGGCAGGCGCGTCACCGACACCGTGCGCAGCATCGACATCCTGCCGACGACGCTCGAGCTGCTCGGGATCAAAGCCACCGATCGTCTGGAGGGCACGAGCGTCGTGCCGCTGATGACCGGCTCGAAGAAGGAACTCGGCCTCGCCGCGTACTCCGAGGCGATCTACCCACGATTTCATTTCGGCTGGAGCGATCTGCGTGCGCTCACCGCGGGCCGCTACAAGTTCGTCGCCGCGCCGCGTCCGGAGCTGTACGACCTGCAGCAGGATCCGACGGAGACGAAGAACATCTACAGCGAGCGGCAAGCCCTGGGCGATCGCCTGAATCAAGAGCTCGTCGCGCTCGAAGGCCAGATGACCGCGTCGGCATCGCCCGGGGCGGCGAAAGGCGCGGCGGAAATCGATCCCGAAGCCCGCGAGCGGCTGGCCGCCCTTGGCTATGTCGGCACGTTCGTGACGACCACCTCCTCCGATCGAGCCGGTCTCTCCGATCCGAAAGACAAGATTCAGCTGTTCAACCTGCTGACTCGAGCACGTGAGACGGCACGTCATGACAAGGAGTCCGACGAAGGCCTCCACGCGCTCGAGCGTGTCGTCGAAGAAGACCCGAAGGTGATCGACGCGTGGTTCATGATGGGGAACGAGTACTACCGCCGGAAGGACTACCCGCGCGCGATCGATCGCTACAAGCGCGCGCTGGAGCTGAAGCCCGACTACGACCTCGTCGTGATCAATATGGCGAACGCGTACCGCGCGCTCGGCCGCGATGAAGAGGCGATGGTCGGCTATCGCCGTTTCATGGAGCTCGATCCGAAGAACGCGCAGATCCGCTACGAGGCGGCCCAGATCCTGATCGACAACGGCAAGCTCGAGGACGCGCAGGTGGAGCTGACGCACGCGCTCGAGCTCGAACCGAAGCTGGCCGCAGCCCGCAACGCTCTCGGTGTCCTCGCGCTACGGCGCGGCGATACCGTCGCCGCCGAGCGGGACATCCGCGCGGCGATTGCCGAGAAGCCCGACGTCCGGCTCGCGCATTTCAACCTTGCGCTCCTCGCCGAACAGCAAGGCGACGTTCAGCGCGCGATCGCCGAATACACGAAGGAGATGGAGCTGCATGCCAACAGTTACAAGGCGGCCTTCAATCTCGGCAAGGTGTACGAGCGCGTCGGCGACCGGCGCGGGCAGATCGAGTCGTTCAGGAAAGCCAACGAGATGAATCCGAGCTTCGCCGAGGGGCATCTGTTCCTGGCCAAGGCCTACCTCGATGGGGAGCAGAACCTCGAGGAAGCGATGGCGCTCGCGCACAAGGGCCTCGAGCTCGCGCCGCATTCGGAATACGCACCGCTCGGCCACTACGTGATCGCCGACATCCTGTCCCGTCAGGGCCGCCGTGCAGAAGCCGAGCAAGAGGCCTCGCGCGGCCGTGCACTGGAGCGGCGCGCTCGGCCGTGACAGTGGCTAATGGCTAATGGCTGATGGCCATGGCTGATGGCTCAAGAAAGAACCATGAACGCATGAACCACGAACGAAGAACCATGAACGCCAGCGATCAGCCATCAGCCATCAGCCATTGACGGGTCCTTCAGTCCTGATCATCGGGTCGGAAGCGCAGCCGTTCGCGAAAACCGGCGGTCTCGCCGACGTCCTCGGCTCGCTGCCGCCGGCGCTGGCGCGGCTTGGATGGGATTCGACGGTGATCCTGCCACGCTACCGTGGGATCACAGCCGGCACGCTCGTCGGGACCTTGCCGGTCGCGGTCGGCGGCTTTGCGCGCAACGCCGGCTTTTTCGAGGCGCCCCTTGCCGACGGTGCGCGCGCGATTCTCGTCGATTGCCCTGACCTGTACGATCGCGAGGCGCTCTACGGCCCCGCAAACACTGACTATCCTGACAACGCGCTCCGCTTCGCGTTCCTTGCGCGCGCGGCCCTGGAGTTTGCGGCGCGTACCGATCGCGCGCCTCGCGTTGTCCATGCACACGACTGGCAAGCGGGCCTCGCGCCGGTGTACCTGGCGACGCGTTACGCGTCGCACCCCGTGCTTGGCGGGACGCCGTGCGTCTTCACGATTCACAACCTGGCGTATCAGGGCCTGTTCGATGCGGGCTGGCTGCCGGCGCTCGATCTGGGCTGGGAGCAGTTCACGGTCGGCCGCCTGGAATACTGGGGCCGCATCAGCTTCATGAAGGGCGGCATCAGCGATTCGCGCGCGATCACGACCGTGAGTGCCCGTTACGCGGCCGAGATTCAGACACCGCAATTCGGGTTCGGATTCGATGGCCTTCTGCGAGCCCGCCGCAACGATCTCGTCGGAATCCTGAATGGCATCGACACCGTCGACTGGGATCCGTCGAGCGATCGCTTTCTGGCGAGTCACTACGACTCGAAGCACCTGTCGGCCAAGAAACAGTCGAAGCTCGCCGTGCTGCGCCGCTACAGCCTGCCCACAGAGGCAGGAGCGCTGAAGCGGCCGCTCATCGGCATCGTGTCGCGCATGGTCGACCAGAAGGGCTTCGATCTGATCGCCGCACTCGCCGGCGAGCTCTCGCGGCTCGACGCCTCTTTCGCCGTGCTTGGCTCCGGCGATCTTCGCTACCAGACGATGTGGCAATCGCTGGCGGCCGCGCATCCTGATCGAATCGGCGTCCACATCGGCTTCGACGAAGGGTTGGCCCACCTGATTGAAGCTGGCGCCGACATGTTTCTGATGCCGTCGCAGTTCGAGCCGTGCGGGCTCAACCAGATGTACAGCATGCGCTACGGCACGGTGCCGGTCGTGCATGAGGTGGGGGGCCTGGCCGACACCGTCAGGGACTACCAGCCGGGCAGGGCAAACGCGACCGGCTTCAGCTTCCGGGATTACCGTCCGGACGCCCTGCTCGGCGCCCTCACCCGGGCGCTGGCGCTGTTCGCCGATCGTCGTAGTTGGAGGGCGCTCCAGCTCGCCGGCATGCAGCAGGATTTTTCGTGGGACCGTTCGGCTGGCGAGTACGTCAAAATATACGAACGAGTTACGGCGCTGAGGTAGCAGCGCATCAAGGGTTCGGCACGAGGAGACGCGATGGCAGCTGAGAACGTACAGACCTTTACAGACGGCAACTTCGACGACAGCGTGCTGAAATCAGGCGCGCCGGTACTGGTGGATTTCTGGGCCGAATGGTGCGGCCCGTGTAAGCGGCTCGGACCGACCGTGGACGCGCTGGCGAGCGAGTATGCCGGGAAGGTAACTGTCGGCAAGCTGAACGTCGACGAAAACCCGAACGTATCGTTCAAGTTTCAGATTCGCGGCATTCCGACGATTCTCATCTTCAAGGGCGGCCAGGTGGTCGAATCGCTCGTCGGCCTGGCGCAGAAGGACGATCTGAAGAAGGTCATCGACAAGCACATCTGACCTCCGGATCGGGTAATTGGACGATTGTGTAAGCTCATCGATTCGCAATCGCGCAGCGCAATTACCCGATCACGCGATTGACTCCATTACGCGATTCCCCCATGTCGCAAACCAGAAATGTCATCGTCATCGGGTCCGGTCCTGCCGGTCTCACGGCTGCTTTGTACTCCGCGCGGGCCAACCTGTTGCCGCTCGTGATCGAAGGCGTCGAAGCCGGCGGTCAGCTGATGCTGACGACGCTGGTCGAGAACTATCCGGGATATCGTGACGGCATCATGGGCCCGGACCTGATGCAGGAGATGCGCGTCCAGGCAGAACGGTTCGGCGCCGAGTTCATCCAGGGCGACGTCAAGAAGGTCGAGTTGTGCTCGCAGCCGATGGTGGTCGAGACGACCGACGCCACCTACACGGCGAAGACGATCATCATCGCCACCGGGGCATCGGCGCGACTGCTCGGTTTGCCGTCGGAACGCGGCCTCATGGGCCACGGCGTCTCGACCTGCGCGACGTGCGACGGCTACTTCTTCCGCGGTCACGAGATTGCCGTGGTCGGTGGCGGCGACTCGGCGATGGAGGAAGCGGTGTTCCTCACGCGCTTCGCGTCGAAGGTCACCGTCGTGCATCGCCGCGACACGCTGCGCGCGTCGAAGATCATGCAGGACAAAGCCCGCGCGAATCCGAAGATCGAGTGGCTCCTGAACTACGAAGTCTCGGAGATCAAGGACAGCGGCAAGGGCGAAGTCACGGCGATGGTCGTCAGGTCGAACAAGACCGGCGAGACGAAGGAGGTGCCGGTCAGCGGCGTCTTCGTTGCGATCGGCCATACGCCGAACACGGCGCTGTTCCGCGGTCAGCTCGAGCTCGATCAGAACGGCTACATCATGACGCACGACGGTGCGAAGACGAGTGTCCCCGGCGTCTTCGCGTGCGGCGACGTCCAGGACCACATCTATCGCCAGGCGGTCACGGCGGCAGGATCAGGCTGCATGGCCGCGATCGACGCCGAGCACTACCTCGACAAGATTCCCGAGCATCTCGCGAGCGTGTGACAGGGAAAAGCAACCGCTGAGACCGCAGAGTCCGCCGAAAGAGAACAATAGGTTTCTGCGATCTCGGCGCGCTCAGCGGTTGCTTTTTCCCCCTCAGTCGATCCACCCGCCACCGACGACGACGTCGCCGTCGTAGAACACGACAGCCTGTCCAGGCGTAATCGCGATCTGCGGAACGTCGAAGACGACCTCCGCACGAGCGTCGCCAAGCGAGCGGACCGTCGCGGCGGCGGGCTGATGACGATGCCGAATCTGAACGTGCGCCTGGACGGAGCCTGCCGGCTCGACCGCGATCCAGTTGACGCCGGACGCCGTCAGCCGCGTCTGCTCGAGTGACGTTCTTGGCCCGACAACCACCTGCTGTTCGGCGGGCCGCAGCGCGAGCACGTACATTGGCGTCCCCGTGGACGAGGCGAGGCGCAGTCCCTTGCGCTGGCCGACAGTGAAGCGATGGATTCCCTCGTGTGTGCCGAGAACGCGGCCCCGCTCGTCGACAAACGTGCCGTCTCCCGGGCCTCCGGGCAACTGCTTCTCGACGAACGATCGATAGTCGTTGTCGGGAATGAAACAGATCTCCTGGCTGTCCGGCTTGTCGGCCACTGGCAGTCGGCGGGCGCGCGCGTAGTCGCGCACCGCATCCTTGGGCCGCCCGCCCACCGGGAATCGGGCGACGGCGAGCTGATCCTGCGTCAGCGAGAACAGGAAATAGGACTGATCCTTCGCCGGATCGATCCCGCGCTTCAGCAGGTACCGGCCGCTTGCCGCGTCGCAATCGACACGCGCGTAGTGCCCGGTCGCGACCGCGGCGGCGCCGAACCCGAGCGCGCGGTCGGCGAGCGTGGCGAACTTCAGATCGCTGTTGCAGTGCGCGCACGGCAGCGGCGTCCGTCCCGCCGCGTATTCACGGACGAAGTTCGACACCACCTGTTCGTCGAACTGCCGCTCGAAGTTCACGATGTAGTGCGGGATGTCGATGGCGGCCGCAACCCGCCGCGCGTCGTGCAGGTCGTCAATCGAGCAACAGCTGCCGAACGACGTCTGCCCCTCGCTCTGGTCGTACAGCTGCATCGACACACCGATGACGTCGTGCCCCTCGTCTCGCAGGAGCGCTGCGGCGACCGATGAATCAACGCCGCCCGACATGGCGACCACTATGCGCATGCGTGACATGATCTTCGTGTCTTCGTGTCTTCGTGGCAACTATCCAACCTTGCGACTGAGCCCCCGCAGCTTTTCGACCAGGCGCGGCAGAAGGCCGACGACGAAATCGACCTCCGCGTCGGTTGAGAACATCCCAAGGCTGAAGCGGAGCGAGTTCTGCGTCCGGTGCGCCGGCAACCCCATCGCCTTCAGCACGTGCGACGGTTCCAGCGTTCCCGACGAGCACGCTGACCCGGTGGAAACCGCAACGCCTTCGAGATCCAGTGCGATCAACAGGCTCTCCGCCTCGACGCGATCGAAGCTGATGTTCGTGGTATTCGGCACGCGCGCGTCGCGGGCGCCGTTCACCGCCGTGCCGGGAACCGTGGCAAGAATCTGCGTTTCGAGCCGATCGCGAAGCGCCGCGACGCGGGCACCCTCCGCGCTCAGCTTGCCTCGGGCGAGGCGAGCCGCCACGCCGAGTCCCGCAATCGCCGGTACGTTCTCGGTGCCGGCGCGCCGATTCCGCTCGTGCCTGCCACCGGTCATGGCCGGCTGCATGCGCGTCCCGCGCTTGATCCACAGAACGCCGGCCCCCTTCGGCCCGTTGAACTTGTGCGCCGATAGCGCCAGCAGATCGACACCGAGCGCGCGCACGTCCACCGGAATCTTTCCTGCGGACTGCACCGCGTCGGTGTGCATGAGCGCGCCATGCTCGTGCGCGATCTCGGCCAGCGCGGCAATGGGCTGAATCGTGCCGATCTCATTGTTCGCGTGCATCACAGAGACGAGCGCGGTCTCGGTCGTGATCGCCTCGCGCAATCGAACCGGCGACACGACGCCCGATTCTCCGACTGGCAGCAAAGTCGTTCGCCATCCGCGTCGCGCCAGCGCTTTGAACGTATTGAGTACGGCCTCATGCTCGACCGCGCTCGCGATCAAGTGGCGGCGTCCAGTGGGTTCGAGCGCCTCGGCGGCGCCACGGATCGCGAAGTTGTCCGCCTCGGTGCCGCCGCTTGTAAATACAACTTCGGAGGGGTCACCGCCCACCAACGTGGCCACTGCCGATCGCGCCTCGTCCAGCGTCGCCTTCGCCTGCTGTCCAAAGCGATGGATGCTCGATGCGTTGCCGAAGACGTCGGCGCTCGAACGTGTCACCGCGTCGAGTACTTCGGGCGCGAGCGGGGTCGTCGCGTTGTAGTCAAAATAGACACGCATCGTGAACCGTTCATTGTATCACTGCCGCTAACCCTCGGATTTGAAAGGACTAGACAACATTTCGGTCCGCGCCTATACTGGCGCGGTTCGGGCCCTGCAGTTCACGGCAGACACCCTAGCGCCCTGGGTTAGAGGAGATAGGCGGAGGATTACATGTGGAAACGCGATGAAGCGGTTCGACCGGCGACCGGACAACCGACGGCTGCGCCGCAGTCGCCCGCGCCGACGACCCAGGCGGGGACTCCCGCTCCTCGTCCGGCAGAGACAACCCGTCAACTGGAGAAGGACATCGTGAACATAGGCAAGTCGGTCGTCATCAAAGGCGAGTTGAACGGCAGCGAAGACCTGACCATCGAAGGCCACGTCGAAGGCACCATTCAGCTGCGCGACCATGTGCTGACG
>DATFXR010000513.1:0-8325 GCA_035315685.1 Vicinamibacterales bacterium | reverse complement strand
CATCGCGGGGCACGCGTCGGCAACGGCGAATGTTTCACGCTCGCCGACACCGCCCTCCGCGGCGCCGGCGCCAAGTCCGCCGCGGACTTCGGCAAAGTGACGGCCAACGCGGACTACGAATGGGGCACGGCGGTGACGCTGGCCGACCTGAAGCCCGGTGACATCATTCAGCTCCGCAACTATTCCTACGAGCGGGTGGACGTCACCAAAGACGATCGCGGGACGACGACAGACGAGCACGCCGAAGATCGCCCTCACCACACGGCCATCGTCCAGAGCGTCGACGGCGACGGTGCGGTCACGGTGTGGGAGCAGAATGCCCCTGCCGGGAGTCCGGTGACACGCACGCAGTTGTTCTTCACCGATCGAAACACGACGGGCGACAGGCACTCGACGAAAATCACGGTCAAGGGCCAGTTCTGGTTCTATCGTCCGGAGTCGCGTTGAATTGCACCGCGTTTCGAATCGACCTCGCGCGAAGGCTTCAGCCGAGCGACCGGGACAAATGGTTGAGTACTCTACGTGGCAGGGCGCGAAACGGAGGTGCGGCAAATTGCCGCACCCCGGACTTTTCGATCGCCGGTAGACTGGGACTTTCAACCCTCGATGGATCCCGGCAGAGACGCGGGCGACATGCTCTCCACGTTCGAAGTGACGCGATCCGCGATCGCAAGGCCGACTGCCGCCGCCCGGATGTGGGCGCTCGTCGCCACCATGGTGCTCGTGGCGGGCGGCGCGTATTCGCACGAGGTGCCCGTCGAACAGATCGTCCGGATCGACATGGCGATCCAGGGCGATCGTCTGATCGTCCGCATGCAGGTTCCTGCGACGGCGCTCATCGACGCCCGACTCCCTCGGCTCTCCGACGGGACGATCGACGCGGCCGCGATGGTCACCGTCTTGCCGATCGTCATGGCGGACGTTGTCCGCAACCTCGACGTGCAGCAGGACGGAACCCCGCTGCGATCGGCGGACGCGACGTCGCGCGTCGGCGCCGATCGAAAGTCGATCGACATCGACGCGACCTATCAGATTGACGGCACCGCCGGCCTTTCAGCCCGGCTCAACGCGTTCCGCGGCGAACCGCTCCAACCGGTGCGCACGGCCGTGCGGTACATGCCTGGAACAGGCGCCGCGCAGACGATCAGCGTCGCGGGTCCGCCCGCTCGTGTGACTTTCGATCCGGCTGTTCTGGATGCAGTGCAGGAATTTGTCGCGCGTGCGTTGACAGCGGTGCTCGCATTCGGCGATCACCTCCTGATGCTCGTGTGCGTGCTGGTGCCGGAACGGACGATGCGCGACTCGGCACGCGTCATCGCGACGCTGATCGCTGCGCAAGCGGCCGGCATGATCGTTTCCGCGCTCGCAGCCGGTCTGCTGGCGCCGGCGCTCCCCGTCACCGCGATGATCGCTTCGTCGGTGATTGTGGTGGCGGCGGTGCAGAACATCGTTCGTGCCCGCGGCGGATTTGTTGCGGCGTCGACCGCCCTGTTCGGAGTCCTCAACGGACTCGCCGTCGGCCACCTGTTCGCGACCGACGCGCAGTTCGCCGGCGCGCACCGGGTCGCGGCCTTTGCCGTCTTTCTGGTCGTGTTCGCGCTCGCCGAGTTGTGGCTCGGCGCGATCGCGGCGGCAACGCGGATGTGGCTCGCCGGACGCGGCGCGGCCGATCGGATCGTGATCCCGGTCGCCTCGGCACTGATTGCCCACAGCGCGGTGCATCACGTAATCGACCTCGGCCATGTGATCGCACAGAGCGGATCGTTTGCGGCCGAGCATGCCGTCGTGTCCTTGACGCTTGGCTGGGCGATTGTCATGGTTCTGGTCGCCGCACGAGAGGCGCTCCGAGCCGGCCACCGGCAAGACCAATCGGCTCGTATCGTGAGCAGCGCGGGTCGCTGATGCCGGGCCAGACCGTTCACTCCGGTGAATCGGCGAAGAGCGCAGGGCGCGAGCGGCTCGGCGTGATCGTCATCGCCGTCGGGATCGTCAGCGTGATTGCCGTGTATCTCGGGCTGAACGCCACGAAAGCGCGTGACAGCGGAAAGGACCTGCTCCCGTATCAAACGCTGGCCGGCACACTCCCCGAGGCGGATCGGCAGGCGTTCCGAGCGATTCGCGAGGGACTGCTGATCGCTGAAGGGGAGCGCGCCCGGCGTGGCGCGTGGCCCGAGCAGGCGCCGCTCGGACCGGGCCATCAGTGGTCGCGACTCGATCAGGGCGCGATCGTCAACTACTTCGGCGTTCCAGGCGATCCGTCGGCGCCGGCCTGGCTGTTAGAGATTCAGGAGCCCGAACCCGGTATGGCGCCCGACCCGGCGCCGGAAGACGACGAGCACCATCGGCTGCCTGACGGTACGATGCTGCATACCTACGTGTGGATGCACCGCTACGGAGCGCAGGTGCCGCTCGGATTCGTGCGCCAGCCCCAGAACAGCGGATGGATCGAGGTGTTTTCGACACCACCCAATCCCGTGTACTACAACCGGAGATGATCGGCATGACGCGACTGCTGTCCCGGATCGTCGTGTGCTTCGCTTCGGCGGCGCTGCTCGCCGTGCCTGTCGCAGCGTCCGCCCAGGCGAAGCCGACGCTGAAGGTCGGCGTCACGCTGCACCCCTACTATTCGTGGACGAAGAACGTCGTCGGCGACCTGGCCGGCTACGAGGTGCGGCCAGTCCTGCCCGGCGAGATCGACGCCGGCGACTATCAGCCGCGCCCTGACGACATCAAGAAGCTCATCGACCTCGACGCGATCGTCGTCAACAGCATCGGACACGACGACTTCATCATGCCGATGATCAAGTCGTCGGGGAACACGAAGCTGACGATCATCCGCGTCAACGACACGACGCCGCAGATTCACGCCGCACACGGCACCGGCGTCAACTCGCATACCTTCATTTCGTTCACGAACGCGATCCAGCAGACCTACGCGATCCAGAAGGCGCTGGCAGCGCTCCGGCCGAACGACGCGGCCGCCCTTCAGCGAAACGCCGCCGACTACGCGCGCCGGCTCCGCGTCATCAAGTCGAAGGCGGCGGCGCAGCTCGCCGAAGCGAAGATCACGCGGGTGGTCACGGTGCACGACGGCTACGGATATCTGCTGCAGGAATTCGGCCTCGAAGTGGCGGGCGTCGTCCAGCCGGCGCACGGGCTGACGCCGTCCGCGGCCGAGCTCCGCGATATGGTGAAGCTGCTGCAGCGCGAGAAGATTCGCGTCGTCTTCAGCGAAGAGACGTTTCCGGAGGCGATGCTGAAGGTGCTCCGCGACGCGGCCGGCGTGAAGGTGTACACCATCACGCACATCGCGTCCGGCGCCTACACCGCCGACAAGTTCGAGCGCGAGATGCAGCGCAACGCCGACACCATGATCCGCGCGCTGGTCACCGAAGCGTGATCGAGGAACCAATCGAGTCTGCCATCGTCGAGATCGAAGGCGTCACGATTCGCCGCCACCAGGAGGCGCTGCTCGACGGCGTCACGATTCGTGTCGAGCGCGGCGCGCTGCACGTCATCGTCGGGCCGAACGGGGCGGGCAAGAGTACGCTGCTCCTCGCGGTCCTCGGCCAGACCGGGTTCGAGGGTCGCATCGTGCTCAACTGGCGCGGCAACAGCGCGATCGGCTACGTGCCGCAGTCGTTTCCAATCGATCCGACGCTTCCGGTCACCGTCGAGGATTTCCTTGCCCTGACGCGGCAGCGCCGTCCGGTCTGCCTCGGCATCAGCCGCCGCACGCGACGCGCGATTGCCGATCTGCTCGCCCGGGTCGGCCTCACCGGGCTCGAGCGGCGGCCGCTCGCGGTGCTCTCCGGCGGCGAGCTCCGGCGCGTGCTGCTCGCGCACGCGCTCGATCCCGAGCCGGAACTGCTGATCCTCGACGAGCCGGGGAGCGGGCTGGACGACGCCTCCGCACGCTGGCTCGAAGAGACGCTGCTGGTGATGAAACGCGAGCGCCGAACGACGATCGTGATGGTGTCGCACGACTTCGATCGGGTGCGACGCGTCGCGGATCGCGTGACGCTGCTCGATCGCCGCGTCCTGGCCGACGGGACGCCGGACGCCGTGCTCGAACAGGGAGCGGCGTTCGACGCCGCGTTCGCATCCCACGACCGGCGGAGGCGCCGATGACGGCCTTCTACGCCTGGATCGCCGAGCTGGCGCGTCGCGGGATGCTCCCGGCCGACTTTCAGTATCCGTTTCTCATTCGCGGGTTTCTCTGCGTCCTCGTGCTCGCGCCGATCCTCGGCGGCTTGAGTCACCTGGTCGTCACTCGACGCATGGCGTTCTTCAGCGCGGCGCTCGGCCAGGCTGCGCTCACCGGTGTCGCGATCGGTCTGCTGCTCGGCGAGCCGCTCAACGCGCCGTACGGCGGCATGTTCGGCTTCTGCCTGCTCTCGACCCTCGCGATGGTGTACGTCAAACGGCGCGCGACGCTGCCGCCCGACACGCTCATCGGCGTATTTCACGCGCTGACGCTCGGCCTGGGACTGTGCCTGCTGGTAGCGCTGACGCGCCAGTTCAACGTCCACCAGGTGGAGTCGGTGTTGTTCGGCAGCCTGCTGACGGTGACCGACGGCGATCTGCTGTTGCTGGTCTTCGTCGGACTGCTGGTTTCGATCCTGCTGGTACGCGAGTACAACCGTCTGCTGCTCGACAGCCTGAACCCGTCGCTGGCGCAGGTCGCCGGCGCGCAGTCGATTTTTCTCGAGTACTTCTTCGCCGTGCTGCTCACGCTGTCGATCGTCGTCAGCCTGAAGATCATCGGCGCGCTCCTGGTCGAGGCGCTCGTCGTGGTGCCGGCCGCGGCCGGACGGAATGTCGCGAACAGCACCCGCAGCTATCTGGCCTGGAGCATCGCAGTGGCCTTCTTCGCCGGTGCGGGCGGGCTCGCGGTGTCAACCAGGTTTCTCGTCCCGACCGGCGGCGCCGTCGTGCTGGCGGTGAGCTCGATCTTTTTCATGACTCTCGCCGTGCGCGCGAGCCGTCGCAGGCGCCTCGCATGAGCACGACGACCGCGCGCCGCGTGCAGGTCGAGACGCTGTCGGCTCGGGCTGAGCTGCTCGCCGTGGTCCGCGCGTCGATGGGCATCACGATTGGCGTCTGGATCTACGCCGCGATGATGGCCGGCGTCGGCGGCAATGCGCCGCGTCAGCGAAATCTGCTGCCGTTCCAGAAGCTGATCGCGGATCGCGTCCCCACGGAGCAACGGATGTTCAGGGAGCTGCAGGAAGGACTGCTCGAGGCCGAAGCGGCGCGTTCCACGGCCAGTGCCTGGCCGACGCCCGACTCGCTCGCGGCGGCCGGCGTCCCGCCGTTCGCACACGATCCGACGCAGCGATCGAGCTTCGTGTGGAGACTCGTGCAGAGCGGAACGATGGTGAACTACATCGGCATTCCCACGACCGCTGGACTTCCGGCGTGGCTGCTGCTCGTCACCGAGCCGACTCCAGGCGTGCCGCCCGATCAGACGTTCGAGGACGAGGAGCACCATCGGCTCCAGGACGGCGGCATGCTGCATGTGTCCACCTGGGTGCACGGCGATGGACGAGGGATTGCGCCGCGGCTCGTGCGCATGCCGCAGGCGGAAGGGTGGACGCAGCTTTACGCGGTCGGTCCCGCGCAAGCCGCCGCTCGACGCTGACGCCTTCGTGCTTGTACAAATTGTCCTTCGTGCCCTTCGTGCCTTCGTGCCTTCGTGGGAGGCGGCAGGCTTTTCGCAGCGCGAGCCGCTCAATGGGCGCACGGCCGTCGCTGCCAAACTTCGAGCCTGATGGACGGGCAGCTGCGATGGGCGGCTGGTTACGCGCGCTGAATCGGATCACGGTCCGGCTGAAGCCGGACACTGCCGCTGACGGGATTTGTCGTAGTGTCCGGCTTTAGCCGGACCCCTCGGCGGCGGTGAGCTCCTTGACCGCGCGGAAGGCCTGGTCGATCGCGGAATCGGTATACGCCGCCGCGCCGGCGTCGGAATTCGCGATCGTGATGCGGCCGAACGGCTTGCGTCCGAGTTCACACGGCGACTGACCCTCGGGCCAGTCCGGATCCCACAGCGGGTTGTACTCGTACGCGTACCCGTGCGGCCACCGGTTGACGGTGATCGCGTCGATGTCGCGCGCCGGATCGAAGCCGCCGCCGGCGAGCACGCGCGCGAGCTGATCGCGAATCTTCAGCTCGAAGGTGCGAAACGACGTCGTCAACAGCTCGACGTGCCCGGCGCGCTGCTGATCGCGTGCCGGCAGGCCCGGCTTGCATGGCGTCCGCGTCATCCGAACGAGAATCGGATCGACCGGCGCCTTCGGCATCGGATCGTAGCCGCCGATCACCGTCGGCACTTCGAGCCGGACGCCGGTGTGGTACATCCCCGGCGTGGTTGCACCGTTGATTCCGAGCTTCTTGAAGGCCGTCCAGTTGCGGAGCGACACGCTCGTGTAGACCAGCGGTACCTTGACGCCGTACTTGAGCGCCTCCTTCTGCGCCGCAGGCAGATCGGGACAGATGTACGGAATCATCATGTTCCAGCACGCGAGCACGACACCTTTCCCGCGCACCGTGTACACCTTCTTGTCGCGGCCGTACGACACCTCGACCTCCTGCGCCGATCCGGTCGCGCCGACGTGGCGGACGCGCGCCGCCGTGCTGCTCAACCGGATGCGAACTGGCGCGCCGGCGCGATCGAGCGCGCCGTAATCCACACGCGCAAGCACGCTGTCCTGCGCCGTCCTGCCGGGCAGCGCGTCGGGAATCAGCGCGCGCACCAGCAGCCGCGCCACCGACGCGTTGCCGTCCGGAAAATGGAAGTTGTACGGCGGCTTCGGCGTCGCGTCGCCCCGCGCGGTGTAGCTCATGCGGCCGGTCGCTTCCGGATCGAGATTCATGCCGTCGAAACCGGGATAGTGATAGCCCCAGCATTCCAACGCGCCGACCGCATCGATGCCGATGCCGTACAACCCGTGCGTGCGCACCTGATAGAACGGAATCACGTCCGGGTGGACCTTGACGACCTTCAGCAGGAAATCCTCGTAGCTGATCCGCGACAGCCGATCCTTCTTCTCGTCGTTCGAGAGACCGGGCAGGTAGTCGACGCGCGCGGTCTCGAGACGCGCGATGTCCTTCTGCGCCTGCGCCGACAACGGCGTCTTCGCAAGAAACTCCTCCCAGGTCGTGACCGCACTGCCGGCGCCGCGGCCGCGGCCGCCGCCCGGCGTGCCGACGACGAGCCGATCGACGCCGAACGTTTCTTTGTCGAAGAAGTACGCGTTCTGCAGCCCGGCGAAGACGGATCGATCGGCAGCCTTCGTCGCTTCCGCTGACAGCGCGACCGGATCGATGCCGATCGCCGACATCAGCCGGAGTGCCTCGGCGCTGTAGGTGAACGGCGACGAGATGCCCGCCGTGCCCCCGTTGGCGATCCACAGTGTGCCGCCCGGCCGGAATTCGTTTCGCTTCGCATGACCGCCGAAGTCGTCGTGGTTGTCGAGAATGAGGATACGGGCGGACGGCGATCGCTCGCGGAAAAAATAAGCGGCCGCGAGCCCGCTGATCCCGCCGCCGACGATCACCAGGTCGTAGGTCTCGTTCGTGCTGATCGGCCGCGTCGAGGACGTCCAGAAGCGATTGTCGCGAAGCGCGTGCGACACGTCGAACGATCCGTCGTGGCTGCCGCGCATCCCGGTCAGCGCCGGCGGATAGTATCCCGGCGTGTCCTGCGCGAAGCCGGCGGCGTCGAGCATCGCCTCCATGCCTGGAATGCCGGCAGCGATCCGCCCTGCCACCGTCGCTCTGACGCCGACCGCGATGCCGTTGAGGAAGTCGCGTCGCGCGATGGCACGGTTCATTCCGAGCTCGCACTCGCGTGCGTGATTGCGATCCTCATCGTCTGTCATGGCTGTTGTCCTGAATTGAAGCGGCAGCGTCCGTCACGCCGGCATCTGAGGCGCCTTGCGCTGCGTCCGCCGGAAAAGGAACCATCCAAGTGCCGTCGGCCCGACGACGCCGACGATCAGTTTCGTTTCGAAGAGCGTCACGCTCCGCACGTCTGACGTCGGCAGGAACGCCGCGCCGAGCCCGATCATCGTCGTGCAGAGACCGAGCACGCCGGCGGCGCGCGCCGACCGCGCCACGCCGTCCGTTCTGACCAGTCCGAGGAACAGATACGTGAACGGAATCAGCTGGATGACGACGGCTGCCTTCAGCAGCACTTGATACGCCTCCGCGACGGTCGAGCCGGCCAGCGAGAGGATCGTGAAGATTCCGGCCAGCACCGCGCAGGTGACCAGCGCGACGTGGGGCGAGCGCCACCGCGGGTGCACACGCCCCAGCGCG
>DATFXR010000512.1:0-3471 GCA_035315685.1 Vicinamibacterales bacterium | reverse complement strand
GGCCGGCTCTTGACCCAAGGCAGGTGCGCTACCAGGCTGCGCTACGCCCCGACTCGTTGAAGTGTATCACCAGGCCACGGGCGAATTTGGCGTAGACTGCGGCCTGACTGCTGCCACGTCGTGGCGGATGAGGCTGCACGGCCGCCCGTGACGCTCGCCGAAACGCACAGACGCCAATCCAGCGATGCGCCAACTTCAGTTGCCCCAGGCGCCGGATGCGACGACGCCGTTCGCGGTTCCGTCGCGATTGCGCGTGGCCGGTGCGTCCTCTCAACCCGCGACGGTTGGACTGCGGCGCGTTCGCGCGGGTCGGCTCGCGCGTTAACAGGTACGACGGACGGTGCAGACGGCCGTCCCTGTCGCGCAGTCGCAAGACGGCCGGATCAGAAACGGGCCCGACGCGAGGAGGAGTGATGATTATCTGGGGCTGGCGAACGCTCACATCGACCGTCTTCCAAGGGACCTTCTTCTGTCCGGATTGCGCCCAGCGGCGCTCCTATTCGCGCCGCCGCATGCGACGGTTCTTCACCTTGTACTTCATTCCGCTGTTTCCGACCAAGACGCTCGGCGAGTACATCGAGTGCGACGCGTGCACGAGCACCTACAAGGAGACAGTCCTCGAGTACCAGCCTTCGCGTGAGGCCGTGCGCACGGCGGACGTCGCGTAGCGAGCTGGCTCGGGCGGTTGGCGCATGCAACCAGATCGCTGGTTCACGAGCGCCCGTTCCACTCAATCGGCCAGCGACGGATCTCAGCGAGTACGTCTGCTGCGACCGCCCCTTCGCCACAGCGGACCGCGGCGGCAAGGCCGCGGCGGGTCCAGAGCGTGCCGGTGCCAGGCAGACGTGGGCGGATCCAGACGGTGGTCGCATCGGTGCGTGGCCGGGTGCCGAGCCAGCGCGCGTCGGAGACGATCACGTGCGTCGCGTGCAGCGGCGCGGCGCGGGCGAAGCCGATCGGAACCGAGTCGCTGACGCCGCCGTCGGTCAGCAGCCACCGCTCGCCGTTGCAGACCACCGGGATCTTGGGAAAGAAGAGCGGCATCGAGGCGCTCGCCTTGACCACTTCGTGCAGCGGGACGCCGTGCGTCGCGCCGGTCGCGAAGTAGCGCGGCAGATTGGCGGCCACGTCGTGGCAGCCGATGCCGAGCGCGCAAACACCGTGGTGAAGATGCTCGAACGTCGCCGACTCGAGGCGGCGCAGCCGTTGGGGGATGATCCCGCAGTGCGGTGCAAGCGCCCGGTCAAACCGTCGCCCTAGCTGCACGTTGACGCTGTGCAACAGCAGATGCCGTCCGCGAAAGCACACAGCATCGTCAGCGAGCTCATCGAGCGTCAGGCCCGCGCCAGCGTAGTACCCTGCAATCACCGCACCGGCGCTCACTCCGACCATCACGTCGATCTGAACACCCTCGCGCACCAGCGCGCGGAGCACGCCGACATGTGCGGCGCCGCGCAGGCCGCCGGCGCTGAGGACGACCGCGATTCGCACCGCCTTACCGTTCACGGTCGCTCCGCGTCTCGGTAGTCACGCGGGCACGGAGAGCGCGTGCCGCCTCAACGATCGACCCGATGGACACTGGCCGCCGCACGACGACAAAACCGCGACGCCTCAGCTCGTCGGTATCGATTGATCCAAGCATCGTGAGCACGATGACACGCTCAGGCTTCATCAGCACTCGGACGTCGTTCAGCAGCTGTTCCGGATTGTCGAGCGCCTGCAGGTCGACGATGACGAACGATGGCTTCCGGCCGGGACGGAGATGGGTCCGCATCACCGGCCAACTGTCGGTGCCGATGACCTCGAAGCCATCCTCGATCAGTTGCGCCCGGAGCGGCACTCGCGTCAGTCGGTCAACGCAGAGGATCACGACATCCGGTCGATCAGGCATACGGTGAGTATGTCGAAGGTCGAGAGTCGGCAAGTCGATCGGCGCCGAGAGAGCGTCGCGGCGTTTTGCGACGGAACCCGAACCTGGCGGTGCCGCGCTGAAGGGTTCGCGCGACGAACGATCTCCAAACGCTCATGGCCCGGCTCCGCCTCCCTTGCCTCGCAACTTCGGGCGCCGAACGCTGACGCTCGGCTGAAGCCTTCGCGCCACGATCGCTCTCCGAGCGCTCACGTTCGCTGCGCGTCCGCCCTTGCCTCGCAACCCCGGACGCCAACTCTGACGCTTGGCTGAAGCCTTCGCGCTACGATCGATTCGCCGGACGCGCACGTCCTGCTCTAACTCCCTTTGCCTCGCAACTTCGGACGCCGACTCTGACGTGTACGGCGTAGTCAAGAGTGGACCCCACAAGCCGCACTGCCTTTCGCCATCGACGCACTTCACGCGCGAACGACTGCAGCCGGCACGCCCGATGACTCACCTGCGACAACACTGGCGGCGAGCTTTTCGGCCGGCGTTCGACCCGCGAGCGCCAACGAGAACGGCTCGTGGTTGTACCGCCGCTCCCGCAGCTTCGGTTCGGCGTCGACTCGATCGGTGAAGGCGTGGCGCCCCCAGAACTCCTCGCTGTCGATGCGGTGGCTGCGCTCGACCTTGCCGTTTTGTTGCGGCCGGCGAGGCTTGATGTAGCGGTGCCGCATGCCGGCAGCCTCTACAGCCAGCTGAAACGCCAGTGGAAACTCGGTCCCGTTGTCGCATTGAACCTTACGGATCGGGAACGGGAACGCGTCGGTCAGCTCCCGGAGAAACTCGAGACTCGCGTGATGGTTCTGGCGCGGGAACAACCGCAGCACCCGCATGCCCGTGGAGTCGTCCAAGGCGGTGTACTGAAACACCCTCTCCTTCGCCAGCTTGACGACCTTCACGTCGACCTGGATGGAGTCACCCGGGTGCTCCTTCTCGAAGAGTTTCATCTGTCGCGGCCGCCGCCGTGGCGTCTTCACCAGGATCGGCACGCCGATATCGCGAAACACGCGCTGAATCGTCCGGGCGTTGACCTGCAGCTTGTGGACGCGTTGGAGCCACACGCGCGTGCGCGGCGCGCCCCATTGATGCTCGACCCGCGCCACCCGAATCAGCTCAATCGTCGTCGCGGGTAGACGTCGCTTTCGCTTTAGTGGGTATTTCGGGATCAAGCGCGCGTCGCCTTCGGCTTTCCATCGACGCAGCCAGGTGCGAACTGTTCGTCGCGCGAGCCCAAAGTGCCGACTCGCCGTCTTGATGCCGGTATCTCGCGCAAACTGGACCACCGCCAAGCGCTGCTTCACTCGCAACCGAAACCGTGCGGGAATCGAACCGTCCGACATCGAATCCTCCCTCGGTGAGAAGAGCGCATGGACCTGCCGCAGCTATGGAAAACGAACAACCCGTTTTCCACAGCTGCTTCTCTGAAGCGACCGGTTGAATCAAGAGGTTTTGTCGGGCGAGTCGTCCTCCAGCCGCAAGGTAATTCCCACTCAGATGTCTGCGCCCCTGCTCGATGCGGTGATGCGATTCACGCGAGGTGCGTCACCCTTCTCTTC
>DATFXR010000511.1:0-3635 GCA_035315685.1 Vicinamibacterales bacterium | reverse complement strand
CACCGCGTTCAACATCGTGCTGATGGGAATGGGAGAGCCGCTCCACAATTACGACGAGACGATGAAGGCGCTGCGCATCCTCGCCGACGATCAGGGGTTCAGGATTCCGCCCCGGCGGGTCACGCTCTCGACTGTCGGCCTGCTGCCGGCGCTCGAACGGCTCGCGGGCGAACCGATGATGCCGAATCTTGCGATCTCACTGCATGCGCCGACCGATCTCCAGCGCGGTGAGCTCGTGCCTCTCAACCGGAAGTACGGCGTCGTCGACGTCATCGCTGCCTGCAAGCGCTTTCCTCTCCGGAAGCGAAGCCGGATCACGTTCGAATACGTGCTGCTGGCCGGTATCAACGACTCGCCGGACGACGCGCGGCGACTCGCGAAGCTGCTCGCGGGAATGAAGGCCAAGGTGAACGTCATTCCGCTGAACGCCGCGGCGGGCATCCCGTTCGACCGGCCGTCAGACGAGGCAATCGATCGCTTCGCCAGGATCGTGGCCGAGCACGGCATCACGGTGTCGGTCCGCAAGAGTCGCGGCCGCGACATCCGCGCCGCCTGCGGTCAGCTGATCGTCGGAGGCCAGAGGAAATCAGCCGGCCAGCAGCTCGCCCTGATCATGTGACCTGATTCCGACGCGCACCCACTCATTGCGCGCGTGCCCCGGCGGAATCCGGACCTTCAGATAGTTTCCGGTCACCACGAGCGAGCCGTCTTCCAGCGTCAGCGCGCGATGCGTCGTGCCAATCTGCGAGTCGCGGAACCGCTGTGCGAGCCGTTGGCCGATCTCGCGCACACGGCGCGCGCGCTCGCGAACCGTCGCACCGCTGGCGCGATCCCCGAGTGTCGACGCAACCGTGCCCGGTCGGTCCGAGTACGGAAACACGTGAACGTGCGTCAACGGCGAGTGTTCGAGGTAGGTCGCGAGCTGCTCGAAGTCGTCGTTGGTTTCGCCAGGGAACCCGACGATGACGTCGGTCCCGATCGCGGCATCGGGGATCATCGCCCGGATGCCGTCGACCAGCCGCATGTAGTACTCGATCGTGTAGGGGCGCCGCATCGCCGCGAGTACGCGATCACTCGCGTGTTGAAGCGGGAGATGAAAATGCGGCGCGTAGCAGTCGGACCAGGCGACGAGATCGACGATCTCGCGCGAGCAGTCCATCGGCTCGAGCGACGAGATACGGAAGACGACTCGCCGCTCGCGGGAGGCGGGCGCGCGATCCAGTGCCTGCAGCAGCTCGACCAGCGACGATCGCGGAACGAAGTCGCGACCCCAGGAGCCGAGGTGGACGCCGGTGAGCGCGATCTCCTTGAACCCGGCCGAAACGACGCGCTGGACTTCCCGCAGCAGGTGCGCCAGCGGCACGCTTCGCGGCGCGCCTCGAGTCGAGGGGATGATGCAGTACGAACAGGATTCGGCGCATCCGGTCTGCACCCGCAGGGTGAACGCCGTTCGTCCCGCGATTCCGGGTTCGATTGCCGCACCGCACGGCCCGTCACCAGACGAAGAGGCCTCTGCGACGGACGCGGCCGACGTCAGCGAGATGAGCGGAATGAGCTTCGGCTTGTCGTCGTTGCAGACGATCTGCGCCACGTTCGGCAGCGCAGCGATCTCCTCGGGCCGTCGCGTTGCGTAGCAGCCGGTGACAATGATTCGCGCGGCAGGATTGTCGCGCGCGATGCGCCGGATGGTCTGGCGTGCGCCTTGATCCGCTGTCGCCGTGACCGAGCATGTGTTCACGACGACAAGGTCAGCGGCCTCCGCCGGCGCGGCAGTCGCGCCAGCGGCGATCAACTCTTCTTCGAAGCTGAGCGAGTCCGCCTGGTTTACGCGGCAGCCGAACGTCACGACGGCGTACCTCATCCTTCCATCACTCGCACTTCAATCTTCCAATCTCTCATTTCCACTCTTCAAAGCTTTCTTTCCGATGTCTCGTCGGTAGTGCATGCCCTCGAACGAGATCTTGTCCACGCCCGCGTACGCCTTCGCAATCGCGTCGCCGTAGGTGACGCCGCGGCCAACGACCGTCAGCACGCGACCGCCGGCCGTGACGAACTCGCCACTTCGCATCGCGGTTCCTGCGTGGTAGACCGCGACGTCCGGAATGGCCTCGGCCGCATCTATGCCGCGAATAAGTTGCCCCGAAGACGAACCGCCGGGATAGCCGCGGGATGCGAGGACTACTCCCACCAGGCAATCGTGACCGATTGTCACGGGTCGCTGAGTCAGCTTGCCGGTAGCGCCGGCAACGAGTAACGGCAGCAGCGGCTCGTCGACGAGCGGCAGCACGACCTGCGCTTCAGGATCGCCGAACCGGACGTTGAACTCGATCACCTTTGGTCCGTTCACCGTCAGCATCAGCCCGACGTACAGAAAGCCGCGAAACGGGTGGCCTTCCTCGGCCATCCCCGCCAGAACCGGCTCGACAATCTCGTGCATCACCCGTGTGGACGAGGCAGCATCCATCAGCGGGCTTGGCGCGAACGCTCCCATCCCTCCCGTATTCGGCCCGCGGTCGTCGTCGAACACGCGCTTGTGATCCTGTGCGGTGCCAATCGGTACCCCGCGCACCCCGTCGCAGACGCAGAAGTACGAGACCTCGGGTCCACGAAGGCACTCCTCGATGACCAGGCGATCGCCGGCAGCACCGAATCTTCGATCTTCCATCGCGTCGCGGACCGCCCGTTCAGCCGAGTCGCGATCCTCGGCGATGACGACGCCTTTGCCTGCCGCAAGACCATCGGCCTTCAACACGACCGGCACACCAAACTCCTCGCGCCGGACGGCGTCGAGCGCCTCATCGAGCGACGCGCACGCGCGAAAGCGCGCCGTGGGCACGGCGTGCCGGGCCATGAACGCCTTCGCAAACACTTTGCTCGATTCGAGGCGGGCGGCGGCGGCAGTCGGACCGAAGAGCAATCGACCCTCGTCGGCAAAACGGTCGGCGAGGCCGAGGCTCAGCGGAAGCTCCGGTCCGACGACGGTGAGGTCGATCTGCTCGCGGTCGGCCAGCGCGAGCACGGCGTCGATGTTCGCAGAATCGACTGGAATCGTGCGCGCGAGGCGGCCAATTCCGGGATTGCCGGGGGCGACAATGAGCTCGCCGACGTCGCGGTCAGCGGCCAGCCGCGCCACGAGCGCGTGCTCGCGGGCGCCGCCACCCAGCACAAGAACTCTCATTACATGAATGGGTTAGGGAGAGAATGACGATTGCACGCGGGCGCAGGACGAGCGAGGTTATTTCGTTGACCTTGACTGGGTTTGCGCCTAGAATCCGCGCTTGCTGTGATAGCCTAGCATATTTGCACATATTGCCACCCGCGAAGGGGGTGTTACTCGCGTGGCTGAAGTAAAGATTCAAGAGGGCGAATCGATTGAAAGCGCCCTGCGTCGGTTCAAACGGAAGGTCCAGCAGGAAGACATCATCAAGGACATCAAGAAGCACTCGTTCTACCTGAAGCCAGGGGACAAACGAAGAGCGAAGCAGGCGCTCGCGCGTAAGCGGAATCGTAAGAAGCTGCGGCGCGAATCAGAATAGCGAGACCCGACCCCGACGAGGTAGCGACCGATGGAGTTCCAAGACCGGATCCTCAGGTGCGTGGATTGCGCGACGGAGTTCATCTGGACGGCGGGCGAG
>DATFXR010000510.1:0-6106 GCA_035315685.1 Vicinamibacterales bacterium | reverse complement strand
CCGATCGGCAGCAGGACGCGTGGGACGACGACCGGCCGGATGCCCAGCGCGAGGAACAGGGTGTTCACGTTGTCGGCGAAGAAGTTCGCGTACTTGAAAATGCCGAGGACGACGAGGTTCACGGCGACCGCGAACGCCACTCGCCGCTTCGCTGCCGTCGCCGCGCGCGCCCGAGCGCGATCGACGGCAATTGCCATCCAGTAGTTGAACGCGATTGACGCGAGCATCAGCCACGTGAAGGCGCCGCCGCCCTTCGCATAGAAGATCACGCTGGCGACGAGCAGCAGCCAGTTGCCGTACGCGCCGTGCACGGTCCGTTGACTGCCGCCGCCGAGCGCCGGCGCGAAATACAGCGCCAGCAGCGTCGGCAGAAATAGAAACAGAAAGGTTGGTTCAGTGAACAGCACGCGTCGGGGCTCGGGGCTCGGGGCTGGGGCTAGCTGATCCCCTCAGGGGCTGACCGGCGTTGCCGTGAAGATCAGGATGTGCTGGCGGGGCAGCGACTCATCGACTTTCGACAGCGTGAATCCTTCGGCTTCGACTTCGAGCTTCGCCTCGGCGACGCTCATCTTGTGTTCCGGGCGAATCGGGATCGACGGATCCTCCTTGCGGTACTCGAGCAGAACCATCCGTCCGTCCGGCTTGAGCGCCTCGCGCAGATGACGCAGCATCGCCTGCGGCTGCGAGAACTCGTGGTAGACGTCCACCATGATCTCGAGGTCGACTGATGCCGGCGGCAGCTTCGGATCGTCGAGCTCCCCCTTCACCAGCGTGACGTTGGTGATCCTCTTGCGCGCCAGCCGCCTGGCAAGCAGGTCGAGCATCTGCGGCTGAAGGTCGTTGGCGAACACCTTGCCGCTCGGGCCGACCCGCGCGGCCAGCCGTTCCGTGATGAATCCAGATCCGGCGCCAATGTCGGCAACCGTCGCGCCCTTCGCGATCTTCAACACGTTCAGCGCCACGTCGGGCGCCTCCTCATCGTCGCGCTCGACCCGTTCGAGCCAGCCGGCGCCCTGATAGCCCATCACCGGCGCAAAGCGGCGTCCGCTGATCGGATGAACGCCGGGAGCTTGCGCGCCGACCGCGGCGGCCAGCACCAGCCACGACACCCAGCGCAACGCACGGCGCGCACACCTTCGAGGCATGTGACTAGAATAACAAGTAATGACCGACACGACGCTGACCCCTTCACGCCTCTGGAAACGGCTGACCGTCGAGCAGCGCACGCGGGCGGCGCGCGCGTTCTGGGCCGATCCGGATGCGACCGACGATCAGGTGCAGGCAGCGCTGCTGATCGCGCAGCAGAAGAAATTCCGCCCCAAAACGATCATCGCGCTCGACGTCGATCGCAAGGCGCGGCATCTTGCCACGCTCGGCACGGTACCCGATCAGATCGCCGGCCGCGCGTTAATCGTGTACCACCTCGCCGAGCAGCGGCCGATGATGGGCACCTTCCTGGATGCGCTCGGGATCGCGCACGAGAACGGATTGATTCAGGAAGATGCCGTGAAGCCTGCCGCCGACAAGATCGCGCCGGCCGCCGCACGGATCGCCGAGCAGTTTCCCGCCGAGGACGTCAACATCTACCTCAATACGCTGCTCTGCCAGGATCCTGAGACGTGGGGCGCCCTGAAGGACGTTCCGCAGACACAGGGTGTCGGGGCTAGGGGCTAGAGGCTCGGGGCTCGGGGCGAGAGGGGCTAGGTGCTCGGGGCTAGCTGAATTCGAGACGGCGTTCGTAGCGCGAAGGCTTCATCCGAGCGTTTGGCAAGCCCCAAGCCTCCAGTCCGCAGCCTCAATTCAGCTAGGCCCCAGCCCCAAACCCCAGCCCCACTCAGAATTGCAGCCCTGTCGTGTTCGCGCGCGCGCTCAAGTACTTGTCGTACCACGCGACGATGCGGTTCAGCCGGTCGACGAGATGCTTCTCCTCGCGCAGTCCGTGCGGTTCACGCGGATACACGACGAGCTCGGCCTCGACGTTGTATCGCTTCAGGCCGCGATAGAACTGCTGGCTCTGGCCGATCGGATCCGTCTCATCGTCGGCGCCCTGCAGCAGCAGCGTCGGCGTCTTCACGTTCCTGACGTAGGTCATCGGCGAGCTGCGAATGAACCCCTCGAGCTTTTCGTACGGCGTGCCATAGAACCACTCGTCGTAACCGGACTCGTTCTCGGTGCCGAACTCACTGGCCATGTCGATCACCGGCGCCCCCGAGACAGCGGCCTTGAAGCGGGTGGTCTGGGTGACCGCCCACGCCGCCATGTAGCCGCCGTAGGACCAGCCGCCGATGCCGAGGCGATTCGGATCGGCAATGCCGCGCGCGATCGCCCAGTCGACGCCGGCCATGACGTCCTTGAAGTCGCCGCCGCCCCAGTCGGCGCGGTTCATTCCGACGAACCGGTGGCCGTAACCGGTGGAACCGCGCACGTTCGGATAGAGGACGGCGTAGCCGCGCGCGGCGAGCAGCTGGCCCCACGGCTCGAACGCGTCGGACCATCGGCCGGTCGGGCCGCCGTGGACGAGAACGACGAGGGGACCGGCGACTGGGGACTGGGGACTGGACGGATTGGCGGCGAGGTGATTTGTCGTCGGTCGGAGCAGCGCCGCTTCGATCTCGACGCCGTCGGCGCTTTTGTATTTCACCAGTTCGGGCGGCACGATCGGAATCGAGGCCCACTTTTCGTTGAACCGCGTCAGCGCGCGCGTGCTCCCGTCGGCCGTCCGCAGCCACAGCTCCGCCGGGCGAGTCGCGGTCTCGCCGACGAACGCAATCGTGCCGTCCGCCGAGCGGGCGAACTGCGAGGGGTTCACGTCCAGACGATCGATCGTGCGCGCGCGGCCGTCGCGGCCGACGCTGGCGAGCTCGGTGGCGAAGCCGCGTCCGACAGAGACCAGCAGCGACTCGTTGTCGATCCACCGCACCTGGCTGATCTGGCGATCGATCGACGTCGCGGTCAGGTTGCGCGGCTCACCGCCAGCGGTCGGCTGTAGATACAGATCGTGCGGCGACGGGCCATCGATGCGGCCGCCGACGTACGCCACAGTCCTGCCGTCGGGCGATACCGCCAGGCCGCCAATTGGACGATGCGGCTCGCCAATCGGCGTGAAGTGCCCGTCGTGCAGATCGATCGCGTAGATCCGCTCGTTCCACTGGTCCGACTCGGGCCTCGGGCGCGCCACGGCGATCAGGCCGGCACCGTCCGGCGTCCATTCGATGTCCTCGATGCGCCAGTTGATCGTCGTCGCCTGCGTCAGCTGGTGTGTCGCGACATCGAGCAGCCAGACGCGCGCGTGCCGCTCGTCCCTGTCTTCGACGCGCGCATCGTCTTTGTCGCGCTCGCGCTGTTGCGTCGCGTCGGGCTTCGGCTCCGGCATCAGCAGCGCGATGCGGCGGCCGTCGGGTGACCAGCGGAACGCGCGGATCGCGTCCTTGCGGTCGGTGAGCTTCTCGGCTTCGCCGCCGCGCATCGGCAGTCGATAGAGCTGCGACGGGCCATCGCGATCGGACAGAAACGCAATCGAGCCGCCGTCCGGCGCCCAGCGCGGCGACGAATCGTTGCGGCCCGAGAAGGTCAGCTGACGCAGCGTCTCGCGCGCGACGTCGAGCATCCAGATCGCGCGCGGCCGTACCGTGCCCTTCGCCGGTTCCGCAACCGTGAAGACCACTCGCGATCCGTCCGGCGAAAAAGCGAGCCCTTCGCCGCGTTCCCCGATCGAGCGGCGATCGAGTGTCTGCTCGGGTGTGATCGGCGCCTGCGCGGCGACGGCTGCCGCCGCCAGCACGCCCGCGACTCTGACGACCGCGCTGAGCAACGGCTTCTTCATAAACTGTGACGACTTACCTTAGCATAGGCGTTTCGTGCCGAACGTCGCGCTTCCTGCCTCGCCGCTCGCGCCCGGTGTGTCGCCGGTGCCGATTCATTATCGCGACATCGGCGAGGGCTCGCCGCTGGTCGTGCTCCATGGCGGATGGGGTTACGAGATCTATCCGTTCGATCGTCAGATCGCGGCGTTGTCTCGCGTGCATCGGATCCTGATTCCCGATCGCACCGGATACGGACGGTCCGGGCGGCTCGCGACACAGGAGGTCGACTTCCATCACCGTGCGGCCGCTGAGACCTTTGCGGTCATCGACGCGCTCGCTGTCGAGCGCCCCGTATTATGGGGTCACAGCGATGGAGCGGTCATCGCGCTGCTGATGGGTCTCGCGCGGCCCGGCCGGCTTGGCGCGCTGATCGTCGAGGCGACACATCTGTACTGCAGCAAGCCTTCGTCGCGGAGCTTCTTCGCGACGATGATGGACAATCCCGACCTCCTTGGCGAACGCGTCGCGGGTGTGCTTGCCCGTGAGCACGGCGAGGCGTGGCGCGATCTGATTCGCATCAACGGCGGCGCGTGGCTCCGGATCGCAGACGAGCGGCCGGAGGCCGACGCCGATCTCTACGGTGGGCGTCTCTCGGAGCTGCGCGTGCCGACGCTCGTCATCCACGGCGCACAGGATCCGCGAACCGAACCGGGCGAGCTCGACGCCATCCGCGCAGCGCTCCCGCAGGCGCGCGTTGCAGTGATTGCGGAGGGTGGGCACAGCCCGCACAGCGAACGGCTCGCGGCGGACGAAGTGACGCGGGCGGCCGAAGGCTTTCTCTCCGAGGTCGCGATGCAGGCCGACCGCCCTGCACGGCGATGAACGCGCTCGAGCTCGACGGGGTATCGCGCGATTTCGGCACGCCCGATCGCCGTGTCTACCGCGCGCTCGACGGCGTCTCGCTCGCCGTGCCGTCGGGCGCCTTCGTCGCCATCGTCGGACCGAGCGGCTGTGGCAAGTCGACGCTGCTCAATGTCGCCGCCGGTCTGCTGTCGCCCAGCTCCGGCGTTGTCCGCGTCGCCGGTGAGCCGCTCGACGGTTTGAACCGTCACGCGACGTACATGTTTCAGCAGGATGCGTTGCTGCCGTGGAAAACGGTGCGCGACAACGTCGCGCTCGGCCTGATTCTCGGCGGCGTCAGGCGCGCCGCCGCGCATGCCCGGGCCGATGCCTGGCTGACACGGGTGGGACTCGCCAACTTCGCCGCGCACTACCCGGCGCAGTTGAGCGGCGGCATGCGCAAGCGGGTTGCGATGGCCCAGAACTGGATGCTCGATCGCGGCATGGTGCTGATGGACGAACCATTCAGCGCGCTCGACATCCACACGCGCCAGCGGATGGAGACCGAGCTGCTGTCGCTGTGGGAAGGACGCTCGCCGGAAAGTCTCGATCGCAAGACCGTCGTCTTCGTCACGCACGATCTCGAAGAGGCGATCGCACTCGCCGACGAGGTGGTGATCCTCTCGGCCGGTCCGGCGGCGCGCGTCGTCGCGCAGCATCATGTCGCGCTCGATCGCCCACGCGATCTCATGGAGCTTCGCACAGCATCCGCATTCGTCGATCTGTATCGCACGATCTGGGCTGTCCTGCGCGAAGAGGTGATCAAGAGTCACCGTGCCGCCGAGGGCCGTCGTGCCTGAACCGGATCCCTCCGCTACTCCGTCCGGCGCGATCGTGCTTGCGTCGCAGCTCGCGCTCGGCATCGCGCTGCTCGCGCTGTGGCAGACGCTCGTGTCGGTGCAGGTTCTCGATCCGTTCTTCGTCAGCCGCCCCAGCGACATCGGCGCCCGCATCGTGCGGTGGATCACCAGCGGCACGTTGTGGGGCCATCTCGCGGTGACGCTCGAGGAGTCGCTGCTTGGGCTGGTCGCCGGCGCTGCGCTCGGCGTATCGCTCGGATTCCTGCTTGCCCGGTCGCCGTTTCTCGCGCAGGTGCTCGACCCGTACATCAAGATGCTCAACGCCGTGCCGCGCGTCGTGCTCGCGCCGCTGTTCCTGCTCTGGTTTGGTCTCGGCATCTGGTCCAAGGTCGCGCTCGCCGTCACGCTGGTCTTCTTCGTGATGTTCTTCAACACCTACCAGGGCGTTCGCGACGCGGACCCGGTGCTGATCGACAACGTGCGGATGCTCGGCGCCACCGAGCGGCAGCTCGTGCGGCACGTGCTCGTCCCGAGCGCCCTCACGTGGATCTTTTCCAGCCTGCAGACGAGCCTCGGATTCGCGATGGTGGGTGCGGTTGTGGG
>DATFXR010000509.1:0-8174 GCA_035315685.1 Vicinamibacterales bacterium | reverse complement strand
ACGCCGTCTTCGCCATCGCGACGTGATTGCCGCCTTCGATCACGTTGAAGAGCGACGTCGAGATCGTGAAGCCGCCGGCTTCGATGTCGTCGGCGATGCCGCGGCTGTACTTGTCGAGCAGGATCGAGCCGCCGAGCATCAACTCCAGATCGATCGCCGGATGGTCGTGGAGCTTCCGGATGAGCAGCTGGCTGCGGCCGTAGTAGGCGCGGCTCGTCATCGGAAAGCAGATCCGCCGCCGGCCGCTCTTCGGCTGCTTGCGCGTCGTCGCGGCAAACATCGTTTCCATCGTGCCGTTCGTCTTTGGTCCGGCTGAAGCCGGACACTACCGCTGTGAGCGACGGTCCCGCTGAAGCCGGACACTACCGGGATCACGCGTGACGGCGGTAGTCCGCCTGCAGGCGGACCGTGATCGGTTGGTTCAGATCAAACGCGCGCGGGGTCGTGGTTCACGACGACCGTCTTCCACTCGCAGTAGACGTCGAGCGCTTCCGTGCCGGGCTCGCGGAAGCCGTTGCCCGAATTCTTCACCCCGCCGAACGGCATGTGCGGACCGGCGCCGTAGGTAGGCCCGTTGACCGAGACGAGGCCGGCGTGGTAGCGCGCGATGAACTGCTCGATCCGATTGCTGTTGAACGTGTGAATGGCGCCGGTGAGGCCGAACGTCGTGGCGTTCGCCATCCGAATCGCTGCATCGAAATCGGCCGCGCGGTAGAGGCACGTGATCGGCCCGAACAGTTCCTGCTGCGACAGCTCATCGTCGTGCGACAGGCCTTCGAGGATCGTCGGCGCCATGTAGTAGCCCGGCGCGAGCGAGTCGACGGCGCATCCGCCGGTGAGCACGCGTGCGCCACGCTTCCTTGCCGACTCGACGGCACCCAGCAGGCGATCGAGGCTCTGTCGCGAGATCACCGGACCGCATTCATCCTGCGGACCCGATCCGACCTTCACGGCCTGCGCCCGTTTCACCATCGCGTCACGGAACGTCTCGTAGACGCGATCGAACACGATGATGCGACTGCCGGCCGCGCACCGCTGGCCGGCATCGATGAACGCCGACGCCACGGCATGCTCCGCCGCCAGCGCGAGGTCCGCATCATCGCAGACGACCAGCGGATTCTTGCCGCCGAGCTCGAGGCACACCTTCGCGAGGAGCGGCCGGCCGCTGACGCGCTGCTGGATTGCCTTGCCGGTCGCCACCGAGCCGGTGAAGCTCACGAGGCCGACGCGCGAGTCGTCGACGAGCGCCGTTCCCACTTCGGGGCCAAGCCCCTGGACGGCACCATACACACCGCCCGGCAGCCCGGCGTCGTGCAGCAACTGTCCGAACGCCACCGCGGTATGCGGCGTGAGCTCGTGCGACTTCGCGACGACGGCGTTGCCACAGACGAGCGCCGGAAAGACTTTCCATGCGATGCCGGCCAGCGGACTGTTGAACGGCATGATCGCCGCGCAGACGCCGATCGGCGCCCGTTCCGTGCGCACCGACCGGTTCGGAATCGGACTCGTCATCGTCCTGCCGTAGAAGCGGCTGCCTTCGCTCTCCATGAAGACACCGAGGTCCGCAGACGAGGCGACCTCGGCGGCGGCGTTCTTCCACGGCTTGCCGGTCTCGACTTGAACGATCTCGGCGAAATCGCGCTCTCTCGTGCGCAGCAGCGCGGCGGCGCGGCCGAGGATCTCGCCGCGGCGAGGAGCCGGCGTCCGCGCCCACGCTTCGGCAGCGGCGACGGCCGCGTCGACCGCCCGGCCGACGTCGGCAGCCGATCCCCGCGCGACCTCCGCGACAACGCGATCGTCGATCGGCGTCCGCTTCTCGAACGTGGCGCCGCTCGACGAAGCGGCCGGCGCGCCGTTTATCCAGTGAACGATTTCGCGTGGATACACGACAGGACGGTGTCCGCGATCGATTCGGCGTCGAGGCCGTGATGCGCGAGCACCTCGACGTTCGCGCCGCATGCCGGCACGTCGGTGAGACCGATCGACGTCACGCGCGCGTGGACGCCGGCGCGGGCGAGCGCGGCGGCGACCATGACGCCTTGCCCGAGCGCCACGTAGTGGTTGTCGAGCGTGACCACGGCGGCGAAGCGCGAGAACCGGCCCGCCACCCAGTCCTCGTCTATCCGGTTCAGCCACGGCAGATTGATCACCGCGGCGCTGACGCCACGGAGAACCAGCACCTCGGCAGCATGCCACGCGTTCGCGTTCAACAGCGGACCGTAGCCGACCAGCGCCACGTCGCTGCCTTCGCGCAAGGTCACCCCGCGCCCGATCTCGAGCCGGTACGACGAAGGCAGCGTGTACGGGAGATCGAGCGGCACGTTGACGAATCGCAGGTACGTGCTCGCCGGGTTGGTCTCGACCGCCCAGCGGATCGCGAGCCGCGCCTCGCGCTCGCTGCACGGCTCGATCGCGGTGAGCCCTGGCACCGATCCGATCGCGGAGATGTCGCGCACCGACTGGTGTGAGTGGCCTGGACCACCCGGCACGACGCCGGCCAACGTCGCCGTGTAGATGATCTTCGTGCGCTCGGTCGCGTTGTTGTAGATGTGCTCGTTGGCGCGCGTCGAGAGAAAACACGCGAACGAATGGACGACCGGCAGAATACCGTTCAGCGCCATGCCGCCGGCGGCCGACACCATGTGCTGTTCGGCAATGCCGCATTCGATGAAGCGCTCCGGCAGCTCCTGCTTGAACGCTTCGATGCCGCAGTCCGACAGCAGATCGCCGTCGAGGACGACGATGTCGGGACGCGTCCGGGCCATCTGCAGCAGTTCGTCGCCGTAGGCGAGCACGAGCTTCTCAGGCTTCGCGGGAGCGACGCGAACCGGCAGCGGCGCCGCCGCCGTCACGAGGGCGGGCGCGCCAGCGTGCGCCAGTCGCTCGTTGATGCGGGCGGTCAGCTCGCCAACTGCGGCGAGATAGTCCTTCAGCGACGGCGCGCCGGCGTGAAAGTGATAGGTCTGGTCGCCGCAGGCGAGTCCTTCCATGAACGACACGCCCCTGCCCTTGATCGTGTCGGCGATGAGCACCTTCGGCCGATCGACGATGGCCGCGAAGTCGGCGAAGGCGCTGCGGATCGCCGCGAAGTCGTGCCCGTCGATGCGGCGCACCGCCCAGCCGAAGGCGCGAAACTTCGCTTCGATCGGCCCGAGATCGCTGACCGCCGACACCGCGGAGTCCGACTGGAGCTTGTTGTGATCGACGATCGCGATGATGTCCGAGAGCCGTTCGTTGGCCGCCGGCTGCAGCGATTCCCAGATCTGCCCCTCCTGCAGCTCGCCGTCGCCGGTCATCAGCACGATGCGGCCGCCGCGTCCGGTGAAGCGATGCGCGCGCGCCATCCCGTAGGCCTTCGACACGCCCATGCCGAGCGACCCGGTGTTGGTCGCGATGAACGGCGTCGATTCCACATCAGGGTGGCCTGGCAGTCCGCCCAGCCGGCGCAGCTGGTGCAGACGATCGAACTCGATCTTTCCAAGCGCGATCAGCAGCGCGTAGAGCGCAGGCGCGTCATGCCCTTTCGACGAGAAATAGGTGTCGGCGCCCGGCGCGCCGCTGTTCGCGTCGTTCAACTCCTCCGTCCACAACCACGTAATCAGGTCGGTCGAGCTGAAGCTCGATCCGATGTGACCCGAGCCGGCCTGCATGATCATGTAGAGCGTGTTCAGCCGGCAAACGTCCGCGAGCAGCTCCGCGCGGGCGATTGGATCGGCAGTCGCTTCGCGCACGGTCGCGATCGACGACAGCGGCACATACGTCAGCCCGCCGTCACTGGCGAGCGTCTTGTCCGAATGATCCTTTTCGCCCATTGAGTGAGAAATCCGGCTAAAGCCGGACACTACCGCGGACGTGCCGTGCGCCGCTCGGAGAGCGAAAGCAACCGCGGAGTTCGCAGAGACCGCAGACGTTCATTGGTGGAAAAACACGCATTGAAATCTCTGCGTGCTGGGCGTTCTCTGCGGTTGCCTTGCCGCTGCTCGAGTCACCGGGCCGTCCACCCCCCGTCGACGACGAGGGTCGCGCCGGTCATATACGCAGAAGCCTGGGAGGCGAGGAACACGACCGCACCGTTGTAGTCGGTGTCGTTCGCCATGCGACCGAGCGGCGTCCGCTTGATGTACTCGGCGACGAACTCCGGCGCGTGCGCGTCTTCTCGAACACCGCCAGGCACCAGCGTGTTCACGCGAATCCCGAACGGCGCACAGTACTCGGCCAGCCACCGCGTGAAGTTCAGCATTCCTCCCTTTGCGACGCTGTAGCCGATCGGCTTGAAGTACTCGGCACCGCCACTCCGGCGGTACTCATAGACGGACTGATCCGGCGTCACCATCCCGTAGGTCGACGAAACGTTGACGATGCTCCCGCGCGTGCGGCCGGCGGCGCGAAACGCGGCAACGAACGACTGCGAGACGACGAGCGCGCTCTTCAGATGCGACGCCATCATCGCGTCCCAGGCCGTCTCGGGGTAGCGCTCGAAGCGGCCGGTTTCGAGGGCAGCGTCAGCGGGCGATGAGCCCAGGCCGGCGTTGTTGATCAGAATCGTCGCTGTTCCGAAGCGCGCCGACACCGCGCTCATGTCGTGATCGACGGCGGCGCGGTCGGTGGCATCGACGCGATGCACGGTCAGCGGCATGCCGGTGTCGATCAACTCGGTGATGGCGGCCGGCCGGCGCTCCGTGATGTCGAACAGCGCGACCGAGGCGCCTGCGGCGGTGAGCGCGGCCGCGTATTGACTGCCGAGACGGCCGAGACCGCCGGTCACGATGGCGACCTCACCGTCGAGGCGGAAGAGGGTGTCGGAGGAGTGAATCATGTGAGCGGGCAGGCTCCCGCCCTCTCAGTCACAGGAACGTCGCTGGCGTCCTATCCCCTGGCCGGGCGTCGAAGAGGAATCGCGGACCGTGCGCGCGCGGCGATGCCGCTCATGCGGCGGCGTCCCGCGGGCCGGTTGTTCACATCGTGAACAGGAGGCGCATCCGCGCCCGACTGGACCGTTCAGAAAGTGAACGGGCAATTGTGCATGGCCGACCGCAGCCTGTCAAGGCAACTCACCGCAACGCCGACAGGATCCGTTCCGCCTCCGCCCAGTCCGCTGCGGAGTCGATGTTGTGGCCGTACGGTGCCGTGATCCGATAGGCGGCGACTTGGTCGCCGTACAGGCTCGGCTCGGCCGGATCGAAGAGCAGCGCGGTTCGAAACAGGTAGATGGCGCCGTTCAACACTGCCGCCGGCGGCAGACCCTGGCGCCGGACGGGCCGATGTCGCACCGGCTCGCCGCCGACGAACAAGCGCGCCCATCCGCCCGGGTCCACGGTGACGGCCCGCAGCGGATGAAAGTGCGGCGGCATCTCTTCGACACTCACGACCGAGTCGGCGCCCGACGACACGGCGAGCTCCACCGCTTCCTGCATGTGGCGCGGCTGACGGAACGGCGACGTCGGCATCAGGATCATCGTCCACGGCGGCTGGTATCCGTCGTGATCGCGCAGCCATGCCGCGGCGTGGATCATCACCGGCAGGTGCGGCGTGTCGTCGTGCGCGAGCTCCGCCGGCCGCATGAACGGGACTTCGCAGCCCAGCCCGCGCGCGATCGCCGCCGCCTCCTCATCGTCGGTGGAGATGATCAGCCGATCGAACACGCCGGAGGCGCGCGCCGCCTCGATCGTGTACGCGATGAGCGGCCTGCCGCCGAGCAGCTTCGTGTTCTTGCCGGGAAGCCCCTTCGATCCTCCGCGCGCGGTGACGACGCCGAGGACGCCGTGCCCCACCACCAGCGGTTACATCGCGAGCGACGCCAGCGCTCCAGTGGCGACGCGTCCGGAGAGCCGCACGATGTTTGGTGCGTCGAGTCCTTTCAGCGCATTTCGTGTGTCGACTACTGGGAAACCGCTGTCGACGACCGGTTTCCACACGAAGCTCGAATGATCGGTGCAGATGACGATGCAGTCGGGGGAGCGCCGCAGGCTTTCGGCGTCGGCGATCGATTCGAAGATCTGCGATCCGTGCTTCAGCGTCGGCACGTAGGGATCGGTGTAAGACACGGTGGCGCCACGCTGCGTCAGCAGCTCGAGGATGTCGAGCGCCGGCGATTCGCGCATGTCGCCGACGTCCTTCTTGTAGGCCACGCCGAACAGGTGGATTCGCGATCCGTTGATCGGCTTGCGCACGTTGTTCAGCGCGTCGGAGATGCGCTCGACCACGTAGTGCGGCATCGAGCCGTTGACGTGGCCGGCGAGCTCGATGAAGCGGCACTCGAAGCCGTTCTGCCGCGCCTTCCACGACAGGTAGTACGGGTCGATCGGAATGCAGTGGCCGCCGAGGCCCGGGCCGGGATAGAACGGCATGAAGCCGAACGGTTTCGTCTTCGCCGCCTCGATGACCTCCCAGACATCGATGTCGAGCTTGTGGCACATCTGCGCGATTTCGTTGACCAGCCCGATGTTCACGGCGCGGAACGTGTTCTCGAGCAGCTTCACCATCTCGGCGACGCGCGTGGAGGTCACCGGCACGACGGTTGACACGATCTGGGAGTACAGCTCCGTCGCCGCTGCAGAGCTCGACTGACCGTGGCCGCCGACGATCTTCGGAATATTGCGTGTGAGGTAGGTCGGGTTGCCCGGATCGACGCGCTCCGGTGAGAACGCGAGGAAGAAATCGATGTCGGCCTTCAGCCCGCCAGCCTCCAGCATTGGCAGGGCGACTTCGTCGGTCGTGCCCGGATAGGTGGTCGACTCGAGGATGATCAGCTGGCCCACCTTCAGGGCGGCGGCCACGCCTTCGAGCGCCTGGACGACGTAGGACAGGTCGGGATCCTTGGTCTTTCGCAACGGCGTCGGCACGCAGATGTCGGCGACGTCCATGTCCTCGAGCTGCCGCATGTCAGTAGTGGCCCGGAGCCGCCCTGCGGCCACCACCTCGGCGAGCTCGTGTTGCGGGACGTCGGGAATGTAACTGCGTCCGGCATTGATGTCGGACACCTTGGCCGCGTCCACGTCGAAGCCGGTGACGTCGAAGCCGGCGCGCGCGAACTCGACGGCGAGCGGCAGGCCGACGTAGCCGAGCCCGATGATGCCGACTCGCGCCTTCTTCTCTCGAATGAGAGTCAACAGCGTCGCAATCTGTGTGGTGCTCATAAGACGTGCGTTCCCGTCCACTGCGCGCGGACGACTTACAGGGTGGACAAACGATCCGCGACTTGTGGCGCGCTGGTCACGCGATCCAGATCGGCGTCGACCATCATCCTGATCAGGCCGGCGAAATCGACTTTCGGTTGCCATCCGAGCTGCGTCCGCGCCTTGGTGCTGTCGCCGATCAGGTGCTCGACTTCAGCCGGACGAATCAGCTTCGGATCGAGGCGGACGTGCTTGCGCCAGTCGAGGCCGACATGGCCGAATGCGACCTCGACGAGATCGCGAACCGAGTGCGAGACGCCGGTGGCGATGACGAAGTCATCCGCGCGATCGTGCTGAAGCATCAGCCACATCGCGCGCACGTAGTCGCCGGCAAATCCCCAATCGCGGTGCGCCTCGAGGTTGCCGAGCGACAGCGTGTCGGCCATACCGTGCTTGATGCGCGCGACGCCGTCGGTCACTTTGCGCGTGACGAACTCCAGCCCCCGGCGCGGCGACTCGTGGTTGAAGAGCATCCCCGACACGGCGAACAGGTCGTAGCTCTCGCGGTAGTTCACGGTGATGTAGTGCGCGAACACCTTCGAAACGCCGTACGGGCTGCGAGGATAAAACGGCGTCAGCTCGGTCTGCGGCACTTCACGCACCTTGCCGAACATCTCACTCGACGACGCCTGATAGAGACGGACCTTCGGGTTCACCTGGCGAATCGCTTCGAGCACGCGCGTCACGCCCTGCGCGTTGAACTCGCCGGTGAGCATCGGTTGATCCCACGACGCGGGCACGAACGACATCGCCGCGAGGTTGTAGAACTCGTCGGGCTTCTCCTCCTCGACGAGCCGGATCAGGGACAGCTGATCGAGCAGATCGCCGGGGCGCAGCCGGATCCGATCGACGATATGCTGGATCCGCCACAGATTCGGCGCGCTTGCGCGGCGCACGACACCGACGACGTCGTACCCCTTCGAAAGGAGGAGTTCGGCGAGATAAGATCCGTCCTGCCCGGTGATCCCGGTGATGATGGCGCGTTTCGACATCGAAGAA
>DATFXR010000508.1:0-4214 GCA_035315685.1 Vicinamibacterales bacterium | reverse complement strand
GCCGGCGGCTTCGGGCTGATCGACCGGGATCCTCCCCGCGCGGCCGTCGCCATCCGGATGTTGCCGTGGGACAGCGCCTTCTTCGAGCTCTCGATGGCGCGGCTGATGCTGGTCCACGACGGATCGCACGACCGCGAGTCGCTGCGATCGCTGATTCGCGCAGCGTGCGAGGCGAGCCGCGCACGCGGCGTTCGTCACCTGTCGGCGCGCGTCGATGTGGCCGATGCCGAAGCAATTCAGGCGCTCGAGGACGCCGGCTTCCGCATGATGGACGCGCTCGCCACGTACATCTACCCGTTGAAACGGCCGCCGCCGGAGCCCGGAAAGGACATGGGCGTCCTGCGGCTCTACCAACCCGGCGATCGCGATCAGCTCCTCGAGATCACGCGCGAGGCGTATCGCGGCTTTCGCGGGCGCTATCACCTCGATCCACATCTGCCGCAGTCACGGTCCGACGAGCTCTACGTCGAGTGGGCGAAGAAGTCGTGCGATGGCGAATGGGCCGATGTGGTGCTCGTGACCGAGAACGGCCGAGGCGATCTTCATGGATGGGCCAGCTACCGGCAGATCGAACCGGTCTCGACGGTCGGCGGCACGGCGATTCGCGGCGGCGGCCTCGGCGCGTGCCGGCGCGACAAACCGGGCGCATACGCCGGACTCCTGCGCGCGGCCACGATCAGGATTCATGGCGGCGGTGCGATCACGGAGATGCAGACCCAGATTTTCAATTTCGCGACGATTCGCCTGTACGAGGCGGTGGATACACGGTTCGTCCGCGCCGACTACACGCTGCACGCGTGGCTCGGGGAATAGTTCTCGCCATCGCCGTCTTCGGCACCATGCTGATCGAGGCGCGGCGTGCCGCGCGGAACGAGCGCGTGCAGCGCGACCGCGGCGGTGTCGAGCCGCCTGACGATGTCTATCGGGTCATGCGGATTGCATATCCGCTCGCCTTCGCGGCGATGCTCGGCGAAGGCTTTCTCCGCCAGCCGGTGCCGGCCGGACTCGTCGCGACCGGCATGACGCTGTTCGCCGCCGCCAAGGCGCTCAAGTGGTGGGCGATCCTCTCCCTCGGGCGGTTCTGGACCTTCCGCGTGATCGTTGTTCCAGGTGTCCCGCTGATCCGGCGAGGTCCGTACAGGTGGCTGCGGCACCCGAACTATGTCGGTGTTGTCGGCGAACTCGTCGGCGTCGCGGTCGCGGCCGGGGCGGCTGTGTTCGGAGTTGCTGCGATGACCGGTTTCGGACTGTTGCTGGTCAAGCGGATTCGAGTCGAAGAACGCATGCTGGCGACGGCCCCGCGCGGCGCGGAAACGTCCAAATAAGGAACTCACGGCCGAGGATCGGCACCTGACTTGCAGCCTATAATACGAATCGGAATGAGCCGCACATCACGCTTCCTGCTCGTGGCGGCGCTCGCGTTCCTCGTGCTGCCGTCCTACGGCACGGCTCAGGCGCCCCGGCGTCCGGCGACGCCGCTCCAGGCCGCCGTGCGCGCGCTGAACGAAGGCAAGTACGACGAGGTCGACGCTGCCGTCGAGAAACTCGATGCGCGCGATCCGGCGGTGACGGCCGTGAAGGCCCGCGCCGCCATCGCGCGCGGCCGCTATGACGCCGCCGATGCGCTGCTCCGGCCGGTCGTCTCGCGCGCACCCCAGAGCGAGGCAGCACTCGAGCTCGGGCTGCTGATGCACATGCTCGGACGCCGCGATGCCAAGGCCATCCTCGAGAAGGTGGCGACGCTCGCCGACACCAGCAACGATCCGACCGAAGTCGGGCGCGCGGCGCGCGCGCTGCGTGCGCTCGGCCGGTTCGAGGAAGCCAACGCCGCGTTCCGCGAGGCTGCGGCCGGGCTGCCGGGCGATCCATCGATGCAGACCGGATGGGGTGAGCTGTTCCTCGAGAAGTACAACAACGCCGAGGCGCTTCGCTCGTTCCAGATGGCGATGCAGATGGACGCGCGGTGGACGCCGGCGCTGCTCGGCGCCGCCCGGGCGCTGTCGGACGACAATCCGCCCCAGGCAGTCAGCCTCGCTAAGCGCGCGCTCGAAGTGAACCCGTCGTACGTGGACGCTCAGGTGTTCCTCGCCGGCGAGGCTGCCGATGCCGGTCATCACGACGAAGCCAAGGAAACGCTGGACGAGGCGCTGGCGATCAATGCATCGAGCCTCGACGCCCACGCACTGCGTGGGGCGATCGCGTTCGTCGAGGACCGCCCGCAGGAGTTCGAGGCGGAAGTCGCGAAGGTGCTCGCGCTGGCGCCGAACAACGCCGACGTGTACCTCACCGCCGGCGAGCTTGCGGCGCACAACTATCGGTTCGACGAGGCGGTCGAACTGACGCGCCGGGCGCTGGCGCTCGACACAGCCAGCTACCGCGCGCAGGCGGATCTCGGCATCCAGCTGCTGCGCACCGGCGACGAGCCGGGCGCGCGCGCCGCGCTCGAGGCGTCGTTCAAGGCGGACCCGTACAACAAGCTCACCTTCAATCTTCTCCAGATGATGGACACGCTGGAGAAGTTCGTCACGGTGCGCGACGGCGATCTCGTCATCCGGATGCACAAGGACGAAGGGCCGGTGCTGCAGGAGTACGCCGTCTCGCTGGCCCATCAGGCGCTGAACACGATGGCGGCGCGCTACGAGTTCTCGCCGCGCGGTCCGATCCTGATCGAGATCTTCCCGAAGCACGACGACTTCGCCGTGCGCACCGTCGGCCTGCCGGGCATGATCGGCGCCCTCGGCGCCTGTTTCGGCCGCGTCGTCGCGATGGATTCGCCGAAGGCGCGGCCGCCGGGCGAGTTCCAGTGGGAAGCGACGTTGTGGCACGAGCTCGGCCACGTGATCACGCTGCAGATGTCGAATCAGCGCGTGCCGCGGTGGCTCACCGAAGGGATCTCGGAGTACGAGGAGCAGCGGGCGAGGCCAGAGTGGCGCCGTGACATGGACCTGACGTACGCGGGGCTACTGAACCGCGGCGAGACGCTCAAGCTCACGGATCTCAACGCCGCGTTCCAGAACCCGAAGACGATCAACCTCGCCTACTACGAAGGCTCGCTCGTCGTCGAGCACATCGTCGCGGCGTACGGACAGGCGGGTCTCAACAAACTGCTCCGCACCTTTGCACAGGGGCTCGACACCGACGCGGCGCTGAAGTCGGCGCTGAACATCGACTTCGAGGGCATGCAGGCGGGCTTCGACCAGACGGTCGAGAAGAAGTTCGGTGCGATGCGCAAGGCGATGGCGATGCCCGAGGGCGCCGAGGACCTGATGAAGATGGCGCCGGCTGCCGTGAAGACGATGGCCGAGGCGAATCCGACCAGCTTCCCGCTGCAGATGGCGCTCGGCCGCGCGCTGCGCAAGGAAGGCAAGCTCGACGACGCCATGCCGGCGTTCGAGCGCGCGGCGCAGCTGATCCCGACCGCCGCGGGGAAGGACAGCCCGCACGATCAGATGGCGGAGATCGCGCTCGAGAAGAAGGACACCGCGCGCGCGATTCGTGAGCTCACCGAGCTGGTGGCCATCGACTTCAACAACATCGAGGCGCCGCGGCAACTGGCGACGCTGCTGCGCCAGGGCGGCACCGAGGATGCGGCGAAGCTCACGCCGGTCTACCGGCGTATCGCGGCCATCGACCCCTTCGATCCCGAAGCGCACACGGCCCTGGGCCGCTTCGCGCTGCAGCAAGACGATGCCGACGCCGCGGCCCGCGAATTTCGGACCGTCATCGCGCTCGGTCCGGTCGACAAGGCCGCCGCCTACACCGATCTCGCGGAGAGTCTGTTCAAGGCAGGCAAGCGCGCCGAGGCCAAGAAGCAGGCGCTCGCCGCGCTCGAGATCGCGCCGAACTACGAGCGCGCCCAGGACCTCCTGCTGAAGATCGTTGGAGGCGATCGATGACGATCACGGTCCGCCTGAAAGCGGACACTACGGCCGTCACGATTGGTACCGGTAGTGTTCGACTTCAGCCGGACCGTGATCGCCGGCTTCAGCCGGACCGTCGTGTCCTGATCGCTGCAGTGCTGCTGGCGGCGTTCACTCTCATACCTGTGTTGCAGCCGTCGGTCGACGCGCAGCTGCCGACGGCGGCCGATGATCGCTATGCCGGGCTGCAGTGGCGCTTCGTCCGCATCCGCTACCACTACACCACCGAGGGGACGCACGTCGCGCAGGACTTCTACGGCGAACCGTGGTACATCGACGCGCCGGCCGCCGAGC
>DATFXR010000507.1:0-6797 GCA_035315685.1 Vicinamibacterales bacterium | reverse complement strand
CCACCGCCGACGACGTCCTGCGCCAGGCGATTCAGGGGATCTCGGATCTGATCCTCGTGCCGGGCATGATCAACCTCGACTTCGCCGACGTCAAAACGATCATGTCGGGCATGGGCCTGGCGATGATGGGCACCGGCGTGGGCGAAGGACAGGACCGTGCGATGGAAGCGGCGCGCCGCGCCATCTCGAGTCCGCTGCTCGAAGGCGCGTCGGTGAACGGCGCACGCGGCGTGATCATCAACGTCACCGGCGGGCCGGACCTGTCGCTGGTGGAAGTGAGCGAGGCCTCGTCCATCGTCCAGGAGGCGGCTGACGAGGACGCCAACATCATCTTCGGGGCGGTGGTGGACCCGCTGCTGAAAGGCAAGGTGAAGATCACCGTGATTGCCACCGGCTTCGGCGGGCCGGCCGCAACGCGCGCCATCCCGTCCCCAGCGACAACCGTGACCCCCGTCGACATGACGCAGTATGCCGATCGCGTCCGCAGCGACAGCATCGCCGTGGCGGCCAGCGCGCCGGGCGCTGCCGCGACCCCGCGTCTGTCGCTGGCGAGGCGACCGCTTCTCGATTTATCGGCGGCTGGCACCGGTGCGGTGGCGAAAGCGGCTGGCGGCCAGGGGTCCGACGGATCGCCGGCAACCCTGATGAATGCTGCGACCGACGCCTTCGACGCGATGCGTGATGCCGACATGGCAACCGATCGATCGCGCGATCCCGACTTCGATCTCAGCTCAACCTTCGACGTGCCGGCCTTCCTGCGGCGCCAGGAAGGGTAGGTGACGCGGTCGCCAAGCAACTGCAGCGTTCGCAGAGACCGCAGAGATTCATTTGGTGAAGACAGGATCGACCTTCTCCGCGTGCGCAGCGTTCTTTGCAAGTTGCGCGTCTCAACCGGAGTTAGCCCGATGCCGGTGGTAGAGTAGATAGATCCACGGCACTCGAGAGCGCCGGCGTCTGAGCTCGAGCGGCCGCACGCCACGGCGCACGTCGGGCAGCGCCGCGGTCCGCTCGGCGTAGGCGGCCACTCATGAACTCCTGGGAACAGCGCGAACGCGCACGGCACATCCTCGCGAAAGAAGTCGGCTACGTCAGCAAGCCGCATGGGAATCGTCTGCGCGTCGCGCTGGCGTTCCCGAATACCTACTGGGTCGGGATGTCGAACCTCGGCTTCCAGACCGTCTATCGTCTCTTCAACGCCGAACCCGACATCGTCTGCGAACGCTTCTTTCTGCCGCCGAAGCAGGAACTCGCGGCGCTGTCCGCGGCGAAGGCACCACTCGTCACGCTCGAATCGCAGACGCCGGTCGGCGACTTCGACGTCGTCGCGTTCTCGGTGTCGTTCGAGTGGGACTACGTCAACGTCCTGACGTTGCTCAGGCTCGCCGGCATCCCGAGCTATGCCGCGGAGCGCAGCGACCGGCACCCGCTGGTGGTGATCGGCGGCGCGGTCACGTTCGTCAATCCTGAGCCGCTCGCCCCGTTCGCCGATGCGATCGCCGCCGGCGAGGGAGAAGCGCTCGTTCCCGGACTGCGTCGCGCGATCGCCGACGCTCGCGACCGAGACGACCTGCTGCAGCGGCTCGCGCTCGAGCGCGGCTTTTACGTGCCGTCGCTCTACGAGCCGGTGTACGCCGCCGACGGCACGCTCGCGCGCTACACCACACGAGCCGGAGTCGAGGCACCGCTTCCGGTTCGCAAGGCCGCACTGAGAACAACGGAAGCCGTCGATCCGCCGGCGACGACGATCTTCACGCCAGATACGGAGTTCGGCTCACGGTTCCTGGTCGAAGTCGTCCGCGGCTGCGCGAATCTGTGTCGCTTCTGCTGGGCCGGCTACAACTATCTCCCGGTCCGCGCTTTTCCGGCCGATCGCATCCTGCAACTCGCCGAGGAGGCGCGCCACTACGCCCACCGCGCCGGCCTCGTGTCGATCGCGCTCTGCGACCACCCGGAGATAGAACGGATTCTGGCGCGGCTGCTCGAGCTCGGCTACGCCATCAGTCCCGCCTCGCTGCGACTCGACGACCTGACGCCGGCGATCGTCCGGACGCTCCGGCAGAGCGGCGAGCGCTCGATCACGATCGCGCCCGAAACCGGTTCCGATCGCCTCCGCCGTGTGATCAACAAGACCGTCACCAACGATGAGATCGTCGACAGCGCCGAGCTGATCTTCGCGAACGGGATCGAGAGCCTGAAACTCTATTACATGATCGGCCTCCCGACTGAATCCGACGAGGACCTCGTCGCGATCCGCGATCTCACGCTGCAGCTGCGCGACCGGATGCTGAAGCACGCGAAGCCGCGCGGCCGCATCGGTTCGATCACGGGCAGCGTGAACCCCTTAATCCCCAAGCCCGGCACCGCATATCAATGGCTGGCCATGGAAGACCAGTCGGTGACCGATCGAAAAATCAAGCGGCTGCGGTCGCTGATGGCCGGCATCGACAACGTCTACTTCAACATCAAATCGGAGCGGCATTCCTACTACCAGGCGCTGCTCTCCCTTGGCGACCGCCGCGTGGCGCCGGCGATTGCCGCGGCCGAGCGCAACGGCCAGAACTGGCGCGCGGCGCTCGCCGAAACGGACATCGACGGCGACTTCTACATCTTCCGCGACCGGACCAGCGACGCGATGCTACCCTGGGACATCATCGACGGCGGCATGAAGCGGCCGTTCTTCGAGGCGGAATTCGCCAAGAGCCTTCGCGCTGAATGGACGCTCCCGCCGAAGCGCGCCCAGGAAAACGCGCGATTGCTCCCGGTGATCCAGTAGGCTGCCGCTCGGCTGAAGCCTTCGCGCCGCGTCAGCAGGCTCAACTCGCGATCGCCGAGCGCTCTTCGAATTCCGCGTAGGCGTCGAGGATCAGCTGCCGCAGCTTCTCCTGTGCCGTCGAGTCGGTGATCGGCCGCAGCAGCGCAAACGATCGCCGGTCCCCGTTGACGACGTAGCTGCGTGCGGGAAAGGTCACATTCCGGCCGTTGCCGCCGCGGCGCTCCCAGATCGAGAACCCAATCAGCTTCAATCCGTCGAGCGCTCCCTCGGTAAAGTGCATCTCGGCCTCGGCGAGCTTGCCGGGCGGATTGCCACGATCGTTCGGCGTGATCTTGATGGTCATCAGGCACTCCTTCGTGCGCCGCTCGCAACGAGCGGCCGGTCGTCAGATGCGGTCTCACACATCAAGGCTGGTGCCCGGCGCACGTCCCGCGAGTTCGTCGGCGCAAGCTGTTGGAGGGAATCGGGGTTATGACGCGTGGCCGGGCGATCGGCGAAAATCAGCGCCCGGCCCTCGATCGAAAACGACAACCAGCGTTGCCGTCAGTCGCCGAGCAGCAGCACCTGGGCCATCGCCAGTTCGTCGGAGTGCGTGATGCTGAGCAGCGACGATCGTCCTCCGATCGCGCTGAATCGCCGTGCGGCGCCGCCATGCAACTGCAGTTGCGGCGGTCCGCCTCTTCGAACCACTTCGATGTCGCGCCACAGGACGTTCTGCGAACGGCCGGTGCCGAGCGCCTTCATGGCCGCTTCCTTGGCGGCGAAGCGGCCGGCGAAGTGAATCGCCGGCACGCGGCGCCGCGTGCAGTAGGAGATCTCGCCGTCGGTGAAGACCCGGCGCAGAAAGCGCTCGCCGTATCGTTCGATGGTCTCGGCGATTCGATCGATGTCAGTGGTGTCGATGCCGAGGCCGATGATGGTGGCCACGCGTTGCTCCAGATCAGTGCCCCAGAATTGTACAAGTGTGGCCGGCTACGATAACCTGAGGAGAGCCTGCGCTGACACGCCGAATGGAACATCCCGATCCACCGTCCAGTATTCTGCCGGGGGCTGGCGACGAATTCGAATGGCGAGCCACCTCTGCCGGACCAGCGCTCGTCTGCCGCCCGCTCGATCGATACGCGCCACATCTCTTCACGACCCGGGAGTGGCGGCTCGGCACATCGGCGGTCGACCACCGGGAGGCAGGCTGGCACGATGTCGCCGACGCCGTTCACGTGGATCCGGCGCGCCTTGCGCGCGCGCATCAGGTGCATGGCCATGCCGTCGTGATTCGAAGACGAGGCGACGCGGATGGCGAGCGGCCGCCGCTCCCTGATGCCGACATCCTGATCTCGAACGACTCGTCGACCGCGCTCGCGATCCAGACCGCCGACTGCGTGCCGCTGTTGCTGGCCGATCGCCGAACTGGTGTCGTCGCCGCCGCGCACGCGGGCTGGCGTGGGCTGGCGGCTGGCGTGCCCCGAGTCGCAGTGCGCGCGATGCACGATGCCTTCGGCACGACGCCATCCGACATTGTCGCCGCGATTGGTCCGTCGATCAGCGCGGCGAACTACGAAGTGGATGCTGCAGTGCGGTCCGCGTTCGCTGCCGCCGGCGCCACGGATCCGCAACTCGAGACCTGGTTCCTGGCCGGGCGGCGGCCCGACCACTGGCAGTTCGATGGCTGGCGATCAGCCGTCGATCAGCTCGCAGACGCCGGCGTGCCGCGCGCGGCGGTTCACGTCGCAGGACTGTGTTCGTTCGAGCACCGCCAGCTGTGCTCGTACCGCCGGGACGGCACCGGCGCGGGCCGCATGGCCGCCGCGATTCGCGCGCGTCGCTGACCGCCGCGCGTCAGGTGTCGGCCTTCGCTCTGTCCATCGCCACGTTCGCGAGGCGATCGGCGTGCGCGTTGAGTGAGCGGCCAACGTGCTCGAAGGTGACTTCGCCAATCTCGCGCGCGAGCGCGCGCGCTCTCGCGTGCAGCGGCTGCAGGCCGGCGCTCTTCACCTTGTAGTTGCCGAGCATCTGCTGGACCAGCAGCAGCGAATCGGATCGCACGTGCAGCGCCCGGCGGCCGTGCCGCTTCGCCCACTCGAGCGCCGCCAGCAGGCCACGGTACTCGGCGACGTTGTTGGTCGCGTTGCCGATCGGCTCAGCGAACTCCTCGATGAGCGTTCCGTCGGGCTGCTCGATGCGGACGCCGAAGCCAGCCGGTCCAGGATTGCCGCGTGCGCCGCCGTCGACGTAGGCGACGACCGGCGCCGGATCGTGCGTCTCGTCGAACGGGAGCATTTACGAAGGCTGCGCCGAGGGATCGGCTGCGGGCGCCGCGGCGGCAGCCGCTGCCGATGCCGGAACGAAGTAGAGCACGCGCTGGCAGCTGTCGCATTGCACGATCGAATCGTTGCGGCGAACGGTGTTGAAGACCTGCGGGCGCAGCCGCACGTGGCAGATCGTGCAGATGCCGTTCTTGGCCTCGGCGACCGCGACGCCGTGGCGTTTCTTTGCGACCAGCTCGAAGGTCTGCAGCAGCTGTTTGTCGAGCGCGCCGATGATCGCGGCCCGCTCGTCGCGCATCCGCTCGAGCGACTTCTGCAGCTCGACGTGCTCGGCCTTCATCGCCTTGCGATCGGCGTCCACCGTCTTCTGCTCGGCCGTTGCGTCCGTCTCGGCGCTCTTCACTGCCGCGGTGAGCTCGTCGGCCTCGAGCATGCCCTCGAGCATCTGATCTTCGTGTGTCTTGATCTGTGTCTGCGCATGCGCGATCTCGTGCTGGATCGCGTGGTATTCCTGGTTCGTCTTCACCGCCATCGCCTGTTCACGGAACTTCGACAGGCGACCCTGGTGGACGGCGAGCTCCTTCTCCATCGCGCGGCGCGCGTTCTGATTGCTGGCGAGACGCTCCTTCGCGGAGGCGACGCGCTGCTTCGCGGCGTCGAGACGCGCATCGAGCGACCTTTCGCGCTCGGGCTCGTCGGCGAGCTTCTTCCGTGCGGCTTCCGCGGCCGTGTCGAGGCGCTGGAGCGCGATCAACCGTTCCAGGTCAGCATGCATCGGGTGTGGAGACGAAAAAAAAGGCCCCGCCGAAGCGGAGCCTGGGTTCCAGAGGGCTGTTCATTGGACCTTGGGAGGTCCGCGTCCGCGCTGACGCGCTCCGGCGCGACAGCCTTCGCGCGGCCTGCCGAGCCGAAGCGCCGCAGGCGCGAAGGCTGGGCCCACCAGGATTCGAACCTGGAACGGGCCGGTTATGAGCCGGCGGCTCTAACCGTTGAGCTATGGGCCCGAACAATTCTACGACGTCCTTCCTTCGAGGAACGCGCGAAGCTTGCGCGAGCGCGACGGATGACGCAGCTTGCGGAGCGCCTTCGCTTCGATCTGCCGGATCCGCTCGCGGGTGACGGCGAAGCTCTGACCGACCTCCTCGAGCGTGTGCTCGCTGCCGTCGCCGACGCCGAACCGCATCTTGATCACCTTCTCCTCACGCGGCGTGAGCGTCTTGAGCACCGACTCGGTCTGCTCCTTGAGATTCAGGTTGATCACCGCTTCGGCCGGCGACACCACCTGGCGATCCTCGATGAAGTCGCCGAGATGCGAATCTTCCTCTTCGCCGATCGGCGTCTCGAGCGAGATCGGCTCCTGCGCGATCTTCAGCACCTTGCGGACCTTGGACACCGGGATGTCCATCCGTTTGGCGATCTCCTCCGAAGTCGGCTCACGGCCAAGCTCCTGCACCAGCGCCCGCGACGTGCGAATCAGCTTGTTGATCGTCTCGATCATGTGGACCGGGATGCGGATCGTCCGCGCCTGGTCGGCAATCGCACGGGTGATCGCCTGGCGGATCCACCACGTGGCATAGGTCGAGAACTTGTAGCCGCGCCGGTACTCGAACTTGTCCACCGCCTTCATCAGGCCGATGTTGCCTTCCTGAATCAGGTCGAGGAACTGGAGACCGCGGTTGGTGTACTTCTTCGCGATCGACACGACCAGGCGGAGGTTGGCTTCGACCAGCTCCTTCTTCGCCATCTCCGCCTGGTACTCG
>DATFXR010000506.1:0-6038 GCA_035315685.1 Vicinamibacterales bacterium | reverse complement strand
CCTCACCGGCGGCGGCTCGCTGCTGAAGAACCTCGACAAGCGCCTGCGCGACGAGACCGGCCTGCCGGTGCAGCTCGCCGAAGATCCGCTGTCGTCGGTCGTCCTCGGCGCGGGCAAGATGCTGTCGGACTTCAACCTGCTCCGCCGCATCTCGCTGGACTGACCGGCGTCCCACGAAGACACGAGACGCGAAGGGTCACGAAGAAGAAGTTCTTCGTGTCTTCGCGCCTTCGTGCCTTCGTGGGTCGTGACTTCGTGGCTTGGCCCCATGCAGCGATAAAATCTCCGGGTGCCGCGCAACGCCGAGGTCATCCGTCAGTGGACGATTCTGCGCGAGATCGAGAACGCGCGCAGCGGCGTCACGATCGACGACCTCGCCGAGGTCGGCGACGTCACGACGCGAACCGTCCGGCGGGATCTCGAGGCACTTCAGGCTGCCGGCTTTCCGCTCTACGACGATCGATCGGCTGACGACGGCAAGACCCGCTGGCGCATCAATGGCCAGTCGTTCAAAGGACTCTCCGCCGGTTTGACGATGTCCGAGTTGTGCGCGCTGTATTTCAGCCGCACGCTGGTCGAGTCGCTCGCCGGCACGCCGTTCCGCAGCGAGGTCGAGCGCGCCTTCGAGAAGCTCGCCTCCGCACTGACGCCGCACATGCGCCGGTTCCTCGATCAGCTGCCCCGTGTGATCGCCACCAAGGCCGACCCGATGCGCCGTCTCGGCAATCCGCAGCAGCAGCCGATCGTCGCGCGGGCGCTCACCGCCACGATGGAGCAGCGGCAGGCGACACTCACCTATCACTCGAAATCGAGCGAGCGCATCAAGCGGTATCAGGTCCATCCGTACCGCCTCGCGTACGCGCACGGCGGCCTCTACCTGCTCGCCTTCGTGCCCGAATACGGAGAGGTGCGGACCTTCGCGGTCGAGCGCATCCAGAACATCGCGCTGCTCGACGAGCGGTTCACGCCGATCGAGGAACTGCCGGACACGGCGTTTCCTCACTCGCTCGGCGTACACTCCGGGCCGCCCGAGCACATCGAGATTGAATTCGAACCCGGCGTCGCCGATTACGTGCGCGCGCGCGAGTGGCATCCGTCGCAGCAGGTCCGCGAGATCGCGGGCGGTGGCATCGCCATGACGCTGAACGTCTGCCGCGATCGCGCTTTGCAGAGCTGGATCCTCAGCTTCGGTCCGCTCGCGCGCGTGGTTGCCCCCGAGGCGCTGGCGGGCGAGATCGCTCGTCAACTGACAGAAGCGAAAGCGAGGTACGCGTGATGGCCGCCACGAAAACACGACGAGACGAAGACGTGTTCATGCAAGGCAAAACAGGGTTTTCCTTGGTGCCTTCGTGCCTTCGTGGCGTCCGATGGGTACTGTGTTGCACGCTCGCGATTGCGTCGTCTCCCGCGCTGGCGGCGCCGAAGGCCATCCGCGCCGCGAAGGTCGTCGACGGCTCCGGCAGAACGATTGCGAACGCGGTCATCGTCGTCGAGAACGATCGCATCGTGTCGGTTGGCAGCGGCGCGGCACCGCCGGGCGCCGAGGTGATCGACCTCGGCTCGCTCACGATCGTCCCGGGCCTGATTGACGCGCACACCCACATGACCTACTTCTGGGACAAGACGCCGGGGACGCGGCCGCTCGGCCAGCCGCGGCGGCCGGCGGGCGTGACGACGGCACTCGCCGCGGAGAACGCGAGGCTGACGCTCGAAACCGGCGTCACCACCGTCCGCGATCTCGGCGCCGCGAACGAAGTCGACTACGCGATGCGCGATCTGATCAACATCGGCCGGATGGTCGGTCCGCGCATGTTCGTCGCAGGCCAGGGTCTCTCGGCGGCGCGCGATCGCACCGTGCCGGTGCCCGAGATCTACCGCCAGCAGGCCGAGGCGCGCATCACTGCAGGGTCTGACTGGGTGAAAGTGTACGGATCGCGTGGCAGCTATCAGAGCGTCGACACCACGCAGACGCTCACCTACGACGAGATGAAGGCGGCCGTCGATGCGGCGCACGCGAAGAATCACCGCGTCGCGATCCATTCCTACGGGCCGTCCGGCGTCAAGGACGCCGTCCTCGCCGGCGCCGATTCCGTCGAGCACGGCATCGATCTCGACGACGACACGCTCGCCGAGATGGCCAGACGCGGCACGGTCTGGGTACCGACGATCGATCACAACCGGTACTACGTCGACGCGAAGGACGAGTTCGGCTTCGCGCCGGAGACCATCCCGCCGCTGCGCGCCTACATCGAGAAGAACCTCGAGTCGACACGCCGCGCATTCAAGGCGGGCGTGAAGATCGCGATGGGATCGGACGCCGTCTACACGATGTTCGGCCAGAACACGCGCGAGCTGTCGTGGTTCGTCAAGGCGGGGATGACGCCGGCGCAGGCGCTGGCCACTGCGACAACCATTCCGGCCGCCATGCTCGGTCACGAGCGCGATCTCGGCGCGGTCGCGGCCGGCTACTTCGCCGATCTCGTCGCGGTCGACGGCGATCCCCTCGCCGACGTCGATGTCATCATCAACAACGTCCGCTGGGTGATGAAAGGCGGCGAGGTCGTGGTGGACCGTGTCAGGTCGCGCGGTTCGGATCAGGACGAGGCGCGAAGGCTTCAGCCGAGCGGCGCCGACGGCACAGCAGGACATCTCGCGCCGAGCGCGTCCGACAAGAAGGCGATCCAGGATGTCGTCGAAGCATTTCTGCTGCACCTCGGCGATCACGACTGGGAGAAGGTCGGCGCCGATCTCGCACCGAAGGCAATGGTCATCGTGACGCGCGACCGCAACGGCGAGTGGTCGAACAGTTACCAGACCGGCGACGAGTGGCTCGCGGCGCTGAAGCGCAATCCGAACCCGGTGACCTTCCGGGAGCCGATCTCGAACGTCGCGGTGACGATCGACAGCGATCGTCTCGCGTATCTGCGCGCCGATTTCCAGGTGGTGCGCGACGGACAGCCGCAATCGAAAGGCGTCGATCAGTTCACGCTGGTCCGCGAAAACGGCGCGTGGAAGATCGCCGTCGTCGCGTACACGTCGCTGCCGGCGCGGTAGAGCGGAGGGGCGGACGAGACAGATGAGACGGATGGGACAAGTGGGACCTCCCATCCTTCTCATCCCTTCCGTCCGTCGTATCCGTCCTATCCGTCCCATCTGTCCTCTCCAATGATTCGTCTCCTTGCGATCGACATCGACGGCACGCTGCTCGACAGTCGCGGCCGGTTGCCCGACGCGCACCGTGACGCTGTCGTGAAAGCAGCGGCCCGCGGTGTCGAGATCGCGCTCGTCACCGGCCGCAGCTTTCACTTCACACGGCCGGTCGTGGCGCTGCTCCCGATTCCAGTGACGCTCGTCTGCAACAACGGCGCGGTCGTCAAGTCGCCTGACGGCGAGACGTTGATGCGGCACGTGCTGCCCCGCCAGGCGGCGCGCCAGATCCTCGCCGAGACGCGGCAGCTCGAGGACAGCGTCGCGATCGTCTTCGATCGGCTCGACGAGCGACAGATCGTCTTCGAGCGGATGGACTGGTCGCATCCCAACCGCCGTGCGTACTACGAAAAGAACAAGGCGTTCATTGCAGAGGCGCCCGCGCCGCTGGCAGATATGCTCACCGAGGATCCGATCCAGGTGATGTTCAACGGCAGCGTCGCGCCGATGCGCGCGCTCGCGGCGATGCTGCGTGCGATGCCGATCGCGAGCCAGTTCACGGTTGCCGTCACGGAGTACGAAGCGCGCGACTTCTCGCTCCTCGACGTCAACGGCGCCGGCTGTTCGAAGGGGACGACGCTGGCGAAATGGGTCGCGTCGCGCGGCTGGACGCGAGACGACGTCGCGGCGATCGGCGACAATCTCAACGACGTCGAGATGCTCGATTTCGCCGGGACCGCATTCGTGATGGGCAACGCGACCGACGTGCTCAAATCGCGCGGCTATCGACTGACCGGGTCGCACGATGCCGGCGGCCTCGCGGACGCGATCGCAGAGGTTCTAGGGTTCTAAAGTTCTAAAAGCTCTAGGGTTCTCGGTTCGAGGTTCCTGGTTCCGGTTCTTGGTTCCTGGTTCACGCATTCCAAATTCCAAATTCCTAATTGCCGGGTGCTGTTTCTGCGCCGGCTCAGAAGATTTTTACTCGAACGCGCCGGTGTCACGACTGACGCGCCGAGCGGCGGCGCGTGTGCGGGCGGCGTTGCGGTGCTCAAAGAATACGGGGCGGTTTTGACGCGGTCGGCCCTGGCGGCCAGTGGCGTACGGCTTGCTTCGCTGTTGGGCGTCGGGGCCACGCCTGGGCAGGACGCCTGGCGCGGCGAAGTCGACACGTCGCTGGGGAAACGCGGGGGTTTCTAGAGCCCTGGCCGTCGGGCCGCGTGACGAATGCGCCCGTGCCGCGATCTGCGCCGGAAACGCGTCCCGATTTCGTGCATACGGGCCGCCTGCCCGTTCGGGGAGGTCGCCTCCCGCCGGCCCGACGTATCATTCGATCCGTGCCTCACGCGGAACGGACTCCTCGATCACGCGTGCCCGCGGCCGCCACGCCCGGCGCGCCTCCGGCTCCCCCGAAGAAAGCCATGACCCCGGGCGCCTGGGAAGAAGCGCGCCGGCTCATCTGGACGCACCGGAAGCGGCTGGCCCTTGGCCTCGGCCTGATGCTGGTCAACCGACTGTCGGGATTCGTGCTGCCCACCACCACCAAGTACCTGATGGACGACGTCATCCAGCAGGGTCATTGGGACCTGCTGCCCAAGCTCGCGTTTGCCGCCGCCGGCGCAACCGCCGTGGACGCGGCGACCGCCTTCGCCAACTCCCAGGTACTCGGCGTCGCCGCCCAGCGCGCGATTACCGAGATGCGCAAGGAAGTCGAAGCGCACGTGATGCGCCTGCCGATCCGCTACTTCGACTCGACCAAGACCGGCATCCTGATCTCGCGCATCATGACCGATGCCGAAGGCGTCCGGAACCTCGTCGGGACCGGCCTCGTGCAGCTCACCGGATCGCTGCTGACGGCGACCATCGCGCTCGGCGTGCTGCTCTATCTCAACTGGAAGCTGACGATGGTCACCATCGTCATCCTCGCGACGTTCGGCGGCGGCATGGCAACCGCCTTCAAGCGGCTGCGGCCGCTGTTCCGCGAGCGCGGCCAGATCAACGCCGAAGTCACGGGCCGGCTGGCGGAATCGCTCGGCGGCGTCCGCATCGTGAAGTCCTACGTCGCCGAAAAGCGCGAGGAACTGGTCTTCGCCAGGGGCGCGCACCGTCTGTTCCGCAACGTTGCGCAGTCGCTGACCGGCGTGTCGGCGATCACCGCGTTCTCGTCGGTCGTCATCGGCGTGACCGGCATCGCGATGATGCTGATCGGCGGCAACTCGATTCGAAACGGCGCGATGACGATCGGCGATCTGGTCATGTACCTCTCGTTCACCGCGCTGATGACGATGCCGGTGATTCAGCTCGCGTCGATCGGCACGCAGCTCAGCGAAGCGTTCGCGGGACTCGATCGCATCCGGGAGATCCGCCGCATGGCCACCGAGGATCAGGAAGACGAGAGCCGCGCGGCTCTGCCCGCGATCCGCGGCGAGGTCGAGTTCGACGACGTCACGTTCGAGTACAACGCGGGCGTGCCGGTCCTCAAGCGGGTGTCGTTCAGCGCGCCGGCGGGATCGACGACCGCGCTGGTCGGCTCGAGCGGCTCCGGCAAGAGCACGCTGATCAGCCTGGTCATGACGTTCAATCGTCCCCTGGCGGGCCGCGTGCTCGTCGACCGCCAGGATCTCACCGCGATCAAGCTGCGCGATTACCGCGAGCACCTTGGCGTGGTGCTGCAGGACAACTTCCTGTTCGACGGCACCATTGCAGCCAACATCGCCTACGCGAAGCCGCACGCGTCCCGCGAGGAGATCAGAGCGGTGAGCCGCATCGCCCACTGTGACGAGTTCATCGAGGGATTCGAGCAGGGCTACGACACGATCGTCGGCGAGCGCGGGGTCCGGTTGTCGGGCGGCCAACGGCAGCGCGTCGCGATCGCGCGCGCGATTCTCGCCAAT
>DATFXR010000505.1:0-3746 GCA_035315685.1 Vicinamibacterales bacterium | reverse complement strand
TAGCGGTGCACCTCGCGCGCGAGATCGTCGTCGGTCGGCGCCGACGCGCGGCAGTGCAGGCGCACCCAGACGCGGAGCAGTGGGTCGGTGAAGCTGTAGCGCTTCTGCTTCGACGCCACGAGATCCACGTCCTCCAGCCAGGACAGGTAGTCCTTCGTCGACCCGGGCGTGCGCTGGAGGCGCTGCGAGATCTCGGTGAGCGTCAGCCCTTCTTCGTCGGCAAGAATCTCGAGGATCGCCTTGAGGGCTCCGTAGCCGCGCGCGCGATGCAGGCGCAGCTCGTAACAGAAGCTGCATTGTTCGGCGAGCCGTCCTTCGGTGCCGAGCAGGGCCGCCAGCGCGCTGATCGCGTCGCCGCTGCCGGGCCCGCCGTGCTCGCGCATCGTCGCGAGCTCGTCGGCCATCGCGCGGACGTATGCGGGCCGTCCGTCGGCAAGCGCGGTCACTGTGCGAGCCAGATACTCGGCGTCGTGTGCGTCGGTCTGGCCGGACGCCGACGGTCCCGCGCTCGCCGTGAGCGGGCCGAGGATATCGAGCGTGTCCTCGACCGCGAGCGGCGGCATCTGGATCACTTCGAAGCGCGCGGCGCGGTCGCGGAGCAGCCGCATCGCGCGCGCGACGTAGCGGCTGGTCAGCACGAAGCGGTTGCCGCTCGCTGACAGCCCGTCGATGCAGTCGTGCAGCACGCGCCGCAGTCCGGGAAAGCTCTCGAACGTGCGCAGCTCCAGGAATTCGTCGAGGAGGAACGTCGCCGGTTCGCCGGCCGCCGTCCGGGCGCGGCCGAGAAAGGCGAGCGTTGCGTCGAACGCCGGGCGGGCGCCGACGGGCGCCGCCGCCGCGGAGGCCGAGCCCTCGGTGACCGGGAACGGCGTCACCAGCGTCACCGCCCGGAGGAATCGCTCGGGCGTCGTCGCCGTGCGCTCGACGTCGATGTGCTGGACTGCAGTGCGGCCGATTCGATCGCGAAGTTGCCGCAGCAACGCGGTGCGGCCGCTGCCGCAACCGCCCAGCAACACGGGAATTCGCGATGGCGAGGCGTCGAGTGCCGCGGTGACGCGGCGAGCCAGAGTGGTACGAGGGGTCAACATTCGCCTTCCTCACGCATCGGAATACGCAGGCCTTCTCGCTTCGCAGTAGCAATCGCTGCACGATAGCCGGCGTCGGCATGGCGGACGACGCCGATACCGGGATCACAAGTGAGCACGCGCTCGAGCTTCTCGTCGGCGTCGCCGGTGCCGTCGGCGACGATCACCATGCCGGCGTGCAGCGAGTAGCCGATGCCGACGCCACCGCCGTGGTGTACAGACACCCACGTCGCGCCGCTCGACGCATTCAGCAGCGCATTCAGAATCGGCCAGTCGGCGATGGCATCGCTGCCGTCACACATGCCTTCGGTCTCTCTGGTCGGCGACGCCACCGATCCCGTGTCGAGATGGTCGCGGCCGATGACAATGGGCGCCTTGATCCGGCCCTGGCGTACGAGCTCGTTGATCCGCAGGCCGAAGCGCGCGCGGTCGCCGTAGCCGAGCCACAGAATTCTCGCCGGCAGTCCCTGGAACGCGACGCGCTCTCGGGCGAGCCGAATCCAGCGCACCAGCGAGTCGTCGTGGCCGAACATGTCGAGCGCGGCCTCATCGGTGACGCGAATGTCCTCCGGATCGCCTGACAGCGCCGCCCATCGGAACGGACCCTTGCCCTCGCAAAACAGAGGCCGGATATATTCCGGCACGAAGCCGGGGATGTCGAACGCGTTCGCGACCCCTGCCGCCTTCGCCTGCGCACGGATGTTGTTGCCGTAGTCGAAGACGATCGCGCCGGCGCGCTGGAGTGCGAGCATCGCGCGGACGTGCTCGGCCATTGCCGACATCGAGCGCGCAACATACTCGGACGGATTGCGCTGGCGCAGGCGCGCCGCTTCGTCGAGCGACAGCCCGTTGGGCACGTAACCGTTCAGCGCGTCGTGTGCCGACGTCTGATCGGTGAGTACATCCGGCGTGATGCCGCGAGCGACCAGCGCGGGCAGGACGTCGGCCGCATTGGCGCACAGACCGATTGATCGCGCGACGCCGTCGCGCATCCAGCCGCGCGTGCGCGCGAGCGCGTCGTCCAGGCTGTCGGTGGCTTCGTCGAGATAGCGCGTCGCCAGACGTCGCGCGATTCGCTGTGGATCGACCTCGATCGCGATCGCCGCGGCGCCGTTCATCGTCGCTGCGAGCGGCTGCGCGCCGCCCATCCCGCCAAGTCCGGCGGTGACAACGAGACGGCCGGCCAGTGCGCCTCCGAAATGCCGTCGGGCGAGCGCGGCGAGCGTCTCGTAGGTGCCCTGCACGATGCCCTGACTTCCGATATAGATCCAGCTGCCAGCGGTCATCTGGCCATACATGGTCAGGCCGCGGTGCTCGAGCTCACGGAAATTCTCCCAGGTCGCCCACGCCGGCACCAGCAGCGCGTTGGCAATGAGCACGCGCGGCGCGCCGGGGTGGGTCTGAAACACTCCGACCGGCTTGCCCGATTGGACCAGCAGCGTCTCGTCGTGCTCGAGCGACCGCAGCGATTGCACGATCGCGTCGAACGCCTCCCAGTTGCGCGCCGCCTTTCCCGATCCGCCGTAGACGACGAGATCGTCAGGCCGCTCCGCGACGTCGGGATCGAGATTGTTCATCAGCATCCGCAGCGCGGCTTCCTGCGGCCACCCTTTGCAGGACAGCGACGTGCCTCGCGGCGCGCGGATGGTGCGGGTAGCAGTGGCCATGGAGGATCGCGAAAACGAAAGTTAGACCTTAAGAAGCGCGGCGTGGGTTGTCAATTTGAAAATGAAAAATTTTTCACTTGACTAGTCCGCCGCACGCGCCTTCGAGCGCGCGCGTCGCGATCAGTTCCGTGATCGCGGCGATATCCGGCGACGGTGCGCGGTCGGCGTCGAGCGCCGGGACGCGCGATCGCACGAGCGCGTGAACCGTCGCGAGCGCCGGCGACGTGGTGAGCGGCGCCAGAAAGTCGATCGCCTGGCAGGCGCAGAGGATTTCGATCGCGATCACCTCGCGCGCTCGCTCGACCGCACACTGCGCCTTGAGCGCGGCCGTCATGCTCATGCTCACGTGGTCTTCTTTGTTCGCTGACGTCGGAATCGTGTCGACGCCGGCGGGATGGGCCAGCGACTTGAGCTCGGACGCCACGGCCGCGGCGGTGACCTGCGCCAGCATGAAGCCGGAATTCACACCGCCCTCGCGGGTCAGGAACGCCGGCAGGCCGCTCAGCACCGGATTGACCAGCCGATCCGTGCGTCGCTCGCTGATCGTGGCGAGCGGCACGATGGCCGCGGCCAGCAGGTCGGCGGCAATTGCAAGGGGCGCGCCGTGGAAGTTCCCGCCGGAGACGATGTCACCGGTGTCGGCGAACACCATCGGGTTGTCGGTGGCGCTGTTCGCCTCGACGGCGACGGTCTCGCGGACGAAACGGAGCGCCTCGCGGGTGGCGCCGTGCACCTGCGCCGCGCAGCGCATGGAGTAGGCATCCTGCACCTTGCCGCAGAACTCGTGCGACTTGTTGATGCCACTACCGCGCATCAGCGCCTCGATGTTCGCCGCGGAGGCGCGCTGGCCCGCGAACGGTCGCGCGTCGTGGATCCGCGCTTCGAAGGGGTGAATCGATCCGCGCAGGGCGTCGATCGACAGCGCCGCGGCGACGTCGGCGGCGCGGGTGAGGCGCTCGGCGTCAGCCAGCGCGAGCGCCAGCACCGCGGTCGA
>DATFXR010000504.1:0-4088 GCA_035315685.1 Vicinamibacterales bacterium | reverse complement strand
GTGATTCCGCAGGCGCCTCCGGCGCTGCCCGGCGGCGGCAACTTCCCCGTCGATCTCGTGATCGCCTCCGCGGCGGAACCGAAGGAGCTGAGCGAGTTCGCGGAGCGGCTCGTGAAGAAGGCGTTCGCGAGCGGCCTGTTCATCTATGCCGACGCCGATCTGAAGTTCGACCAGCCGCAGACCGAGGTGGTCTTCGATCGCGACAAGCTGCGCTCGCAGGGCGTCGAGTTGAGCCAGGCAAGCCGCGATCTGTCGACCCTGCTCGGCGCCAACTACGTCAACCGCTTCAGCATCCAGGGACGCAGCTACAAGGTGATTCCGCAGGTGACGCGCGCGGAACGGCTGACGCCTGATCAGCTCGAGCAGATCTACATCACCGGATCGCACGACCGGCTGGTACCGCTGTCGACGTTCGCGAGCCTGAAGACGACGACCGAGCCGCGCGAGCTGAAGAAATTCCAGCAGCTCAACGCGGTGCGGATCCAGGGTGTGATCCCGCCGCCGGTACCGCTCGATCAGGCGCTGCGCGTGCTCGAAGACGAGGCGCAGAAGAGTCTGCCGCAGGGCTTCAACATCGACTACGCCGGCGAATCGCGCCAGCTGCGCACCGAGGGCGGCAAGTTCCTCGGAACGTTCGTGCTGTCGGCGATCCTGATCTATCTGGTGCTGGCGGCGCAGTTCGAGAGCTTCCGCGACCCGTTCATCGTCCTCGCCGGATCGGTGCCGCTGGCCGTCTCGGGCGCGCTGCTGTTCTCGTTCCTCGGCCTGACCACGCTGAACATCTACAGCCAGGTCGGGCTGATCACGCTGGTCGGTCTGGTGTCGAAGAACGGCATCCTGATCGTACAGTTCGCGAACCATCTGCAGGAAACCGGCAAGGGCAAGCTCGCGGCCGTCATCGAGGCGGCCTCGACGCGGCTGCGCCCGATTCTGATGACGACGGCGGCGACCGTCGTCGGTCACTTTCCACTCGTGCTCGCGACCGGCCCCGGCGCCGGCGCGCGCAACAGCATCGGCATCATGCTCGTGAGCGGCATGATCATCGGCACGCTCTTCACGCTCTTCGTCGTGCCGTCGATCTACGTGCTGGTCGCGCGCTCGCACGCGGTGGTCCGCGAGCGGGACGAGCGATCGGTGCGGCTGCCGGAACTGGCGGAGGCATCATGATTACTCGAAGTTCATTGGTCGCGCTGGCCGTGATGACGCTCGCGGCCGGCGCGTCTGCGCAGACCGCGACAGGTCAGCTAGGTCAGGTGGGTCAGGCAAGCCAGGTAGGCCAGGTCGGTCAGCTGGGCCAGGCGAGTCTGGCAGGTCTGGCGGGTCAGGCAGGTCGGAGCAAGGGCGATTCGGTTGACGTGCGCTTGAATCTCAAGGGCGATCGATCGCCGGCGCCGATTGCATTGGCCGCGGATACGTTGCCGCTGACGCTCGATGAAGCGGTCCGCCGCGCCGTCGAGCACAATCCGGATCTCGTCGTGGTCCGTCTCAACACCGAAGTGGAAGCCGCTCACGTCGGCGAGGCGCGCACCGCCTACACGCCGACGTTCTCGACGCTGTTCGGCCGGTCGAGCGTCGATGCGGCGCCGAGCAACTTCCTGCTCGGCAGCAGCAGCGTCAACACCCGCGACTGGTTCTCGTCGACCGGCGTGCGCCAGCGGGTGCCGTGGGGCAACGGAACATGGAGCGTGTCGTGGGACGCGTCTCGTACCACCAGCAACAACCTGCTGAACAGCTTCGATCCAACCGTGCAGTCCGGATTCCAGGTCGCCTTTTCGCAGCCGCTGCTGAAGGACCGCACGATGGACTCGGCGCGCCAGCAATTGATCATCGCGAAGCGGAACGAAGACAGCTCCGAGCTCCAGTTCCGCCAGTCGGCGGTTCAGACCGTGGCGGCGGTGAAGCAGACCTACTGGACGCTGAAGGCGCTGCGGGCCAACGTCGGAGTGCAGCAGCGTTCGCTGGAGCTCGCCGAGGAGCTCGCCCGGCAGAACGAGGCGCGCGTTCGATTCGGTCAGTCGCCGCCGCTCGATCTCGTACAGGTTCAGGCCGAAGTCGCCGATCGCCGCGAAGGGCTGATTCGCGCGAAGGCGGCCGCTGACGACGCGGAGGATCAGCTGCGGCGGCTGATCATCGATCCCGGCGATCGATCGTTCTGGAGTGTCCGGGTCGATCCGATTGACGAGCCGCCCGGCCGCGCGGCGCCCCCCGACGTCGACGCGGTCGTCGCCCAGGCGCTCGACAGGCGCTACGATCTCAGCCGCGCGCGCAACGACGTGCGCAACGCGGCGACTGACGTCGAGTTCTATTCGAACCAGAAGCTGCCCGACATCCGCATCGAGACGTCGTACAGCGGAACCGGTCTCGGCGGCACGCAGCTGGTGCGCACCGGCGGATTCCCCGGCGTGGTCACCGGCCGGATCGATTCAGGGTTCGGCGATGTGCTCGGCCAGGTGTTCAAACAGAATTATCCGGTGTGGAGCCTCGGTGTGACCGTCAGCTATCCGCTCGGCCGCAGCTTCGAGCAGGTGAGCGCGGTTCGCGCGAGCGTCGAGCAGCGGCAGGCGGACGCGCGCGTCGCCAGCATGCAGCTCGATGTCGCCCGGACCATCCGTCAGGCGGCCCGGCAGCTGGGCAGCACGGCCGAGCGCGAGGACGCGGCCCGCGCCGGCGCGGCGCTGGCGGAGCAGCGCTTCGAGGCCGAGCAGCGACGGTACGAAGTGGGGTTGTCGACGAGCTTCCTCGTGACCCAGGCGCAGCGCGATCTGCTGCAGGCGCAGGTGGCTCTCCTGCAAGCGACGCTCGACTACCAATCGTCGCTCGTCAGCTTCGAGGCCCTTCAGCTTGCGCCGGCGGTCGCAGCGAGCGACGGCATCGCCCTCCGCGGATCGAACGTCGTGCCGATGCCGACAAACGCGCCGCGTGGCTTCTTCAGGACGAGCACCGGCGGAGGACTATAGCCCTGACGCGCGCGCTCGAACACGGCGCGCGCTGTGTCAATGGCGAATGGCTAATGGCCGATGGCTAACGGCTTAGAACCGCGAACCATAGCCATCAGCCATCAGCCCTCAGCCCTCAGCCATTGTCGCCGCACATGGACCGTCGCTTTCATCGTGCGTTCATCTACAAAAGCCTATAGTTCGCCTCGCGCAGATGACTGCGGAGGTGTGTATGAGCAAAGGATTCCTGATCGCGCTCAGTGTTCTTTCCGCAGCCGGCATCGTGACGCCTGCCGCCGCACAGACGCCGACCTTCAAAGTCGAGAAATTCGACATCAAGGGCGCGGGTGGAACGGACTACGTCTCCGTCGACGCGGCGACCGGCCGCGTGTTCGTGTCGCGCCAGACGCACGTCATGGTGGTCGAGGGCGCAACCGGCAAGGTGCTCGGCGACATTCCGGACACGCCAGGCGTCCACGGCGTCGGGATTGTCACGAAAGAGAATCACGGGTTCACGACCAACGGCGGCGACCAGACCGTGACGATGTTCGACCTGAAGACGCTCGCCGTGCTGAAGCAGATCAAGGTCGGTCCCGGGCTCGACGGGATCATGTACGACGAGCCGGACGACAGGATCATCCTGACGAATCACAGTCGGCCGATTGGCACGCTCACCGCGCTCGATCCGAAGAGTGGCGACATCGTCGCGACTGTCGAGCTCGAAGACACGGCGCCCGAAGGCGCGGCGGCGGACGGCAAGGGCCACATCTTCGTCAACAACGAAAGCAAGCACACGATCCAGGTCATCGACGTGAAGACCTGGAAGGCGACCGCCTCGTGGCCGCTTGCGCCGTGCGAAGGGCCGACCGGCATCGCCTACGACAAGACGACCGACCGCATCTTCTCGGGCTGCAGCAAGACCTCAGTGGTGCTCGATGCGAGCAGCGGCAAGGTCGTCGCAACGATCCCGAACGGCACGCGCGTCGACGCTCTTGGCTGGGATCCATCGACGAAGCTGATCTACATCCCGAACGGCGGCCAGGGGAACGTCACCGTCGTCCATCAGGATTCGGCCGACGGCTACTCGGTCGTCGCCACCGTGACCACCGTTCCCGGTGCGAAGACGATCACCGTCGACCCCAAGACCCATTA
>DATFXR010000503.1:0-8862 GCA_035315685.1 Vicinamibacterales bacterium | reverse complement strand
GTGTTCGCCGTCAATCGGCGTCTGATCGATCTTGAAGTCGCCGGTGTGGACCACCACGCCGAGCGGGGTGTGAATCGCCAGCGCGACACAGTCGGGCATGCTGTGCGTGACGCGGATGAACTCGATCGCGAAGGGGCCGATGGTGATGCGCTCGCGCGGCCGCACGGGAATCAGCTGCCGCCCGTCGATGCCGTGCTCCTCGAGCTTCGGCTCGACGAGCGCCAGCGTCAGCGGCGTGGCGTAGATCGGTCCGTCGACGCACGCCAGCACGTGCGGGACGCCGCCGATGTGATCTTCGTGCCCGTGCGTGAGCACCAGCGCGGCCGCACGGCCGCGCTGCTGCAGGTAGGTCAGATCGGGAATGATGCGATCGACGCCGAGCAGTTCCGGATCGGGGAACATCACGCCGGCGTCGACGACGATGGTCGTCGCGCCCCACGTCAGCGCGAGCATGTTCATGCCGAACTCGCCGAGTCCGCCAAGCGCCACGACTTCGAGCATCGGGATGCGATCGCTGCCGGCGGCGGACACACTCCGGGCGGAGTCCGATCCACGTCCGGGAGCCGCTTCAGCGGCTCGATCAGGCTGCTGGGCGCGCCTGAAACTAAATGAGGCGGGCTGAACGACTTACGGTCGAAAACTATAACACAGCTCGGCCGGCTTTCGTGTCCGTCCGAGCCGCGTCACCTGAAGTATCGGCTCCCACGCCCGGAACCTTTCCTACGACGCCAGGGAATCGGAGAGCCGGGCGAACTCAGCAACCGACACGGTTTCGGGGCGTCTGGTGCCGTCGATTGCGGCGGCCGTGAGGGCACGCGCGGCGCGCGACGGGTCCGTATGCGCATGCAGCGCATTCGCCAGCGTCTTCCGGCGGCGCGTGAAGACCGCCTGGACGAGCGCTCCGAACCCGACCGGATCGGCCACGGGCGGATCGGGCGCGTGGAATCGAAGACGGACGAGCGCCGAGAGCACCTGTGGCGGCGGCCGAAAGGCGCCCGCCGGCAGCTTCAGCAGCAGATCGATCGCTGCGACGTGCTGCACCAGCACGCTGAGCACGCCGTACTGGCGCGTTCCGGGCGGCGACAGGAGTCGATCGGCGACTTCGCGCTGCAGCATCAGCGTCGCGTCCGCGATCTGCGTTCCGCGTGCGTAGAGGTCGGCCAGTTCGAACAGAATCGGCGACGCCATGTTGTAGGGAAGGTTGCCGGCGACGCGAACGCGGCCGGGGCGGCGGGCGGCCGGCTGCGAGCGCGCTGTCTCGAGGAAATCGCCCTCGACAACCGTGAGATTCGGGATTGCCGCGGCTCGCAGATCGGCAGCGAGGTCGCGGTCGATCTCGTAGGCGACGACCGCTTTGGCGCGCGCCGCGAGCGGGCGCGTGAGGGCGCCCCGGCCCGGACCAATCTCGATGAACGTCTCGTCGGGGCGCGGAGCTATCGCGCCGATCACCTTGTCGACCCAGGCCGGCTCGAGGAAGTGCTGGCCGAAGCGCTTGCGGGCACGGATCATTCGGCGTCACCGCGCCAGTAGCGCTCTTCGATCTCCTCGATTTCCTCCTCGCTCAGGCCGAAGTAGTGGCCGATCTCGTGAATCAGCGTCTCTCCGATCGCGACGACGAGATCGTCTTCGTCCTCGGCGGCGCGCTCGTGCGGACCCTGGAAGATCAGGACGCGGTCGGGCAGCACGTTGCCGTAGCTGGAGGTGCGTTCGGTGAGCGGCGTGCCTTGATACAGACCGAGGAGCGTATCCGGCGGCTCGATCTCCATGTCGTCGAGCAGATCCTGCGCCGGCTCGTCTTCGACGACAATGGCGATGTTCTTCATCGCCCTGCGGAAGCGGCGCGGGATCGACTGCAGCGCTTCAGCGACGAGTTGTTCGAACGCGTTTCGGTCCACGCCTCGGAGATGCCGGTTTCTTTCGCCGCTTCGCGGGCTTCGCTTTCTTCGGAGCCTTGCCGTCGCGCGCCCGCGAGATTACCAGTCGGAAGTAGTCGCAGTCGTCACGGACGGCACACCGATCGCAGAGCGGCGCCGGCCGGCAGATCCGCCGGCCATGCAGGATCAACGTGTCCGACGTGCGCGTCCACCGCTCCGGCGGCAGCGCGTTGCAGAGTTGCTGCTCGACGACGATCGGATCGTCGCTCTCAGCGATGCCGATCCGGTTGGCGACGCGGAGCACGTGGCGATCGACCGGCAGCCCGGGAACGCCGAGCGCGTGGCCGAGGACGACGTTCGCGGTCTTACGGCCGACGCCGGGCAGCTCGACGAGCGCGTCGATCGACGCCGGCACCTCGCCGCCATGCGAGGCCACGAGCGCCTGCGCCATCCCGATCAGCGATTTCGCTTTCGCGCGGAAGAACCCGGTCGAATGGATCTGCGGTTCGAGTTCGGCGCTGGTCGCGCGGGCGAGCGCGCGCGCGTCCTTGTAACGCTTGAACAGCGCCGGCGTGACCATGTTGACGCGGACATCCGTGGACTGCGCCGACAGGATCGTGGCGACGAGCAGCTGAAAAGGAGTCTCGTAATCGAGCTCGGTGTCGGCGTCAGGATGCTGCGACTCCAGCTTGTCGAGAATGTCGCGGGTGTCGCGCGGGGTTTTCATCGGCGCTGATCAGAATTGGATCGGGTTCAGCGTTCAGGGTTCACGGTTCAGGGTTCTGGTGCTCGTTCTCGTTCTGTTCTCGTTCTGTTCTCGTTCGTCGTTCTGCGCGTTTCGCGTTCAAGGTTCTCACTTTAGGGCTCGCCCCAGAACCAGAACCAGAACGAGAACCCTAGAACGAGAACCCTGAACCCTGAACACTGAACCCCCGTCAGTGTACGCCCGGCCCCGCCGCCTTGTTCCAGCCGACGTTGCTGTAGGACTCGGAGTAGACCCGCCAGTGTTCCTGCAGCGCCGCGATCAGGTTGGGCACGAATTGGACGGGGACGACGATCCGAGTGCGCACCGGCGCGCGGACCACATGCTCGGTTTCTGCCTCTTTGATCTCCTTGTCGGAGAGCGGCATCACTTCACAGAAGGTGAGCGTGAAGTCGAAAGGAGTGTGCGCAATCGAACAAAAGTTCGAGTAGGTGCGCGGTGCCGTGGAGGTTTCGTCCGGAACGATCGTGAAGTTGATCTGCTTGGGCTGCTGCTGGTCGGCCATCCCAAGAGTCTAATACTTCCGCATCACCCCGACGACGACTCCCTGAATCTGCACTTGATCGGGATCGGCGAAGATCGGCTGCATCGCGGCGTTCGCCGGCTGCAGACGGATCTTGCCGCCGGGATCGCGGTAGAACTTCTTCAGCGTAACATCCGATCCGCGGAGCAGCGCGATCACCATCTCGCCGTTGTCCGCGGTTTTCCGATCCTCGACGACCACGAAATCGCCGTCGCGGATCTGTTCGTCGATCATCGAGTCGCCGCGGACGCGGAGCACGTAGGTGTCCCGCTTCCCGACGAGATCTTCTGGCACCGAGATCGTCTCGTTCGACGCGACCGCTTCGATCGGCAGGCCGGCCGCGACGTATCCGAGCAGCGGCAGCTCGACGGCGCGTCCGCCGTTGCGCGTCGGCACCATTTCCACCGAACGGCTCCGATTCCACGCGCGCTTGATGAAGCCTTTTTCCTGCAGGTTCGTGAGATGCTTGTGCACCGTTGCGAGCGAAGAGAGGCCGAAGCGACGGCCGATCTCTTCGAGACTCGGCGCGTACCCGTGCTGGCTGATGAACTCGTTCAGGTAATCGAGAATCTCCCGCTGGCGTTTGGTGAGCGGTAGCATCGTCGCCTCCAGCGAAGCGATTGTATGCAAAAGAAAGGCGAAGGTCAACTGCTCAGTTCTTCGGCGTTCGTGCGGCACTGAATCCGTGAGTGCCGCTGCCAGTGGCCGGAAGCGGGACGACGGTTGATACGATCAGCACCGTGCGGATTCCCTTTGCGATTCCCTCGCCCGACTCCCATCCCTTCGACGTCGTTGGTTTCGGACTGAATAGCATCGACCTCGTCGCCGTCGTTGCGGAGTACCCGGCCGTCAATTCGAAGCAACGGCTGCAGCGCGTCGCCCGGCTGCCAGGAGGCCAGATGGCGACGGCGGTCACGACATGTGCGCGCCTCGGCTGGCGCGCCCGCTACATCGGCCGGTTCGGAGGCGACGACCTTGGAGCGCTGTCGCGCGAAAGCCTCGTGCGTGACGGTGTCGACGTGTCCGAATCGGAAACGATCGCCGGCGTCAGCAATCAGTTCGCGGTCATCCTGGTCGACGCGCGGACAGGCGAGCGAACCGTCCTCTGGGATCGGCACCCCTTGCTGAACATGGAGCCTGGCGATGTGAGCCGGGAAGCCGTGACCTCGGGCCGCCTGCTCATCGTCGATTGCCATCAGACGGCGGCGGCGGCCAGAGCGGCGCGCTACGCGCGGGCAGCGGGAATCCCCACGATCATCGACGTCGAGAAGGTGCGACCGGGCATCGGCGATCTGCTGCAGAACATCGACGCGATCATCGCTGCCGAGGAGTTTCCGACGGCCCTCACCGGCCACGAGCACCTCGGCGAAGCCATCCGCATCATCGGACGCGAATGGGGCGCTGCAGTGGTGTGCGTGACCCTCGGGGCGAAGGGAAGCCTCGCGTGGTGCAACGGCCGCGAGATCGTGACGCCGGCCTTCCCGATCGACTGCGTGGACAGCACGGGCGCCGGCGACTGCTTTCGCGGTGCTTTCGCGGCCGCATGTCTTCGGATGCCGTCTGCAGACATCGAGGACGTGCTCAGCTACGCCAATGCGGTCGCGGCCCTGAACTGCCGCGCGCTCGGCTCGCGCGGTGGGCTCCCGACCCCGGACGAGGTCGACCAGTTGATGCTCGCCCGGCCGCAGACGTAACGATTCGGGGTCCGGTCGGTCTAACAACAGTGAATGAGTGCATCGGTGGCGTGGTCTGTGCCGGGGTCGCGGACAGCGTCTCTCGGCGGCCGTGACGCGCGTGTCGCCCGTGCGATGACCGCCGCGGACGCCGGCCGGCTGCGCGATCTCGACGAGCGCGCCCTCGTCGAGGCCTGTCTCGCCAACGAGGCCGGCGCCTTCGACCTCCTCGTCGAGCGCCATCGTCGCGCGGTCTATCGACTGTGTTACCGGTTCGTCGGGAATCACGAAGACGCGAGCGATTTGACGCAGGACGTCTTCCTCCGCGCGTTCCGCGGTCTGCGGGCGTTCCGCGGACAGTCGTCAATCGCCACCTGGCTGCATCGGATCGGCGTGAACGTCTGCCTGAACCGGGTCAGCGGGAAGACGGCGGCGATCGAGCCGCTCGAGTCGCAGCAGATCGTGGACACGCGGACCGAGACGGCGTCCGATCGCCTGCTCCGAAATGAACGCAGCGCGCGCGTCCGCGCGGCGATCGCGCAGCTTCCGCCGAAACAGCGCGCGGCGCTGATTCTGCGGACCTATCACGACATGTCGCACCAGGAGATCGCGGGCCTTTTGAAGAGCTCCGCGGGAGCGGTGAAGGCGAACGTGTTCCACGCCCTGCGCGGGCTGAAACGGCTGCTGGGCGAAGACCTGTGATGCATCTGAGTATCGAGGATCTCGTCGATCTCGCTGAAGGCGCGCGGCCCGAATCGTCTGCGCCGCATCTGGCGGTCTGCGCGTCGTGCCGATCGCAGCTTGCCGACCTTCGCGCGATGATGGCCGCAGCCGTCGACGCCGACGTGCCCGAGCCGTCGCCGCTCTTCTGGGACCAGCTGTCGAGACGCGTGCGCGAAGCTGTGGAAGCAGGCGAAGCGCCCAGGCCGGCGTGGAATCGGCTCCCCGTTTATTCGATCGCCGGCGTGGCGCTTCTCGCGGTCACCGTGATTGCGGCGGTGAAAACGTTCGCGCCATCGGCCCGGCCGTCGTCGTCACCGGTTGCATCCCTGACGCCGCCGTCGGCTGCGGCGATCGATCAGGTTGACCGCGCAGATGCCGCCGACGCGTTGCGCGACGACGTCTGGCTGACTTTTGTCGCCGATCTGGCAGCCGGCGTCGACGCGGACGCCGCGCGCGACGAAGGGCTCGATGCCATGAACGCCGAGGAAGCGGTGATGCAGCTGAACGACGGCGAGCTGCGCGAGCTGGAGCGGCTGTTGCAGGCTCAGATTCGCAATCAGGGGGATTGATCTGATGAGCCGACGTCTGACGCCGATGATCGTGTGCCTCGCCGCAGTGACGGTGTTCGCGCCGGCACGCGCAGGATTTGCACAACAGGGCGCCGCGCGTCAGGGTGGCAAGAACCAGTCGCAGAGCACCACGCCGCCTGCTGGTGAGCGGCCGATCTCGCCGGCTGAAGTTCGCAAGATGTTCGACTCGTACGCGCTGATGCAGGCGCAGGAGCAGCTCAAGATCAGCAACGAGCAGTTTCCCAAGTTCCTGATGCAGTACAAGGCGCTTCAGGAGCTGCGGCGCAAGTCGACACAGGAGCGCAACCAGATCATTCAGGAGCTGCGCAAGCAGACCGGCGCTGACACCGTCGACGAAGCGCAGCTGAAGGGCCGGCTGAAAGCGCTCCACGACCTCGAAGAGCGATCGCACGTCGACGTGCGCAAGGCGTACGACGAGCTCGACAAGTTGCTGGATGTGAAGCAGCAGGCGCGCTTCCGGGTCTTCGAGCAGCAGATGGATCAGCGCATGGCCCAGCTCGTCGCCCGGGCGCGGCGGTCAGCACAGCCGAAACCTGTAAAATGAGGGCGTGAAGCGGCTCCTCGGCCTGTGCACGCTGGTCTACCTCGGGGTGACCGTTCACGCCGACGTCCCAACCTCCCGCCGGGACGCCGACACCCTCAAGCAGAAAATCGCCACCATCACTGCCCAGGCTGAAAAGTCCGCGGGCGAGCCTCGCCGCACGACGGTCACCGAAGGGGAAGTGAACTCGTACATCGTGCTCGAAGCGCGCGAGCAGGTGCCGACCGGCGTCGTCGATCCGTACATCACGATCGTAGGCGGCGGGCGCGTGTCCGGCCGCGCGGTCGTGGACCTCGACGCCGTGCGCAAGGAGAAGAATCCGACGAGCCTGCTCGATCCGATGAACTACCTGATGGGCCGGCTTCCGGTGACGGCGACCGGTGTGCTGCGGACGACCAACGGCGTCGGCAGGTTCGAGCTCGAGTCCGCTGCGGTCAGCCGGATTCCGGTTCCGAAGCTGTTCCTGCAGGAGATCGTCAGCTACTACTCGCGCACGCCGCAGAACCCGGCGGGGATCAACCTCGACGATCCGTTCGAGCTGCCGGCGCGGATCCGCGAGATTCAGGTCGAGCGGGGGCAAGCCATAATCGTGCAATGACGGCCGCCGAGGTGCTCGCGACGCCCCTGCAGTTCTTGAAGGGCGTCGGACCTCGCCGTGCCGCCGATCTCGAACGCGCCGGCCTCGCGACCATCGACGACCTGCTCTCGCGGTTCCCGCTGCGCTACGAGGATCGGAGTCGTCTGCAGACGATCGCGTCGCTCCGCCCTGGACGTCCGGCCTCGGTGGCCGGCCGCATCATCGCGTGCGGCCTCCGATCGACGCGCCGGCCGGGCTTCAAGATTTTCGAAGCCGCGATCGACGACGGCAGCGGATCGCTGCGCGCGGCGTGGCTGAATCAGCCGTTCCTCAAGGACATCTTCGTCCGCGGCCAGCACGTCGTGCTGTACGGGCTCGTCGAGATGCGCGGCTCGGCGAGCCTGCAGATCACCAACCCGCAGTACGAAATCCTCGACGACGAAGACGGTGAGACGATCCATACGGGCCGCATCGTGCCGATCTACGAGAAGACCGGCGCGGTGACGCCGAAGATGCAGCGCCGGCTCGTGTGGGACGCGCTGCAGCGGGTGCCCGCCGATCTGCCCGATCCGTTGCCGGACGAGGTGCGCACCCGCCTCGGTCTGCCGACGCGGTATGCGGCGCTGTTCGCCACGCATTTTCCGCCCGAGGACGTCCGCGTCGACGCGTTGAATCTCTTCGCGACGCCGGCGCAGCGGCGGCTGATCTTCGAGGAGGCGTTTCTGTTCCAGATGGGTGTGCTCGCGAGGCGCCAGGTCACCGCGGCGGAACACAAGCCGATCGTCGTGCGCGTCGACGATCGGATTCGCGAATCGGCGCGCGCCGTGCTGCCGTTCCGGCTGACCGGTGGCCAGAAGCAGGCGCTGAAGGAGATCGTCGACGACATGCAGCGCGAGCGGCCGATGAACCGCCTGCTGCAGGGCGACGTCGGTGCCGGAAAGACGATCGTCGCGCTGCTCGCCGGTCTGGTCGCGATGGAGAACGGCCTGCAGGTTGCCTTCATGGCCCCGACGGAGATTCTCGCGGAGCAGCACTTCGCCAACATCTCGCGGCTGCTCCAGCCGTCACGATTCCGGGTCGCGCTGCTGACCGGCTCGACCACATCGGCCGCGCGGCGCGAGCAACTCGCCGAAGTTGCCGCCGGGTCGATTCAGCTGGTGGTCGGGACCCACGCGCTGGTGCAGGGGGATGTCGCGTTCAAGCAGCTTGGGTTTGCGGTGATTGACGAGCAGCACCGGTTCGGCGTCCTGCAACGAGCGACCTTGCGTGCCAAGGGATTGCATCCGGACGTGCTGGTGATGACAGCGACGCCGATCCCCCGCACGCTGGCGCTGACCGTGTACGGCGATCTCGACGTCTCGATGATCCGCGAGTTGCCCGCGGGACGGCTGCCGGTCAGGACCCTGGCCAAACCGGAATCGCGGCGCGACGAGGTGTACGCCTTCGTCCGCGGTCAGCTCGATGCCGGTCGGCAGGCGTATGTGATCTACCCGTTGGTCGAGGAGTCCGCGAAGGTGGATGTCAAGGCGGCCACGGAAATGGCCGATCACCTGGCCCAGGAAGTCTTTCCGCAGTACCGCGTCGGGCTGCTGCACGGC
>DATFXR010000502.1:0-4574 GCA_035315685.1 Vicinamibacterales bacterium | reverse complement strand
GCAGAAGCTCGCCGGCATGGCGATTCGCGCGTTCGTCGGCGACGCGATGTCGTACCGCACGCTCGGCGACGTCGATCGTGCGATCGAAGCGGGCGACCGCGCCGACGGCGCGCTGGTGATGAAGACCATCGAAGGCTTCTCGACCGAGTGCTCGATCAACAAGGTGTGGACGAGCGAGGCACTCGCCTGGGCGGTGGACGAAGGCGTGCAGGTGTTCGGCGGCAACGGCTACTCGCGCGAGTTCCCGCTCGAGCGGATGTATCGCGATGCCCGCATCACCCGCATCTACGAAGGGACGAACGAGATCAACCGGCTGCTGGTGCCGACCAGACTGCTGAAGCAGTGGCCGCAGCTGTTCAGCGCGCAGGCGGTGGAGCCGTCGTCAGTCGGCAGTCATCAGTCGGCAGTCGGCAGTCCTCAGCCGCCAAGTCTCCAGTCGCCAGGCCCTCAGTCCCCGCTCCGCGGCGAGCGAGAATTGGTCGCGCGGCTGAAACGGCTGGCGATCGTGCTGCTCGGCCAGGCGTCAGCCACCTACGGCGACGCGCTCAAGCACGAGCAGGAAGTCCAGGCGCAGATTGCCGACATCGTCATGGAGACGTACGCGACCGAGAGCGGCATCGCGCGGGCGGAAAAGATGCAGGCGCGCGGCGACTCGCGGGCGAGCGTCGCCATCGACATCGCGCGTGTCTACGCGAACGACGCCGCGGACAAGGTGACGGCCGCGGCGAAGCAGGTGGTCGCCGCGCTTGCGGCGCGAGGAGTCGACGAGTCGTTGGCGTGCGGCGTGCAGAAACTCGTTGCCAGCGCGCCGATGGACGCGATCGCGGCGCGCCGGCGGATTGCCGATGTCGTCATCGCCGCGGGCAGGTATCCGCTGTAAGAAGTTCAATTGGAGCTGAGGGCTGGGGGCTGGCCGAGGGGCTGACCGATGACCGGATCCGCGTACGCGCTCGCCGTGCTCTTCGCGATCAACCTCATGAACTTCTTCGACCGCCAGATCATCGGCGGTGTCGGCGAAGGCATCCGTCGCGAGTGGGCGCTCAGCGACACGGCGCTCGGTCTGCTCGGCACCGTCTTCACGCTGCTCTATGCGGTCGTCGGCCTGCCGCTCGGGCGACTCTCGGATCGCAAGGAGCGCCGCAAGATCCTCGCCGGCGGTGTATTCCTCTGGAGCCTGCTCACCGCTGCCTCCGGCCTGGCGCGCAACTTCTCGCAGCTGATCATGGCACGGCTCGGTGTCGGTGTCGGCGAAGCAACCTGCTCACCGGCATCGACCTCACTCATCGGCGATCTCGTGCCGGTCACCGCGCGCGCTCGTGCGGTTGCGATCTGGATGCTCGGCCTGCCGCTCGGGCTCGGTCTCGCGAACGGCGCCGGCGGGTGGATTCTCCAGAACTGGGGCTGGCGCAATGCGTTCTACGTCGCGGCCATCCCCGGAATACTGTGCGCGGGTGCCGCGCTGCTCATGGCCGAACCGCGGCGCGGGACCAAGGAATCGCATGCGGTCGGTGATCAGCGTCGCAGCGGCAACCCCTACCTCCTCGTCCTGTCGATCCCGACGATGTGGTGGGTGATCGTGTCGGGCGCGCTGCACAACTTCAACATGTACGCGCTCGGCGCATTCGTCGCGCCGTTTCTCGCGCGCTACCACCACATGTCGTTCGTCAATGCCGGCTGGGTGGCGGCGTGCGTCTACGGATTCTCGGGCGTCGTCGGCCTGACCGGCGGCGGATGGCTCGCCGATCGATTGGTCACACGGCGCATCGATGGACGCCTGATCGTCGGCACCGCGGCGATCGTCGTCTGCACGCCGTTCATGCTCCTCGGCCTGAATCGTCCGGCCGGCGACATCGTCGCGTTCTCGCTGTTGATGGGCATCGGTGTCGGCGTGATGTTCGCGTACTACTCGACCGTGTACGCGACGATTCACGACGTCGTCGAGCCGTCGCTGCGCGGAACGGCGATGGCGCTCTACTTTTTTGCGATGTACGTGCTTGGTGCGTCGATGGGACCGGTCGGCACCGGGCTGGCCAGCGACTACTTCACGTTCCAGAAGGCGAGCGCCGCCGGCGCCGTCGAACCGCTCTCATTCGCCGCGCTGATCGCGGCAGAACTGCGCAGCCTGGTCGGTGAATCGAAAGGCTTCAACCTGCGCGCACTCGAGCCGTTCCGCGCGGATGGTCTGCACACGGCGATGTACATCGTGCCGATTCTCGCGGCGATTCTGGCCGTGGTGTTGTTCGCCGCCTCGCGGACCGTGACGAAAGACGTGGCCAAGCTGCAGGCGTGGATGCGATCGCAGGGCGCCGCGGTCAGAGCGTCGTGATCGCTGCCGGCCATCGTAACGCGCAACCGTCACGCGAGCGTCCGCCGCTCGGCTAAAGCCTTCGCGCTACAACTCGTCGTATGACGGTCAACCACAAAGTCTGCGTCGTCACCGGCGGCGGCAACGGAATCGGACGCGCGCTGGGCCGCCGCTTCGCCGCCGAGGGCGCGCGCGTCGTCGTCGTCGACATCGATCGCGCAGCCGCGGAAGCCGTCGCCCGGGAGATCGGTGCGCTGGCGATCGGCGGCGCCGATGTCTCCGACGAAGCCACCGTGCGCGACGTCGTCGCCGACGTCGTGCGGCGCCGCGAACGGATCGATCTGTTCTGTTCGAACGCCGGCATTGCGGTCGATGGCGACGAGCGGACACCGACGGCAGAATGGGATCGCTGCTGGAGCGTGAACGTGATGGCTCACGTGTACGCGGCACGGGCGGTTCTGCCGCACATGCTCGCGCGCAGTGACGGCTACCTGCTGCAGACCGTCTCGGCCGCCGGCCTCCTCACCCACATCCAGTCCGCGACCTATGCGGTGACGAAGCATGCTGCGCTGGCGTTTGCCGAATGGCTCTCGATCGCGTACGGCGAGCGCGGGATCAAGGTGTCGGCGTTGTGTCCGCAGGGTGTGCGCACGAACATGCTGGAGCGCGCCGCCGCGGGCGGCCGTTCGTTCCTGCTCGACACCGCGATCGAACCCGAGCAGGTGGCGGACGCCGTGATCAAGGGACTCGAAGAGGAACGATTCCTCATCCTGCCGCATCCGGACGTGGCGGAGTACTTCCAGCGCAAAGCGGCGGACTACGACCGGTGGCTGCGCGGCATGCGCAGGCTCCGCGCTGCGAACCCGTAGGGTCACGTAGGTCGGGCAGGCCAGGTGGGCCAGGTAGGTCGGTTCGGGTCGTGCGGGTCGGGCGGGGACATCGGTAGTGTCCGGCTCTAGCCGGACCGTCGAACGTTGGGATCGAGGCGCCGGGAGTCTCGATCGTCAGCTGCGGCGTCGCGCGCTGCAGCAGCGGCACGTCAGCATCGCGCCGGCGACGGGGCTTCGCTAGAAGCGTGCGCGCGCCGTACAATGACGCTCCCGTGGAGGCCGAATGACGCGTCTGCGTGGCGGTGCACTCTCCTGTGGCGCGATGCTGGTGGTGGTGGCGGCGGCGTCGGCAGTCGCGGCCGTTCAGGCGCCGGCCGCCGGTGGACAGACGGCGTCGGGCCGCGGCCGCAGTCCGGAGCCCGGTCCGACCATCACCGTGCAGGGCCACACCTTTACACAGCTGTCGCTCTTCCAGCGCAACGTCGGCGGACCGGACGACATGACGACGCCGTTTCCGCCGCACAAGATCATCGGCAACATCTATTACGTCGGCACCAGGAGTCTCGCCGCGTTCCTGATCGTCACGCCGCAGGGCAACATCCTGATCAACAGCACCTACGAGCGGAATGTGCCGACGATTCAGCGGTCGATCGAACAGCTCGGGTTCAAGTTCTCGGACACCAAGATTCTGCTCGGCAGCCACGCGCACGGCGATCATCAGGAGGGCGACGCGCTCGTCAAGCAGCTGACCGGCGCGCAGGTACTGGCGATGGCCGAAGACGTGCCGGCGCTCCGCGCGATGACGCCGGGCGGCAAGGCGCATCCGATCGACAAGGTGCTGCACGACGGCGAGACCGTGTCGCTCGGCGGGACCACGCTCGTCGCGCATCTGACACCGGGCCACACGCGCGGCTGCACGACGTGGACGTTGAAGGCACAGGACAACGGGAAGATCTACGACGTCGTGATCATCGGAAGCTTCGGCACCAATCCGGGTTTCCGGCTGGTGAACAACGCCGAGGTACCCGACATCGCCGGCGAGTTCACGCGTGCGTTCAAGGTCGCGCACTCGTTGCCGTGCGACGTCCCGCTCGGATCGCACCCGTCGATGTACAACCTCGACGCGAAATACGCGAAGCTCGCGGCCGGCGGGCCGAATCCGTTCATCGATCCTGCGGGATACAAGCTCGAAGTGGACATCGCCGAAGCGATGTTTCACGCCGTGCTCGCCGAGCAGCAGAAAACCGCCGCCTCGCGAGGCCGCTGAACAGCGACGGTCGCATGGAGATCCGAGCCGCGATTCTCTGGGAGCAGAAACAGCCGTTGTCGGTCGAGCCCGCAGTGCTCGACGCGCCGGGGCCGGGCGAAGTGCTCGTCGAAGTGAAGGCCGCCGGTGTGTGCCACAGCGATCTCCATCCCGTACGCGGCGACTGGCCCGC
>DATFXR010000501.1:0-6607 GCA_035315685.1 Vicinamibacterales bacterium | reverse complement strand
GGCAAAAGCCGAGGCGATGGTCAGCCTGCAGGGCGCGAAGATGGGGCGTCCCAGCCACGTGCACATCTCGATCGGGACCGGCAAGAGCAGCGACATCAACAGCGTCCGCGTCGGTGGCGAAGCGGTCCTCGCTGGCGAAGGAACGTTGTACGTGTAGTCTATGGCTGATGGCTGAATGGCCGATGGACCATGGCTGAACTGCTGGTTGTTCCAGCGACCGTATGCCATCAGCCATAAGCCACCAGCCATGACGGAAATGCACAAGGAGCTGATATGAAGATGCGTGCGAGAACGATTGGCGCTGTGGCCGCGGTCCTGTGCGTGGCGGCCGCGGGACTGACGGTGTATGCCGGACAGGCGGGCCAGGATGAGAAGGCGCCCGACACCTTCAAGGTCAGGTTCGATGCGAGCGTCGGTCCGTTTGTCGTCGAGGTCCATCGCGCGTGGGCGCCAAATGCCGCCGACCATTTCTACACGCTCGTGAAGAACAACTTCTACAACGAGGCACGCTTCTTCCGGGTCGTGCCGAACTTCATGGTGCAATTCGGGATCGCCGGCGATCCGGCGGTGCAGGCGAAATTCAAAACGTCGATCAAGGACGATCCGGTGAAGGAGAGCAACAAGAAGGGCTACGTCACGTTCGCGCAGACGTCGGCACCAAACTCCCGCTCGACGCAGATCTTCATCAACTTCAAGGACAACGCGTTCCTCGACTCGCAGCGCTTCGCGCCGTTCGGCCAGGTGGTCAGCGGCATGGAGAACGTCGAGAAGATCACGTCGCAGTACGGCGAAAAACCGAATCAGGGCAGCATCCAGTCGGACGGTAACAAGTACCTCAATGCGGAGTTCCCCAAGCTGGACTACGTGAAGACCGCGTCGATTCAGAAGTGAGACCGGGCGCGCTTCGCGCGTGGGCCGGGCAGGCCAGGTGGGTCAGGTAGGTCGGACGGATTGATAGTCGAACAGGGTGGGTGCGGACGCGACATCCGCACCCATTCACATGCAGTTACCAGTCGAATGCAATGGCGGTGACCTCTTCGAGGGAGACAGTCCGACCCACCTGACCATTGGCAGCCTCCGTCTTCATCCGTTTCAGGTTCTCATCGAGCTGCGGATGCATCGTGTGCCATTTCGTCGCGCGTTCGTAGGCGAGCGCGACTCGCAGCACGGTGGCCTCGTCGTACAGGCGGCCGGTAATCATCAGCGCCTGCGGCAGTCCGTCGACGAAGCCCGCCTTCAGACAGACCGCGGGATGGCCCGTGAGGTTCGTGATGGCCAGGCTTGCGCCGCCGCTCGGCGACAGGAACACGTCGTATTTCGCCATCAGCGCGTCCATCTGGCGATTGAGCAGCGTGCGTGCGCGCTGGGCGCGGATGTACTCGACCGCCGGGATGAATCGTGACGTGCGGAACGTGTTCGGCCACGCGTTGGCGCCCTGTTCCGTCAGCTCATCGATCCCTTTGCCGCGCGTCAGATCGTCGAACGCCGCGGCAGCTTCAGCGCTCAAGATGAACCCGAGCGCGTTGGTCGGAAACTCCGGCAGCGTGATCGGGTCGAGCCTTGCACCCGCGGCGCGGAGCACGTCGATCGCTTCCTTCAACGCTTTGCTGCGTTCCTCCGATCGCCGTCGCGCATCTTCGGGATTTGCCGCGCCCCTTCCGCCGCCGCCACCGCCGAAGCCGGGGTTCGGCTCGAACTCGTTGGCGAGGAATCCGATCCTGAGGCTCGACAGCGGCACGTCCGGATTCCAGGTGAACGGCGCATCGACGACCGTTTCGTCGCGCCCATCGCTTCCGTAGATTGCGTTGAACACGATCGCGCAGTCCTCGACGCTCCGGCACATCGGCCCGATCTTGTCCATCGTCCAGCTGAGCGCCATCGCGCCATAGCGGCTGACGCGGCCGTAGGTCGGCCGCAGTCCGACGACCCCGCAGGTTGACGAAGGCGAGATGATCGAGCCGCGCGTTTCGGTGCCGATCGCGAACGCGACCAGTCCGGCGGAGGTCGCCGCGCCAGGACCCGCCGACGATCCGCTCGAACTGTTGTCGGGCGACCACGGGTTGCGCGTCGAGCCGCCGAACCACACGCCGCCCTGCGCCAGCGCGCCCATCGACAGCTTCGCGACCAGCACGCCGCCGGCATCGCGCAGCCGCTCGACGACGGTGGCGTCCACCCCGGCAACCCGGTTCTCGTACGGCTTCGCGCCCCACGTCGTTCTGATCCCTTTCGTGTCGAACAGATCTTTCAGGCCGAACGGAATGCCGTGGAGCGGCCCGCGATACTTGCCGGCTTTGAGCTCCTTGTCGGCCGCCGCCGCCTGCGCGCGCGCGAGCTCCTCGGTGAGTGTGACCACGCAGTGGAGGCGATCGCCGTAGCGTTTCAATCGGCCGAGATACATGCTGGTGAGATCGGTCGAGGTGACGCGCCGGCTCTCGACGAGCGAGGCGAGGACCGTGATCGGCTCGAAGGCGAGATCCTCGAGGTTGGCGGTGACCTGCACGCGCGCCGGCTTCGCCACGGCAAGCTTCGCGTTGCGCGCCGCGCGGCCCGCAGGTTGCTTGCCGGGAAGGTACGGACGGAAGGTGATGGACGGCTCGGTGTCCAGCGGTATGTCGAGCTTGCGGATCTCATCGTAGCTGTCGAGATTGCGGCTGACGCCGCCCAGCGCCATTTCTTCCTCGGCGTCGGTGAAATGAAGCCCGTCAATCTGTTCCGCGCATTTCAAGACGTCCTTGCCGAACTTCGGCGGCGCGCCGCCGCGCTGGGCGATGACGGCCGCGGGAATCGTGACGCTCGCGGCGACGGCGGCCGGGACGGTTTTCAAGAAACGGCGACGGGCGATGCGGCCAACGGGTTTGTGCATGCGATCCTCGGCAGTAGTGTCCGGCTCTAGCCGGATCCGTCTGCGGTCGTGTCCGGCTTCGGCGCAGCTCGGCCGAAGCCTTCGCGCTACGATCTAACACAACTCGATAGGATCCACACCATGGCCGTGAGCCGCGCGCGCTCGATCGACACCGCGATTGCCGCACTGATCGCCGGCTCGCACCGCGACCCGTTTTCGTTGCTCGGCCCGCACGCCGAAGGCACCGCGTCGGTCGTCCGCGCGTTTTATCCGGCCGCCGAGCGTGTCGATCTGCGTCTGATTGCGAGCGGCGCCGTGCGGCCGATGGAACGGCGCCACCCGACGGGACTGTACCAGGTGCGCGTGGACGAGCCGCGGCCCGACTACCGGCTGCGCGTCACGTGTCCCGGCGGGCACACGGTCGAGATCGACGATCCGTACCGGTACGGGCGCGTGCTCACCGACTTCGATCTGCATCTGCTCGGCGAGGGCACGCACCATCGCATGTTCGAGAAACTCGGGTCGCACCTGATCGATTTCGGCGGCACACGCGGCGTGCACTTCGCCGTCTGGGCGCCCAACGCCGAGCGGGTCAGCGTGGTCGGCGACTTCAACGCGTGGGATGGACGCGTGACGCCGCTGCGGCATCTGACGCCGGGCGGCATCTGGGAAATCTTCATTCCCGGCCTGCGCGAGGGGGAGAAGTACAAGTACGAGATCCGGGCGAAAGGCGGCTCGATTCTGGTGAAGACCGATCCGTTCGCGCTCGCTTTCGAGGTGCCGCCGAAGGCGGCGGCAATCGTGCGCGACATCTCCCGCTATCAGTGGGGCGACGGCGAATGGATGACGGCGCGCGCGTCCGCGGGCGCGTGGCTGAATCGCCCGATGGCGATCTACGAGACGCATCTCGGATCGTGGGCGCGCACGGCGGACGACGGCGGACGGTTCCTCGGCTACCGCGAGCTCGCCGATCGGCTGATTCCGTACGTGAAGGGCCTCGGGTTCACGCACCTCGAGCTGCTGCCGGTGATGGAACATCCGTTCTCCGGATCCTGGGGCTACCAGGTGCTCGGCTTTTTCGCGCCGACCTCGCGGTTTGGTCCGCCGGAGGACTTCAAGTTCTTCGTGGACGCGGCGCACCGCGCCGGTCTCGGCGTCATCCTCGACTGGGTGCCGGGGCACTTCCCGAAGGACGCGCATGGTCTGGCGCGATTCGACGGCACGGCGCTGTTCGAGCACGAGGATCCGCGGCAGGGTGAGCACCAGGACTGGGGCACGCTGATTTTCAACTACGGCCGCAACGAGGTCCGCAACTTTCTGTTGTCGAACGCGCTGTTCTGGCTCGAGGAGTACCACGTCGACGGCCTGCGCGTGGACGCCGTCGCGTCGATGCTGTATCTCGATTACTCACGCCAGCATGGCCAGTGGATTCCGAACAGGTTCGGCGGCCGCGAGAACCTCGAGGCGATCAGCTTCCTGCAGGAGCTGAACAGCCTCACGCATGCGGCGCATCCCGGCACCCTGACCGCCGCGGAGGAATCGACGGCGTTTCCCGGGGTGAGCCGGCCCGTGCATCTGGGCGGGCTAGGCTTCACCTACAAGTGGAACATGGGGTGGATGCACGACATGCTGCAGTACATGCGCGAGGACCCGATCCACCGCCGCTGGCACCACAACCTCGTCACCTTCACGGCCCTCTACATGCACACGGAGAATTACATCCTGCCCTTCTCCCATGATGAAGTCGTGCACGGCAAGGGATCGCTCATCAACAAGATGCGTGGCGATGCATGGCAGAAGCGCGCGTCGCTGCGGACGCTCTACGGCTACATGTACGGTCATCCGGGAAAGAAGCTGCTGTTCATGGGCGGTGAGTTCGGGCAGTGGCGTGAGTGGAATCACGATGGCAGCCTCGACTGGCAGCTGCTCGACGACGAGGCCCACGCCGGGCTGCGCAACTACATCCAGGCGCTCAACTGGCATTACCACACCGAACCGGCGCTCCATGAACTGGACTTCGATCCGGCCGGCTTCCGGTGGATCGACTGCAACGACAACGAGAACAGCGTCGTGTCGATGGTCCGCTATGCGAAGTCGGCGGACGACTTCGTCGTAATGGTGTTCAATTTCACGCCGGTGGCGCGCATCGAGTACCGCATCGGCGTGCCCGAGCCCGGCTGGTACGCCGAACTGCTGAACAGCGACGCTGCCGTCTACGGCGGCGCCAATGTCGGTAACGGCGGCGGCCTCACGACCGAGCCGATCGCCGCGCACGGCTTCGATCAGTCGCTGCGCCTCGTCGTCCCGCCGCTCGGCTGCCTGCTGCTCAAGCGGCGTTAGCTCTCACGAAGACACGAAGAGGCGAGGAAAATCTCTTTCTTCTCTGTACGACATGATTGCTTCGTGTACCTTCGTGTCTTCGTGCCTTCGTGGGATTTGCTCTGATGTCACTACGCCGGTCGCGTGCGTGTGCGGTGGCGCTCGTCACCTTCGCATGCTTCACTGACATCACCGCCTACTCGATTGCGGTGCCGGTGCTGCCCGACTTGAGCCGCCGGCTCGGTGCGTCGCCGACGATGATCGGCTTTCTATTCGCGTCGTTTGGTGTGACGCTGCTGACCGTGTCGGTGCCGATGGGTGCCGTGTCCGATCGCATCGGTCGCCGCCTGCCGATGGTCGGCGGTCTGGTGGCGCTCGCCGCCGCGACGTTGTTCTTCGCCTTCGCGACTTCGCTGCCGATGCTCTTCGTCGCGCGGCTGGTCCAGGGCGCGGCCGACGCGATCACCTGGGTTGTCGGGTTCGCGTTGATCGCGGATCGTTACGCGATCGCCGAGCGCGGCCGCGTCACCGGCTTCGTCATGTCGGGCACGAGCTTCGCATTCATGATCGGGCCGTCGATCGGCGGCTGGCTGTACGAGCTTGGCGGCATCCGCCTGCCGTTTCTCTTCGTCACCGGACTGGCGATCGCATCGGCCGTCTCGTTCCTGTTGATCGATTTGCCGGCGGCTCACGCCGAATACGAGCCGGTGCCGCTGAAGACGGTGCTGCGCGTGCCCGCCGTCGCCGCCTGCACGATCGCGGTCGTCATCGCCTCGGCGACGATGTCGATGCTGGAGCCGGTGCTCGCGCTCCATCTCGCCAACCTGTCGGTCGGACCGGCACGCATCGGCCTGCTGTTCGGGATCGCCGCGATGCTGAGCGCGATCCTGCATCCGGCGGTCGGCCATCTCGCCGATCGCTGGGGTGCGCGCCGCATGATGATGCTCGGGTTGTCGCTGTCCTCGTTCGCGCTGGCGCTCGCCGGCCAGAGCTGGAGCTTCGTATCGGCGGTGGCGCTCCAGCTGCCGCTCGTCGTGACGCTGGCGCTCATGATCACGCCGTCGCTCGCGTATATGGGCGAGGCGACGTCGCTCAGCCGCGCGGCCTCGTCCGGCGTGGCGTACGGGCTTTACAACATGGCGTGGGGCGTCGGCCTGCTCAGCGGACCTGCGATTGGCGGTTTCCTCTTCGAACGATTGGGTTTCTCGCGCCTCGTCCTCGTCTGGGCGCCGGCGCTGCTCCTGATCACCTGGTTCCTGGCCGGGGTACAATCGAGGTCCCCCACAGAGGAGAGCGTATGACTCGTACCAGATGGATTACAGCGCTGACGCTGTCGGCGGTGCTGTTCTCCTCGTACTCGGTTCGCGCTGACGTGAAAGCCGACGAGAAAACCAAGGTCGAGCTCGCCGGCATGCTCGGCGGCGTGATGAAGATGTTCGGCGGCCG
>DATFXR010000500.1:0-10247 GCA_035315685.1 Vicinamibacterales bacterium | reverse complement strand
TACGCCGACCGGTTTTGGGACGCTCGTGGCCGAAGGGAAGGAAACCCGCCAGATCGACGGCAAGATGTACGTGCTGGAGCGGCCGATCACCGCGGACTTCGCGTTCGTCAAGGCGTGGAAGGGCGACCGCGCGGGAAATCTGGTGTACCGCCGCACAGCGCGCAACTTCAACCCGGTGATGGCGACGGCGGCGAAGGTGACGATTGCCGAAGTCGAGCAGCTGGTCGAGCCGGGCGAGATCGATCCCGATCGGGTCGTCACGCCGGGGATTTTCGTGCGCCACATCCTGCGGGGCGAGAAGTACGAAAAGCGCATCGAGAAGCGGACCACTCGAGCGCTGTCGGGGCTGGGAACGCGGGGCTAGCTGCGCGATGTTCGGAGCTGCCACGAAGCACGAAGGCACGAAGCAGCCATTGACCCTTTCTGATCTTCGTGTCTTCGTGTCTTCGTGCCTTGGTGGCGGCTCGGAATGGTTCGAAGTGCGCCGAACGGTGAATCGAGATGGATGTCCGCGATCGGATCGTGACGCGCGTCGCGCGTGAGCTGAAGGACGGCGACTACGTGAACCTCGGCATCGGCATGCCCACGCTCGTCGCCAATCACATTCCGCCAGGCGTACACATCACGTTGCATTCGGAGAACGGCCTGCTCGGCATCGGTCCGTTTCCGACCGAAGATGAGGTCGATCCCGATCTGATCAACGCCGGCAAGGAGACGGTCACCGAAATTCCCGGCTGCTCGTACTTCAGCAGCGCCGACTCGTTCGCGATGGTGCGCGGCGGGCACATCGACCTCACCGTGCTCGGTGCGCTACAGGTCGACGAGCAGGGAAACCTCGCCAACTGGATGATTCCGGGAAAGATGGTGAAGGGGATGGGCGGCGCGATGGATCTCGTCGCCGGCGCCAGGCGGGTCGTGATCGCGATGGAGCACACCACGAAGGGCGGCGGTCACAAGATTCTGAAGCGCTGCACGCTGCCGCTGACGGGCGCGCAGGTGGTCAACCTGATCGTCACCGAGCTGGCGGTCATCGACGTCACCGAGCGCGGCCTGGTGCTCCGGGAGATCGCGTCCGATACCACCGTCGACACGGTTCGCGCCGCCACCGGCGCCGAACTGATCGTCGACGCCGCGGTCGGCCACTTCTGACGCGGCGTCGCCCCAATGAGGAATTTGGAATTTGGAATGCGGGTACGAATTCTAAATTCCAAATTCCTCATTCCAAATTCTGAGGCCCCACTACGTTTTGAAGATCGTCGTCACGGGATCGACGTGCGTCGCGGCGCGCGCCGGGATCCAACTCGCGGCAGCCGCGACGGCTGCCAGCGCGACGGCGGCGATCGCGAAAACAGCCGGCTCGGTCGCGGTCACTTCGAACAACAGCGCTCGGAGCGTGCGCGTCGCCACGACCGCACCGAACAGGCCAAGCGCCACGCCAACCGACGCCAGGCGGAAGCCGTCGCGGATAATCAGCAGCCGGACGGCGTTGGCCGGCGCGCCGAGCGCCAACCGGATCCCCATCTCACGGCTCCGGCGAGCCACCGAATAGCTGAGGACGCCGTACACGCCGACCGCGGCGAGCACGAGGGCGAGCAGCGCGAATCCAGCGACGAGCCGCAGCGCGAACCGTTCCGGCGCCATCCCGCCGCCGACCACGTCCGCCAGCATCCGCGGCTGATACAGGACCAGCTCCGGATCGATCGCGGCCAGCTGACGGCGGATCTCCTCCATGATGGCCGGCGAGGCGCGTTCGAGCGCGACGACCTGCGTCAGCGCCCAGTTGCGATCCGCCGCGAACTGCCGATGTGAGTGGTACACCATCGGCGGCGCCTCGCCTCTGGCGGTGATCGCGACGTCGCCCGCCACACCGATGATTTCCGGAGTGCCGCCGGCCACGCGCACTCGCTGACCGATCGGGTCTTCGTCGCCGAACAGCTGTCTCACGAGTTGCTGGCTCACGACGACTCGCCGCGGCGCGCGCTCGTCGTCGCGATCGTCAAAGGCACGGCCGCGCAGGATCGGAATCCGGAGCGCTTCGAAGTATCGTCCCTCGATCACGCGCTGTTGCGGCTGCAGGAAGCGCGGCCGGGACACATCCACGCGCGAAGTGCCCCAGCGGTGATACGTCCCGGTCACCGGCAGCCGCGAAATCGCCGCCGCGGTGCGGACGCCCGGAACGAGCGTCAGCCCATTCTGGAAGTCGCGATGGAAGCGCGCCCGGCGCGCGGGATCGTCGTAGCGTCCGGAGGGCAGGTGGACTTCGAACGTGAGCACGCTGGCTGTCTCCACACCGAGCGGAACTCTCTGCAGTCGCTCGACGCTTCGAAGCAGCAGGCCCGCGCCGATCAGGAGCACGAGCGCGAGCGCAATCTGCGCGACGACGAGTGCGTTGCGCGTGCGGGCGAGGCGCCGGCTGGCGGTACCGCTCCGGCCCGAATCGCGGAGAATCGCGTCGAGATTGGAGCCGGTCAACTGCAGCGCAGGCGCAATGCCGAAGCCGACGCCGGACAGCACTGCCGCGCCAAAACCGAAGGCGACGGCCGTCGTCTCGAGCGAGCCGGTCGCGGACCGTGCGATCGCCTCGGGCGCGGCGAGCAGCAGGGCACGCGCGCCGAATCGCGCCAGCAACAGCCCCGCGAGCCCGCCGCCCACCGACAGGACGAGGCTCTCGACGAGCAACTGCCGTACGAGCCGCCATCGCGATCCGCCGAGCGCCGAGCGAACAGCCAGCTCCGATTCACGCGCGGCGCCGCGCGCCACAAAGAGGCTGGCGACGTTCACGCACGCGATGACGAGCAGGACCGTGACGGCGCCGAGCAACAGCCACAGAACGCGGCCGGCGCTGCCGACCGTGTCCTCGTGTAGCGCCGCGACCCGGACGGTGTGCCGTCCGCTGCGTCCGTTGTTCCATTCCAACCCGGCGGCGATCGTCGCGAGTTCGGCCTGCGCCTGCCTCAGCGTGGCGCCCCTCCGCAACCTGGCGATCGCACTCAAGTAGGAGTTGTCCCAGTTGTTGGGGCCGCCTGCCTGCAGGTTGAGCGGCATCCAGACGTCGATGCCCGGCTCGATCGGATCGTCGAAGCCTGCAGGAAGGACCGCTGCAACGCGGTAGGCGTTGCCGTTCAACGTCAGCAGGCTGCCCTCGGCGTCGCGCGCGCTGTCGAGATGACCGCGCCAGATCCGATCGCTGACGATGGCGATCCGGGCGTCGCTGCGTTCGTCGGCGCGGTCGAACAGACGGCCGAGCGCGGGCGCCACGCCGAGCACGCGGAAGTAGTCGGCGCCGACCTGCAGCGTCCGCACGCGCTCGGGCTGCGCCCGATCCGTCAGGTCGGCGCCTTCCGGCGAGTAGGTGTAGAGCGCCGCGACGTCGAGCGTCCGGCTGGAGTCGCGAAGCGCGACGACGGCCGGTCCTGGCAGATAGCCGTCCTCTCCGCCGGCCGACTCGTAGATGCGGACGAGGCGATCTGGTTCGGGATATGGCAGCGGTTGCAGGACGACCGCGTTCAGCACGCCGAAGACCGCCGTATTTGCGCCGAGGCCCAGCGCGAGCGTTACCACCACGACCGCGGAGAGCTTCTTCGCGCCGGCAATCGATCGCAGCGCCAGCTTGAGATCGTGAATCATGGTGAACTCTCGTCGGGACTGCGGACTGGGGACTGGGGACTGGGAGCTGGTCGCTGGTCGCTAGCGCGGTTTCCGACTCGATGTACGAAGGCTTCAGCCGAGCGATCAGCTAGCCCGCAGCCTCCAGCCCCCAGCCCCCAGCCCCCAGCTTCCAGCCCCCAGCCCCCGACAGTTGTCACTGAGACGGACGCCGAACGAAGATGGTTGACTGGAGGAGATCGTGAACAGCTATCAGAACCACATCGGCGGCCAGGACGTCGCAGCCGCGGATGGCCGCACCTTCACCGGCTTCAACCCGACAACGGGAGAGGTGTGGGGAACATTTGCCCTGGCCGCCGCCGCTGAGGTCGATCGCGCCGTCAAGGCCGCGTCCGATGCCTTCGGTACCGGACCATGAGGCAAGCTGTCGCCGACGCGCCGCGGCCGCCTGCTGATGAAATGGGGCGACATCATCGCTCAGCACGCCGACCGCATCGCGGCGATCGAGACCGGGCAGAACGGCAAGCTGTTCGCTGAGATGCGCGCCCAGGCGCGGATCGCGCAGGACTGGCTCTACTACTTCGGCGGCCTGGCCGACAAGGTCGAGGGCACCGTCGTCCCGCTCGATCGCCAGAGCATCTTCAACTACACGCTGCGCGAGCCGATGGGCGTCGTCGGGGTGATCACGCCGTGGAACTCGCCCACCTTCATCGCGATCATGTCGCTGGCGCCGGCGCTCGCCGCCGGCAACACCGTCGTGCTCAAGCCGTCGGAGATCACCTCGGCCTCCGCAATCGAGCTGGCGCGCCTCGCTGAAGCCGCCGGTATTCCGACCGGCGTCATCAACGTCGTCACCGGCTTCCGCGAGACTGGTGAGGCGCTCGTCGATCATCCGCTGGTGGCGAAGGTGTCGTTTACGGGGAGCGTCGCCGCGGGCCGCGCGATTGCCGCTCGTGCCGGGCAGCGGCTCGTCAGCTGCCTGCTCGAGCTCGGCGGCAAGAGCCCCAACATCGTGTTCGCCGATGCGAATCTCGAGCAGGCGGAAGCGGGTGTGCTGGCCGGGATTTTTGCCGCGGCCGGGCAGACCTGCGTCGCCGGGTCGCGCGCCTACATCCAACGATCGATCTACGACCGCCTGGTCGATCGGCTGGTCGCGCGTGCGCAACAGATCACGGTCGGCGATCCGATGCGCGCGGAGACGCAGATGGGCCCCGTCGCGACGAAGATGCAGCTCGAGAAAGACGAGTCGATGGTGCAGCGCGCCGTGACGGAAGGCGCCGCGGTCCTGTGCGGCGGCGCCCGACCGGCGCTCGCGGAGTTTCCGGGCGGGTATTTCTATGAGCCGACGATTGTGCATCACGCCGGCAAGGACAGCTTCCTGATGCGCAACGAAGTGTTCGGGCCGGTCTTGGCCGTCACGGCGTTCGAGGACGAATCCGAAGTCCTCGCGCTCGCCAACGACACCGAGTTCGGTCTGGCCGCCGGCATCTGGACGCGCGACGTGCGCCGAGTCCACAAGATGGCGCGCGCGCTCGAGGCGGGCACCGTCTGGGTGAACACCTACCGCGCGCTGACGTTCAACTCACCGTTCGGCGGCTACAAGGCGAGCGGCATCGGCCGGCAGAACGGCATAGAGGCCGTGTACCAGTATCTGCAGACCAAGAGCGTCTGGTGCGAGCTCGGCGATGAAGTCCAGGATCCGTTCGTGATGAAACTGGGCGCCTAGCGTGGACGCCACGAAGACACGAAGACACGAAGATTGGTTTGTACAAATTTGTTGCTTCGTGACTTCGTGCCTTCGTGGCAGCTCCGCATGACCGCGAATAACCTGCGTGCGCGCCCTTATGGCGCGGCCGGCTTGCTGTTCGCGGGCAAGACGTTCAGCGTGAGGCGCATCGGCGCCGGCTTCCCTAGGGCAGCGGCCGGTGCGATTGGCGTGCTGAAGGCGGACGACAGCAGATCCGGATCCTCGAAGTTGGCTTTCACCTCCACCTTCGTCCCGCGCGCCAGCGTGAGCGGCTGCTCGAACCAGTAGCGGCGGTCCCAATCGGCTCGCGTGTTGATGCGGATCATCGGTGTGCGCGAGCCGTCGGGTCGAACCGCCTCGACCTGCAGCGAGATGTTGGGCGGGACGCTGTCGGGGCTCACCGCCACGGCGCGCACTTCGTCTGTGAACGTGTGGCCGAAGGTGATCGGCTGATTCGGGCCGGGTGCCAGTGCCGGCGATTCGATCGGCACCGTCAGCAGCTCGTGTGCTTCTCTCACCGGCGCAAAGTACACGCCGACGGTGCTCCGGTCGCTGAGCGCCTTGCCCTCGAACTGCCAGGTCTTCTTGTAGTGGATGAGGACGCCGATCTGCGCGCCAGCCGGCAGGCGGAACGCGACGCCGCTGTCGACCGGCTCGGCGTCCTGGCCCGGCAGCCAGTGCGCGAGCACGCGCTCCGGCGCAGGACCGGCGGCGGCAGGTGCCGCCGCGTCCTTCACGAAGATCGTGGCGCTGCGCACGATCGAGGGCGTGCCGGGCAGCAGATCGACCGCGCGCACCCAGCGCGCCTCGGTCGTGCCCGACGGCAGCGTGAACTCCTGCGTGTCCTCCATCTTGTCGGCGGCGAGCGTGAACTCTGCCGGCAGCTTCAGCGCGAGATCGGGTGCGCCGATCGTCCACTCGTTCTTCAACTTCAGTTCGGGCAGCTTCTGATCGAGCGCGCCGCGCGGGTTTCCGCCGGTCGCCCACGTCAGCACGACGTCGATTTCCTTCGGTGTCAACGTGTGCGCACGCTTCAGCTCGCCGAAGCCCTCGTCCGCGTTCCATGGCGGCATGTGCGACGCGATCAGCTCCGCGCGGATCGACTCAGCCCACGGGAAGGCATCGTCGTAAGTCATGAGCGACATCGGCGCGACGCCGCCGCTGACATGGCACCGCGAACAGCGATCCCGAAAGATCGGGAACACGTCGTCGTTGTAGGTGTATTTCGAGGTGATCGCCTTGTGCGCCTGGCCCGGCGCGGTCGACAGCAGTGCGGCGGCGGCGACCACACCACCCGCCAGCGCCGAGCGGATCGACGTACGCATCACGGTCATGGCTGCGACGGGAAGGACGACTCGATGTCTTTGGCCGCCTCGAGGAACTTCGCGTAGGCTTCGACGATCTGCTGCTTGTTGCCGAGATCGCCGAACGCGTCGAGCATGTAGGCGACACGCACGAGCTTCGCGATTGCAGGTTCGGCGACTCTCTGCTTCTCGGCTGGCAGGCCGCTCCTGTGTGTGTCGAGGGCGAGCGCGAGATCCTTGGCCTGGAACGCTGGAACGTAGATGCTGGCGAACGATCCCTTGTCGATGAACGAGCGGATCTGTTCGGTTCGAGTCCGCAGTTGCGCGAGGATTTCAGGGACCGTCTCGGGAATCGGCAGCGGCACGAGCGCCGGATCGACGCCGGAGGCGGGATCGGGCGCCGCGGCTGACGCAGCCGGGGTCGCGGTCGCTGCTGGCGCGGCAGCCGCGCTCGCGGCCGGCGCGCCCGGCGTCGTCGCCGGCGTGGCCGCCGGTGCGGCGCTGGTCGTGCGCGGCGCGGCGCCTGGCGCCGGCTCCTTCGAGTAGCTGTCGAACGTGAAGTCGAACCGGTTGTCGGGTCCGTCCGCCTTGAATTTCACCTTCGCGTACATCACGGCCGGGAACGCGAGCTTGCCGATCACGCCCTGCAGGGTCTGCCCACTCCGCGTCAGCGCGACCGTCTTGTCCTGACCCGTCTGGGGATCCTTCACGACCACGTTGCCGGCAACCGTGCGGACCTGCGCGACCGGCAGCGGCCTCGTGTAGTCGTCGTAGAGATGCAGGCGGAAAACGCCCGACGGCAGATAGGTGCCCTCGAGGTGATGCCAGTTGTCCGACGCCATGAAGAACTGGCCGCCGTGCTGCGGGTTGTGATTGCCGTGCGGCCGCGGCGCGAACTTCCTGATCATCGGCGTCCCGTCGGCGCACGCGCCGGGCGACGTCGACTCCTTGTCGCTGCCAGCGCACGTCCACGACACCGCCATCGTCATCTGGATCAGCTGGCGCCCGTCGATCGGACACTTGCCCGGCTTCGACTCGTGAATCGCCGCGTGCACTGGACATGTCCAGACCGAGTCGAGCCGGATCGCCACCAGCTCCATCCCGCACTTGCGACATTTGCCGGGATGATCCTCGATGACGTCCTCGTCGCCCGTCATGGGGCAGACGTACGAGAGCGGCGGCAGACTCTGATCCTGCGCAGCCGATTTCGGCGTCTGTGACACGGCGCCGCCGACTGCGCCCAGCGCAGCGACGAACGCGATGATTCCAATCGCGCGGCGAATGCTCACAACCGCCCAGTCCCCACTTCCCAGCGCCCCGTCCCCAGTCCCCAGTCCCCAGTCCCCAGTCCCCAAGAGTTTTTATGTTATACCCGTCCCGTGTCACGCAACGTCATCCTTCTCGCGCTCACCGTCTGGGCCTCGAGTATCGCAACGGCCCAGAAGCCTTCCGTTGATGCCGCCTTCGATGCGTTCTGGGCCGCGCCCTCACCAGACGAGGCGGCCAAGAAGATCGATGCGATCGTTCACAGCGGCGTCGGCTTCGAGGACGCCTACCGGCTGCTGAAACAGGGCCGCACGTATGGACCTCAGCCGACCGGCGTTGTACGCCTGACCAACCAATCGGCCGACGGCGTCGAGCACAACTACGCGCTGAACATTCCGGAGACCTACGATTCGACGCGGCGCTACCAGGTGAGGTTTCACCTGCACGGCGGAATCGGCGGCCGCGCGACGAACGCGCCGGTCGGCCCGGGCACCGTCGGCGCGCTCGAGGGCGCCGAGCAGATCTACGTCGTCCCGTACGCGTGGGCCGATTCGCCCTGGTGGAGCGACGATCAGGCGCTGAACCTCGCCGCGATCGTGGACGCGCTCAAGCGCCGCTACAACATCGACGAGAACCGCGTCGTCGTTTCCGGCGTCTCGGACGGAGGCACCGGCGCGTACTACATCGCGATGCGCGAGACGACGCCGTTTGCCAGCTTCCTCCCGCTGAACGGTTATCTACTGGTGCTCGCCGCGCGCGACATCGACGACGGGCTGAGCTTTGCGAACAACCTGCGGAACAAGCCGATCTTCGCGGTGAACGGCGGACGCGACCCGCTGTACCCGACGCGCATCGTCGATCCGACGATCGAGCAGATGAAACGCGGCGGCGTCACCATCGACTATCACCCGCAGCCGAACGGCGCGCACAACACCGCGTGGTGGCCCGAGGTGAAGGACACCTTCGAGGCGTTCGCGCACGACCATCCGCGGCCGCCGCTGCCCGACACACTCACGTGGGAGGTCGGGAACAGCGTCGCGCATCATCGGGCGCACTGGCTGGTCATCGACAAGATCGCGGCACCGAGGGCCGGCGCGCACAGGGGCGAGGCGCAGACGCTCGACGATCTGAATGACATGCCGGTACCGCCGTCAGCTGATTTTGGCGCGCGGTCGAACGGGACGCGGATCAATCGTGTGATGCCGAGGTCCAACGCGGATCACATTGGATTGAAGCCGGGCGACGTCCTGGTGCGGCTCAACGATCAGACGGTTCCGTCGGCGATGGACGTCGGCGATGCGCTCGAAGATACGCCGCCTGGTTCGAAGATCGACCTGCTCGTTGCGCGCGACAACCTGCCGGTCGAGTTGAGCGGCATCTACCAGCCGCAGATTGCGCAGGGGCCACCCAAGCATCTCTTCGCACGCGCCGGCACCAGCGGCCGCGTCGATCTGTCGCGCGCCGGCAACCTGGTCACCGCCGCGACGCGGGACGTTGCCGAATTCACGCTGCTCATCTCACCTGATCAATTCGACTTCGGGCAGCCGATCAAGGTCGTCGCCAACGGGCGGCCCGTGTTCAACGCCAGGGTCGAGAGGAAGCTCGCGACGCTGCTGAAGTACGCGGCCGCCGACAACGACCGCACGATGCTCTTCGGCGCGGAGATCCACGTCAAGCTGGATTAACGGCACGAAGGGGTCGGGAAGGGTTTTCATCGGCGAGTTCCCGAAAACCCTTCCCGACCCCTCGTGCTTTTACGGCGCGGCGATGACCGCGATTCCCCACGGGCGATCGCCGGCCTTGATCTTCTTGACGACCGTCCTGGCCCCGACGTCGACGATCGACACGTCGTTCGACGGACCGTTGGCGGTGTACAGCGTGTTGTTGTCCGGCAGCAGCGCCAGGCCCCACGGGCGCTGGCCGACCTCGAGATCGCCGACCGATTCGTTGGTCTTCGGATCGAGGAAGAACAGCTTGCCGAACGATCCGGTCGTCACGTAGATCATCGAGCCGTCGGGACGGACCGCGATGCCCATCGGCCGCGGCTTCGGCGTCTTTCCTTCGCCTTTCAGCTGAATCAGCTTGATGAACTTGTGCTGTTTTGCGTCGAGCAGCGCCAGCGCGCCGTCGTTCTCGAGCGTCACGTAGGCGCGTGAACCGTCGGGGAGAAAGCCGATGCCGCGCGGCCGATGTCCTGCCGGGATGCGTTTGATCGACTTGTTGGTCGCGGTGTCAATCGCAAAGATGGCTCCGTCTTCCTCGCTGGTGACGTAGACGACCTTGCCGTCCGGCCTGATCTTGACGCCCTCCGGTTCCTCGCCGAT
>DATFXR010000499.1:0-4017 GCA_035315685.1 Vicinamibacterales bacterium | reverse complement strand
TCCTTCACCAGCGCCTGATACATCTTCGCGCTCTCGTCGCTGACGAGCAGCGGATCGAGCAGCGACAGCGCGAAGAAATCCCTGGTCATGCGATCCGGCAGGTGATAGCCGAACGCGACGGCGGGCGTCCGCGCGAGCTTGTCGCTTTCGGTGAAGCTCTTTTCCGCCGTCTGCGGCGGCTCGGCGATGTCCGGACGCGCCGGCAACTGCCGCTGCGCGATCGATCCGAAATGCTTCTCGGCGAGCTTCATGACTTCGTCGACGGTCGCGTCGCCGGTGACCACGAGCACCGCGTTGTTCGGCGCGTAGTAGGTGTCGAAGAACTGCTTGACATCGTCGAGCGTCGCCGCCTGCAGATCGGAGAGGTCGCCGTAGAAGTTGTGCGCGTTGTACCAGTTGGTGTTCGCCTTCTGCGGAAGGCCCAGCCACTCGAACGCGCCATACGGCTGGTTGAGCACGTTGACGCGGACCTCCTCGCTCACGACGTCCTGCTGGTTCTTCAGGTTCTCCGGCGTGATCTTCAGCGACCGCATACGGTCGGCCTCGAGCCACATCGCGAGCTCGAGCGCATTCGAGGGCATCACCTCGAAGTAGTTGGTGTGGTCGAACCTGGTCGAGCCGTTGAGCACCCCGCCGTTCTCGTTGACGATGCGCACGTGCTCGAACTTCGCGACATGTTCGGAGCCCTGGAACATCAGGTGCTCGAACAGGTGGGCGAATCCGGTCCGGTTGCGCGGCTCGATCCGGAATCCGATCCGGTACATCACCTCGACAACAACCACCGGCGCCGCGTGATTCTCGCTGACGACGACGCGGAGTCCGTTCGGCAGCTTGCGGTAGACGACCGGCACCGAGAAGCTCTGGGCCGACGCCGCGGTCGCACAGGCGACGAGCGACGCCGCAAGGGCGAAACTGCGCATGGGTGAATGCACCATAAGCGTTTTAGACGAATATTCAACCGTAAGGTTTGATGCCGCGGCCGACGAAGGCGGTCATCAGACGGCGGCGCATCTCGTTGGCGACCTTCCCCTGGTTGAGCGGCAGCGTCTTGAACCTCGCGCGGATCGTGGCAAAGCCGTCGGCCAGCGATTCAACCGCGGACACCTCGAGCGGCGCCAGCAGCAGCGAACCCAGCACCGGATCCTTTTCCATCGTCGCACCGACCTCGCGCATCGTGCCGATGACCCGATCGATGTTTTCGTGATAGACGACCTTCATATCCACGATTGCGTATGCGTACTGCTTGCTGAGGTTGGCGAGTGTCGTGATCGTCCCATTCGGGAACACTTGCACCGCCCCTTCGCCGTCGCGCAGCACGATAGTGCGGAGGTTGATCTGCTCCACCGTCCCGCCGACTCCGTTGATCCGGGCGATGTCGCCGATGCGGACCTGGTCTTCGAGAATCAGGAAGAACCCGGAAATGACGTCGCGCACCAGGTTCTGTGCGCCGAACCCGATCGCGAGCCCTGCGATGCCGGCGCCGGTCAGGATCGGCAGGACGTCGATCGACAGCTCGCGCAGCAGCATCAGGATCACGACGAACCCGACCGTCGCCGTGACGAGGCTGCCCAGGATGCGGCCGAGGGTAGCCGCACGGCGCTGCCATTCGAAGTCGGTGTCGGCGTGGCTGCGTGCGAGCCTGAACTGCAGGTTGTCGATCGCGAGATTCGCCGCCCGCGTCACGACGAAGGCGCCGACGAGGATGATCCCGATGTTCACACCGTGCACGAGCAGCCAGTGCATGAGCTGCCGCGGATTCCAGGCCGGCTCGTTGACGCCGAATCGTTCGAGCGCGAGCGAGACGCTGGCGAGCGCGGCGATGCTGTAGGCAAGTACCGTCAGCGCGCGCATCATCTGGCGGGCGCGCGCGTGCACGGCGTCACGATTCTGGGCTTCGACGATCTCGAGCGTCTTCAGCAGCCGATGCACCAGCAACCCGGCGAGGCGCACGATCACGTAGGCGGCCACGAACGCGGCCACCGCCGCGATCACGCGCGGATAGTAGACGGTCATCAGTCGGCCAGGGAATGCCTGTGCTTCACAGACGCTTGATTCTCAGGTAGTTGGCGTCGTCACGCATGAGATCGGGGTTGATGCTGACCACCACGACGGCGGCGCCCGACGGCACGAGGCCGCGTTCGACCAGCTGCTCGCCGACGAGCCGGCCGCCCGACTCGGCATGCTCGGTAATATCCACGCACACCGGGGTGACACCCCAGTAGATGGTGAGTTGCCGCGCGGTGTCGTCACGATTCGTGATCGCGAATACCGGCACGCGGGGCCGCAGCGCCGACAGCCGCCGCGCGGTGCCGCCGCCGCGCGTCACGGCGACGATGGCATGGGCGTCGCCGCGGTTGGCGAGCGTGACCGCCGCCTCGCAGAGCGCCTCCGCGTGATCATGCGGCCGCCCTTCGTGGCGGAGTCCGCGCACGTCGACCTCGAAGCACGACTCGGCGTCGCGAATGATGGCATCCAGGGTGAGCACGGCACGCGCGGGGTAGAGGCCCGCAGCGGTCTCTCCGGCGAGCATGATCGCGTCGACGCCGTCCTCGACCGCATTGGCGGCGTCGTTCACTTCCGCGCGCGTCGGCCGCGCTTCGCTGGTCATCGACTCGAGCACCTGGGTGGCGACAATCACCGGCGTGCCGTTGCGCCGGGCGGCAAGGGTGATTTCCTTCTGCGCCCGCGGGACGCGTTCGAGCGGCATCTCGAGACCGAGGTCGCCGCGCGCGACCATCACCGCATCGGTCACCTCGAGAATCTCGTCGAGATGTTCCAGGGCCTGCGGCCGCTCGAGCTTCGCGACGATCGGCACGTCGCTGTGACCGGCTTCGGCGGTCAGCTGCCGCGCCTGGCGGAGGTCGGCGGCGGTCTGCACGAAACTGACCGCGATCATGTCGACGCCGAGCGACAGGCCGAAGCGCAGATCGTCGGCGTCCTTCGCCGTGATCGCGGAAGCCGGGAGCGGCACGCCGGGCGCGTTGATGCCCTTGTGCTCGCCGATCTCCCCGCCTTCGGTCACGGTGGTCTCGATCGCGGTGCCGTCGGTCGAGTCGACGCGGAGCTCGATGTATCCGTCGGCGAGCAGCAGGCGGTCGCCGGGACGGACGGCATGCGCGAGGCCGGCAAAGGTGGTCGACAGCCGCCCTGGCGCGCCGAGGAAATCGCCAGTCGCGATGGTCAGCCGATCGCCCGCCTTGACCGGAATCGGCTTGCCACCGACATTGCGTCCCGTGCGGATTTTTGGACCGCTCAGGTCCTGCAGGATGGCGACTTCGCGGCGCGCGCGGCTGGCGGCGGCGCGCACACGGGCGAACGTCTCGCCCTGCGTCTGCCGAGTGCCGTGCGAGAAGTTGAGCCGGAAGATGTCGGTGCCCGCCGCGATTAACGCGTCGAGCATCTCGTCCGAGCTGCTCGCCGGCCCGACTGTCGCGATGATCTTGGTGTGGCGCGTGGTCATGAACGTCCTTCTACGTTGTACGTCCGATCGATGACGTCTCCTTCTCTTTTTCCCTGGCGACTTCTGACTAGAATATCGCGCGATGGGAATAATCGTGCCGGACGCGATCGAGCGCTATCTTGCCGGCCTGAACCGGTTCGGCAGCGACGTTCTCGATGAGATTGCGCGTGGCAACCAGCAACGCGGGCTGCCGCTGGTGGACGCGGAAGTCGGCGCGCTGCTGCGTACGCTCGCGATCGCCGTCAACGCCTCGCGGATTCTCGAGATTGGCACTGCGATCGGCTATTCGGGCATCTGGCTCGCGGGTGCGCTGCCTCCGGACGGGATGCTGATTACCATGGAAATGAGTGAGGAGCGGGCGCTCGAGGCGCGAGAGAATTTCGCGCGCGCCGGGCTCACCGACCGCGTGTCGGTGATCGTCGGCGACGCGCAGCTGAAGCTGGCGAAGGTGTCGGGGCCATTCGATCTGATCTTCCAGGACGGCGACAAGCGGCTCTACACGCCGCTGCTGGACCGCCTCGTCGCGCTGCTCCGGCCGCGCGGGCTGCTCGTCACCG
>DATFXR010000498.1:0-10872 GCA_035315685.1 Vicinamibacterales bacterium | reverse complement strand
CTCGCGCCGGTGCCGTGGCTTTTCGCGTGTGTTTCTTAGAGGTCGCGGCGTCGGCGGGTGTTTGCCCGATGCTGATGAGGCCGACAAGCGCAAGCTGACCGATCCAGAAAATTGTTTTTCTGTTCACCGAGACTCCCCGGATGCAGATAATGGTGAGCCGACGGACGTAAGTGTAGCAGGTAATTTACACATTGCAAGGCAATTATCGCTGCCGGCCGGCCACAGCCGAGCCCTTCTCGACTCAGCCCTTTACCAACTCCTGTGCCACAATGCGCCGGCCCGACGCGAGTCTGTTTCCTCTGTTATCGGCAACGACAGCCTTGTCATGAGCGCACAGAACGGAACTCCGCTGACGGCGCGCGAACAGGTTGAATACACGGCACTACGCGCCACGATCCGCGAACGAGGGACGGCCCGCGTCTGCATTTTCGCCGGCGGATTGGTCGCCTGGGGCGCGCTGGCCATCACGACGGCCGCGGTAGCGGCGGCGCCGATTAGCAGTCTTTTGTCGCTCGGCGTCCTGGCCGCCATCTTCGAGAGCGTCTTCGCGCTGCACGTCGGCGTCGAGCGCGTCGGACGGTACCTGCAGGTCTTCTACGAAACACAGCCGGGCGAGCGCCGATGGGAGCACGCTGCCATGGAATTCGGCCGGCCGGCCGGCGCCGCAACGGCCGACGCGTTGTTTACGGCCGTCTTTGCGGTCGCGGCCCTCTTGAACCTGCTTCCTGCGCTCGTACTGGGTCCGACGTCGTCTGAGCTCATCTTCGTCGGCGGCGGGCACGCGTTGTTCATCGTCCGGCTGCTCGCCGCTCGCGCAGTGGCGCGCAAGCAGCGGTCGATCGACCTTGCCCGTTTCCGAGAACTCCGCGAGCGTGAGGGGACCGGGGGCTAGGGGCTAGGGGCTGGGGGCTGGGGGCTGGGCTGGAGGCTGGGGCTGGAGGCTGGAAGCTGGGGACTGGGTGCTGGGGCCGGGGGCCCGAACGGCTGCGCTACGGCCCAGCTCCGAGTCCCGGCTTCCAGTCCCCAGCTCCCAGTCCCCTGACCTACCTGCGCAGCAACTGCGCCACCTCGTCTAGCTCTTTCCCGTAGAACGCTGGCGGGGCGGCGTGGAGGAATTGATCGAGATACGGCCGCGCACCATTCACGTCTCCGTCGCGCGCCAGCGCCGTGCCCAGGTTGTACAACGCGTCGAAGTTGCGCGGATCGAGTTGAACGGCACGGCGCCACGCGTCGATCGCAGCGCTGCGATCACCCGCTTTGAGCGCCACGTTGCCGAGCCCGGACTGCGCGCGCGAGGACCGCGGATCGGATTCCGCGGCGCGTTCGAACTGCTGGCGAGCCGTCGCAACGTCTCCGCGCTCCAGCGCCAGCAACCCGAGATTCTCGAGCGGCACGCTGCTGTGCGGATTGATCGCGAGCACGCGCTCGAAGGTCGCGCGGGCGGCGTCCGCGCGGCCGCTCTGTGCGTACGCGATGCCGAGCGCGTTCAGCGCGTCGAGATCGCCCGCCGAGTCTCTCGTAACCGATTCGAGCAGGCGGATACCGTCGGCCATGCGGCCGCCCTCAGTCAGATACTCACCGAGCTGCGCGGTGACGCGCGGATCGCGCACGCCGGCCTTGATCGCGCGCTGCAGCACCTCGATCGCGACGCCGACGTTTCCGCGCTGCCGCTCGATGAACGCCAGATGGCGGTACGCGATCGCCATGTCCGGCCGTCGCGCGATTACCTGGTCGTACAGCCGCACGGCCTCGCCGGCGCGGCCGGCGGTGAACGCGTCCACGGCATCGTGAACCGCGCGATCGACGTCGATCAGCGTCTTCGGATCGTCGGCGTCGGTGTAGCGCGCCTTCGGCGCGGTGCTGCCGGCCACGTAGCCGAGCGCGCGCAGGCGCGCCGCCGCATCCGCGTCCTCGGCTTGCCGCTGCCCGGGCATCGACGCACTGAATCCGCGAAGTGCCGCGGCGAGCGTCCGATCGCGTTCGACTGGGGTCCCGGCGAGGTTCCTGCGCTCCGCCGGGTCAGCGGCAAGGTCGTAGCGCTCCGCGATCGGCAGATCGATGTACTTCTCGCGATCGACGAGAACGCCACTGAGCGGCGCCCACCCGCGGGTGAGCATGGCCGACATCGCTTCGAAGTACGACGGACGCGGCGACGTGTCAGCGCGCTCGGCAGCCGTCAACAACGAACGACCAGGAAGATCGGCCGGAACCGGCAGGCCGATCGCTTCGAGGAGCGTCGGCAGGATGTCCACGTGACGAGCGGACACCGAAGCCACCGTACCGCCAGATCGGTCCGGCTTCAGCCGGACTGTCGAGGCCGCGGCGGTGATCTCCGTTACGATCAACGGAATACGCAACGTCGACTCGTACGCGAACACGCCGTGCGTTTGTTCCCCATGATCGCCGAGCGCTTCGCCGTGATCGCCCGTGACGATCACGAGCGTGGGTTTCCCCGCCGCGCGCAGATCATCGAAGAGTGGCGCGATTGCAGCGTCCACGGCCGCGACCTCGCCGTAATACGGCTGCGACGCGTAGCGCGCGTCGAACGGCGGCGGTGGACGATATGGCGCATGCGGATCGAAGACATGCAGCCACACGAACCACGGTTGGCCGGGCGGGTCGGGCGGGTCGAGCAGGCCTGGCCTGTCGGAGGTACTTGATCCACCGCGGACACTCGACCTGCCCGACTCGCTTGACTCGCTCGACCTGCCAGGCCCGCCTGACTTGCCCGACCTGCCGGCCTCACGTGCCGCGATCCAGGCTCGAGCAAGCGGCACGACAGCAGCGGCCGGCCTCTCAGGCATCACGAACTCGTCTGGCGCGCGCGTGTCTCCGAATCGATCGTCGTAGACGTCGAAGCCTTGATTGAGGCCGAATCTCGAATGCAGCGGGAACGCGCCGACAAAGGCGGCGGTCGCGTAGCCGGCTTGCTTCAGCAGCGCCGCCGCGGTGCGCGCATTCACACGCAGCCGGTAGCCGCTGTTGTCGCGGATGCCGTGCTGAAACGGATACGTCCCGCTCAGGATCGTCGCGTGCGAGCTCAGCGTCGTGACCGCGTGGGCATGCGCGAACTCGAAGCGAATCCCTTCGGCAGCGAGCCGATCGAGCGCCGGCGTCGCGGTGGGGCCGCCGTAGCAGCCCAGCGCGTCAGCCCGCAGCGTATCGATCGTGATGAGAAGGACGTTCTGCCGCGCGATCGGTCGCAGGTCGGCGCGTGAAACCCCGCTGCCACAGGCGAGGGCTGTCGCGCTGCACACTGCCGCTCCCACGAAGACACGAAGCGCACGAAGGACATGAAGAAGATTGACCAATCCATTCTTCGCGTCTTCGTGCCTTCGTGGGCGCACTTACTTCTGCACCAGCGACACCGCGAGCAGAATCGCGTACTGAGTGCCCTGCCAGGCGTCGGTCGTGTCGAACGACTCGGTCAGCGCATGCGCCTCTCGGCCGCGGCCGCCGCCGCCGATCGTGATCGCCGGAACCTTCAGGCTCATCGGGGTGTTCGAGTCGGTCGACCCTTCGCCGAGATTCGCGTTGAAGCCGAGGACGGTCGCCGCGGCGAGACCGTTGCGGACGATCGGCGAATTCTCCGGCGTCGAGCCGGCGGGCCGATCGCCGACGAGCTCTTTCGTGACGGTGATCGTGCCCGGTTTTCCCCAGCGCGCATTTTCCTCGGCCACCGCCGCGTCGATCGCTTTCTGGATATTCGCGTCCACCGCGGCGAGCGAGGCGGGATCGGAGGAGCGCATGTCGAGCTCCATCCAGCCCTCGAACGGAATCGAATTCACCGACGTGCCGCCGCCGATGCGTCCGACATTGAACGTCGTCTTGGGCTGCTTGGGGACCTGGATCTCCTGGATCTTCGCGATCGCGCGCCCCATCGCCCCCATCGGATTCGCCATGCCGAACGCGCCGAAGCTGTGACCGCCCGGGCCCTTGAACGTGACGCGGTAGCGGTGGCTGCCGACGGCAACGTTCGTCACGTGGATGCCGGTGCCGTCAATCGACACGAAGCGATCGATCTGATCTTTCAGCGTCGCATTGAACAGCTCCTTGACGCCGCGGAGATCGCCCAGGCCCTCTTCGCCGACGTTGGCAACGAACGTAATCGTGCCCGGCGTCTGTACCTTCGCCTTCTTCATCTCGCGGATCGCCGCGACGAGCACGGCGAGTCCGCGGCAGTCGTCACCGATACCCGGTCCGTGCAGGACGGCGCCTTCCCGCGTCACCTTCACGTTCGTGCCTTCGGGAAAGACCGTGTCGAGATGCGCAGCCATGACGAGGTGCGGACGTGCGGCAGCGCCGGCGTAGTCGCCGAGTACGTTGCCGACCTTGTCGATGCGCACGTTCTGAAGTCCGAGCTGCTGGAACACACGCTGGAGCTCGCGGCCGCGCGCTTCTTCCTTGAAAGACGGCGCAGGAATCTCGCAAAAGCGAATCTGATCGTCGACTGTCTGCGCCTCGGTCGCCTTGGCTGCGTCAATCGCCGCCTTCACCGCAGGATCCTTGATCAGGTCGGCAGGCGTGGGAGACGCTCCCTGCGCACGCACATCCCAGCCCGACAGCGCCAGTACGACCCCGATAATCCCAACCGATCGCAGCACGACCACCTCCAACAACTTCGATTTGGATAACTCAGAATGGTAACGCACGCTCGCGCGCAGCCATTATCCAAATAGCCGAATTGACGGTCGCCACCTTGGCGCGACGCGCACTTTTCGTACGCAAAAAGCTCGTAAACGGCCGTATTCTGGGCGGCACTACTCAACCAGTACTCAGCAGGAGGTTCACCTTGACACGTACGATCTCTCGAGCGTTCGCCGCGCTGGCGATCGTGGCGACGCTCGGTCTTTCACCGGCGTTGGCGCAGACCGGCCAGACATTCGGCGAGCTGGTAGGTAAGGTCACCGACGATCAGGGCGGAGTGTTGCCCGGCGTCACCGTGACGTTGACCGGACCGGCCGCGATGGGCTCGCCAACCGCGGTCAGCAACGAGCAGGGACGCTATCGCTTCCCCGCTGTCAACTCTGGCACTTATACGTTGAAATTCGAACTGGCCGGTTTCACGCCGCTCGTGCGCGAAGGCATCGTGGTCCCGGTGCGGCAGACGATCACGGTCGACGCGTCGATGAAGCTCGCGTCGCTGCAGGAAACCGTCACGGTGAGCGGCCAGGCGCCGACCGTCGACGTCGAGAACACCAAGATCGGCGCACGTCTGTCGCAGGAGATCCTGACGGCCGTGCCCACGTCGCGCACCATCTTCGGATCGACGACGGTTCTTCCCGGCATGACGATGGGCCGTCAGGATCCGGGCGGACTGAACGCGGCGACGTCCACCGGCATGGTCGCGCACGGCGCGAGCAACTACAACCTGAATTACTACGGCGTCACGGCGGACACGCCGCAGAACTACGGCTCTATGTACTACATGGACTTCGGATCGGCTGAGGAGATCTCGGTCGACACCGCGGCGATGGGCGCTGAGGTCGGCGGCGGCGGCGGCGCCAACATCAACGTCATCCCGAAGTCCGGCGGCAACACGCTCAAGGGCAGCGCCGCGTGGAGCATCACCGGCAAAGGCTACTGGGATCACTTCACCGGCAACAACATCACCGACGAACTGCGCGCGCAGGGGATCACCGATCCCACGCTGCGCAACCTGAACGACTTCAACGCCGACGCGGGTGGCCCGTTCGTCAAGGACAAGCTGTGGTGGTTCGGATCGTTCCGCAACTACAGCACCGTCGAAGCGACGCCGTCCTACACGATCGTGAACCCCGATGGCAGTCTGACCAACCCGTTCGACTCGAACCTGCGCAACTACACGACCAGCGGCAAGTATCAGATCAACAAGAACAACCAGGTGTCGGCCTTCTGGACCTACAACCGGAAGTTCCAGCCGAACCGCAACGCTGGCGTTAACCAGCCGGTGCCGCAGGGCACGCTGCACCAGGAGTCGCCGAAGAACCTGATCAACGCGAACTGGACCTCGGTATTCAGCCAGAACACGTTCCTCGAAGTGTCATCGACGTATTTCCACATGCACTGGCCGAGCACGTGGTCCGACGAGTTCAACGCGCTGCCGGCGAGCCAGCAGTTCCCGGCGACCTTCAACATTGCGTCCGGCGTCTACATCGACGGGCCCGAGCCGACGGGCGAACGCTTTCGCGACGCGTATCGCCACCAGACCAACATCGGCCTGACCCGCTACCTTGACGGGTTCCTCGGCGCCAGCCACCAGTTGAAGACCGGCTTCGAGAACTGGTGGACGCCGACTGGCACCGATGGGTTCATCGTCTTCGACGACACCCGCATCCGCTACAACAGCACGGCAAACTGCACACTCACGGTCCGCAGCGGCTGCTACACGCCGGCGGCGGAAGTGTTCCTTTACAACACGCCGCTGACGCAGAAAACGAAGATGCGGAACTTCGCGGCGTTCGTACAGGATCGCGCCAGCTATTCGCGCGTCACGTTGAACCTCGGCCTGCGTTGGTCGTACTACGACGGCTCGATCCCCGAGCAGACCGGCGGCGGTGGCAAGTGGTTCCCGGTGACCAACTACGCGGCGGTCGACCCGGGCTACAGCTGGAACACGCTGGCACCGCGCACCGGCATCGTCTACAAGATCACGGAGGACGGCAAGAACGTCGCGAAGGCGAGCTACAGCCGCTACTTCGAGTCGATGTACACGACCGAGTACTCCAGCATCAACCCGAACTCGATCCAGACTGGCGGCGTCCAGACCTGGTCGTTCCTCGGTGATCTGAACAACAACGGCAAGGTCGATCCCAACGAGCTCGGCGTGCTGAAGAGCCAGTTCGTACCTAAGGCGAACGCGATTGATCCAAACCTCCGCGATCCGAAGAACGACGAGATCATGTTCGCGTACCAGCGCGAGCTGGCGTCGGACTGGTCGTTCAACGCCGACTGGATCCAGCGGTGGTTCCGCGATGCGACGACGGACCAGAACTGCTATGGCCTGCCCTGCGATCAGGTGGCCAGCACCGTCTACCAGCCGACGCGAGTCGTCACCGACTTCGGCCCGGACAATCTCCGCGGCACGGGAGACGATCGCACGCTGACGCTCTACGACGTCAAGCCGCAGTACGTGGGTAAGGACACGTTCTTCCACACCAACTGCGGCAACAACGTCACGGTGGATTGCACTCAGCGCTACAAAGCGGTGGAAGTGTCAGTCACCAAGCGGATGTCGAACCGCTGGCAGATGCAGGGTTCGTACGTGTGGTCGCGGCTGGACGGCATTCAGACGGGCATCAACACGAACGGCACGGCGACGCGCAACGTCTACGACTTCACCAACCCGAACAACCTGATCGACCTGGGCGCAGGCCCCGGCCAGGGACGCGGAGGGAACGACCAGCCCCACGCCTTCAAGCTGCTCGGCAGCTATCAGGCCGCGTACGGGATCAACATCGGCGCGAACTACCAGGCGCTGAGCGGCTTGCCGTATGACCGCACGTTGACCGTCCCCTTCGCGCAGGGTTCGCGCAACATCGCGGTCGATCCGCGCGGGACCTATCGCGCCGACTTCCTCAACCTGCTGTCGCTGCGCGCCGACAAGGGCTTCCGCTTCGGCAGCGGCCATCGCGCGGCGTTCGTCGCCGAATTGCACAACGTGCTCAACTCGAGCGCGGGCCAGGCGGCGGCGACGACGAGCTATGGCTCGCTCACGCAGGGATTCGTCAGCCAGGCCGCCTTCGATGCTGCGCGGTTGACGACGTCCTACTTCGGCCGCGTGCAGGAAATCGTGGCGCCGCGCGTGCTGAAGATCGGATTCAAGTTCGACTTCTAAAGACCCGGTTTGGGGCTCGGGGCCAGGGGCTGGCCGCGGTGAGTAACCGCTAGCCCCGAGCCCCTAGCACCCAGCCCCGACTGCGATTCCATGAGGCCGGCCGTTCCGGGAGACCGGGCGCCGGCCTTTCTTTTTGTCCATCTGCGCGCATTCCTCGGAGCCGCGGCCGGCCGCTCGGAGCCGACGACAAATCCACGCGAATGTTTTTCCCTCCAAAGATCTGAAGATGTTCGGGCGCGGCTCATGACGCGTTGAAGCCGATAAGTAAAGGAGCGTCGCACGCGCGGCGAGGTGAGCTGGTCGCTTTCACGCAATGAGTGCGGGGATCGCTCGGCAAAAACACCCGGTCGCGATCCGATCACTACGCGATCACGACCTGATCGCGATCGGACCATGACCCGATCGCGATCTGATCGCGACCTCATGTCCACGTGGTCGATTCAGAGGCGGCCGCGAAGCGTGCGGCATACATATTGCTCGGCTTCGATTGGAGGACGCGATGAGTCTGGTTCGGCTCCTGGGGTTCACGACACTCGGATGCGGCTGCGTCGTGGGACGCTATCGCGAAGTGGCGACCAGCCGCGAGATCAGCTACGTCGAGGAAAAGGGCAAGGCGTGCGGCAGTCAAGGTCATCGCCGGAACCACACGATCGCAGCGGAGCGTCACGCCTCAACGGCGCCATTCGGTATCGCCGGCCTCGCGACCAAGGCGTCCTGACCGCGGCCGGTTGACCCTCCGGACCACTACCCCTAACGCATTTGTACCGACGCGCCGAAATTAGGGCGTGTCAGTAATCCTGAAGCCGTATAAAACCGTCGTAATCGGACCGGGAAAATCTGCGCATTTCCACCTCGGCGACTGCGTTGACGTGCTCAACCGGCTCGACCCGCATAGCATCGACGTCATCGTCACGTCTCCGCCCTACAACCTCGGCATCGCGTACAACCGATATCAGGACACGCTGTCGGGCGCGGACTACCTCGAGTGGACGAACATCTGGATTGGCGCGGCTGCCCGCGTGCTGCGGCCGGACGGGTCGCTGTTTTTGAACGTCGGCGCCAAGCCGACCGACCCGTGGACCGCGCTGGACGTCGTGCAGATCGCCCGCCCGCACCTGCGGCTCCAGAACATCGTCCACTGGATCAAGTCGATCGCCATCGATCGCGAGTCGGCGGGCGTGGCCGCCGGACTCACGCGCGACCTGGCGGTCGGCCACTACAAGCCGATCAACAGCGATCGCTTTCTGAACGACTGCCACGAGTTCGTCTTTCACCTGACGCGGAACGGCGATACGCAGCTCGATCGTCTCGCGCTCGGCGTGCCCTACCAGGATCAGTCGAACATCGCCCGCTGGACGAAGGCGGCCGACGGCCTGCGCTGCCGCGGCAACACCTGGTTCATCCCGTACGAAACGATTCAGCGGCGCGACCGCGACCGGCCGCACCCGGCGACGTTTCCGTCGAAGCTGCCGGAGCACTGCTTGCGGCTCCATGGCCTGTCGCGCGTCGCGCGCGTGATGGACCCGTTCAACGGCCTCGGCAGCACCGCCGTCGCCTGCGCGCGCCTCGGCATCGCCGAGTTCATCGGCTGCGACATCGACGAGGCTTATCTCAACGAAGCCGTCGCGAGACTGGAAGCGCTCAAGAAACCGCGGATGGCGAAGGCGGGACTGCGGGTGCGCGCGAAAATGGCTAATGGCTGAGGGCTGATGGCTAAGGTTCAAGGGCAAATGGAACCCTTGCCATCAGCCATCAGCCCTACGACAGGTCACTTCTTCGTGGAGTCGGTCGGCTTCGGCGGCGGCTTCAGCACATATTCCTTGCGGAACCAGGCGTTCGCGTTCTTGCGCGTGAGCTTCACTTCTACCTGACGGCGCCGCCTGGTCGGATCCGGATTCTTCGAGTAGTAGCCCAGCACGTAATAGTCGCTCGTCTCGGCGTCGATGCGCTTCAGCGCCTTGCTGAAGTCGTTCTGGTTGACGACCGCGATGCCGCCGGTTTCTTCGGCAATGACGCGCAGACTGTCCTGCGACTTGCGCACGAACTCGTTCCACTGCTGGGGATCGACCTGCTCGTCGATGTCGCCCATCCCCACCAACCCACGCGGATCGATCGTGTACATCGTCACGTTGGAGCGATTCGCCTGGCGCGTCAGTTCGCCGAGCTCGCGCGCGAGATCGGCGTCAGCGAAAGTCTCGCTCTGCTTCTGCTGATTGGCCATCGGATCGGTCTGCGGCGACGACCCGTCGCTGTTCTGCTGGGCCATCTGGTTCTGCGTGCGTGCGAATTCGTTCTGCGCAAACGGCGAGTTCGGATCCATCAGACCGAGGCGCGCGTCCTGGAACGGATTGAAGTCGTAGCCGTCGCTGACGTAGACGAGCGCCTTGCGGCGGTTGTGCACCGACTCCAGGTTGTTCAGCAGATCGTTCACCGTCGAGAACGCGACGTGGGCGCGGTAGCGCACCTCGCTCGGACCCTCCGCGCCGGATGGCCCGTTGATGATGTCGGTCGGCTTGAGCTCGTTGCCCGCGATCTTCTTGATCGCTTCGTCGAGTCGCGACCGGTCGTAGGTCATGTCGACCGCGATGGACGAGGGGCCGCTCGAGACGATGCCGAACATGTCGCCGTCGTGGACGAGCTCCTTCGAGATCTTCTTGAACAGCTCGCGCACGCGACCGGTGTTGTGGAACTGCAGATGGAGATCGTCGACGAAGAACAGGAAGATGCGACCTGACACGTCGTTCCGCGGTTTCGTCGCTGGCAGGATGATCCCTTCAGGCGGCGGCGGCGGCGGTGGCGCGAGCACGTTCGTGACGCGGCCGCCCGTGACAACGGTCATCGAGGCGATGTCCTGCTTGACGCCGTCTTCGAAGATTTCGAATTCTTCCTTCTTCAGGTCGGGAATGAAGTTGCCTTTGTCGTCGCGGACGATGATGTCGTTCGTGACGAGATCGACCGTCACTCTGAAGGTCGGTTTCTCCTGCGCCGCCTGATTCGCGGGCGGAGTGGACGGTGCGGGTGGCTGCGTTTGCGCCGACAGCCCGACCGCAAGGACC
>DATFXR010000497.1:0-5259 GCA_035315685.1 Vicinamibacterales bacterium | reverse complement strand
GGCTGACGGCGACGGCGATCTCTTTCCCAACAACCTGCGCAACAAGCCGCTGTTCATCGTCAACGGCGGCCGCGATCCGATGTATCCGACCAGTGTTGTCGATCCCTACGTCGAGCAGATGAAGAGCGGCGGCGTGGACCTCGTGTATCGGCCGCAGCCGAACGCCGCACACGACACCGCATGGTGGCCCGAGGTCAGGGACTCGTTCGAGCGGTTCGTTGCCGATCATCCGCGGATGCCGCTTCCGGATGCGCTCACCTGGGAGAGTGGACCGCCGAACATCCCGAGCCGTGCCCACTGGCTGGTGATCGAGCGCCTTGCCGCCGCACGAACTGACGAACCGGCGCTTGCTGATCTGAACCGGATGACGACGCGGCCCGCGATCGAGTTCGGGATCAGAGCCAGCGGCGCTCGTATCAATCGCGTGGTCAGAGGATCCAACGCCGAACAGATTGGATTGCGGGCGGGCGATGTCGTCGTGACGCTCAACAATCAGCCGGCCGATGGCGCCGACGTGGCGGAGCTCCTGCGCGGCTACCCGTCGGGGCGGCCACTGCTGATCACGGTCTCACGCGGCGGTGAATCGGTGCGGGTCACCGGACGGTACGCGCCGACGGTGCTGCAGGGTGAATCGTCCGCGATGCTATCGCCGCAACACGACTCCGGCCGCGTTGATCTGAGCCGGACCGGCAACACGGTCGACGCACGGAGCAGAGGCGTGGCGGCGTTCACTCTGCTGCTGTCGCCGGATCAGTTCGATCTGAATCGCGCGGTAACGGTCGTCGTGAACGGGCGGACGGTCTTCGACGGGATGGTGCAGAGGGACGTCCGGACGCTGCTGACGTGGGCTGCGCGTGACAGCGACCGGACGATGCTGTTCGCAGCGGAACTGCACATCGACGCGACGCGAAGCCCGTAGGTCTCCCTACTTCGGTGGCTCGTCGGTGCCGGCGAAGATCTTCGTGCCGTCAGGCATCGTGATGTTCGTGGCGTTCGCGAACTCCTTGCCGTTCTTCGCGGCGAACCCTTCGACCTTGATGACCGCGCCGACCTGCATCGAGCTCTTCTTCCAGCCGCGGCGGAGGAGCGCGTTGGGCGGTCCCATCTCGATCGCCCAGTTCACGACCTTGCCGTCGGAGCCCTTCACGTCGATGTAGATCCACGCGTGCGGGTTGGTCCAATCGGCCTTGGTGAGCGAGCCCTCGAGCATGACCGGCTTGTTCTGGTCGAACTCCGCCGAAAACGCATGATGGGCAGCGAGTGAGGCGGTCAACGCCATGACACCGAAAATCGCAAGCGCGATGGTTTGTCTGGTGATCATCGGTCACTCCCAAGCGCGTTCGAAGTCGCGACGGCGGTAGGGCAGGCCTTCACGCCTGGCAATCGGCCCGCGGGCAGCCCGAAGGGCTGCGCTACCATTGCGCTATGGCACATTGACCCGGATGCCGCTGATGTCCGTGTTGGTCATCAGCAGCAGATTCTTGTCGTTCCCTTCGAAGCACGCGTATTCGACCGGCACATAGGCCTTCGGGGCACGCGCGAACGCATAGTACGCGATGGTCCACGGCTGCGTGAACACCTTCGGATCCTCGATCTTCGCTTCGTAGTGAATCGTGTTGGCGTCAATCGGCGTGTAGCGTTCGGTCACCCTGTACTGATCGCTGTGCGGGATTCCGTGGCCCGTCGTCAGCGATTCCGCCGGCACGCCTGGCGCCGCCGAGATCGCGCCGATCACCCAGTTGTTGCTGAAATTGTTGGTGAAGTTCGTCACCTCGACGACCAGGACGTTGCCCTCCCAGTGGCCGCGTGAGACGCCCATCGCCTTGCGGATGTTCGGATCGAGCGGGGGCCGCCCGTCGATCGGGATGGTCCGATAGAGATGGTTCTGCTCGTAGAAGATCACCACGTAGCCGGGCTTCTGGAAGATCTGGTAGCCGACGACCGGCGCGGGAATCGTGCTGCGCGGTACGCCGGTGGCGAGGCACAGGACGCGGCCGTCCAGATACTCGATCTTTTCCTGATTGGCGATGATCTCCTTCCGCCTCGCGAGCGCTTCGGGCGTCAACGGGATCCTGCCGTCAGGCGGATCGACGCCCAGCGGGCGCGCGATCGCCCCCTCGGGCAGCTTCGGCCGTTCGTTGAGGCTGTACGAGAACTCGCTGTTGGCGCGGTTCGGCGCGCGGTTCGCCATCGGCACCAGTGGCGTCTCGATCGCTCGTGGCAGCGGGATCGCCAGGTAGAGGCCAGAGATGTCCGGCTGGCCGTCGGTGGTTTTCGGCGGCACGAACGTGGAGGTCGGGCGGGTGTACGGCGGATAGCTCGCTGGCGCGCCGCCGCGTCCTCCCGCCGGAGCGGCCGGAGCGTCCTGTGCGCCGCTGATGCCGGACATCGCCACCATCGCCAGCAGTGGAGCCACAATCGTGATCGACCTGCTCACGTGACGCCTCGCTTTCCCGCGCGCGCTCACCGTCCTATGGCCTACCGCCTGGCTTCTTGAACAGCTTCTCGTACACGTGCTCGGCGCACTCGTACTCGAGCAGTTCGAAGTTCTTCTCGAGGCGCCGGTAGACGATCATGCTCATTTTCCACGGCCGCGTGAAGACTTTTGCATCGTCAATCGTCGCTTCGTAGTTGAGGTGCGTGGCGTCGATCGGCGTGAAGCGCTCGGTCACCTCGAGCGCGTCGCTGTGGAAATTGCCAGCCTCGTCGAACCACGTCTTGTCGCCGAGGCTCACCGTATCCACGACGAGCGTATCGCCGTCCCAGTTGCCGCGCGCATCGCCCATCCAGAAGTCGAGATCCTCCATGTGCGGCGTGCCGTCCAGGAAAATCGTGCGCGTCGCGTGGGCGAACTCGTAGGCGATGGCGATGTGTTGCGGCGTCTGCGTGATTTCGAACGGGAACGGCAGGTAGGTGGCGCGCGGCACGCCGGGCAGATAGCACTTCCGGATCGGATCGGCCATCATCCGGTTCTGAAAGTTCTCGTTCCGTTTCGCGAGCGCCCATGGCTGGTACGGGATCGACCCGCCTTCGACGACGCTGAAGCCCGCCGGAACGCCTTCGCTGGCCGAGTGAGCCTCGATGTTCCAGTGTGCGGAGTTGAGGACCTGCCAGATACCGTTCAGATCGGGCTTGCGATCGGGCGTCCGTGGCCCGTTGTAGGCGGACGTCGTCTGCGCCGCCGGCGTCCGCGGCGGCGCCGCGCCACGCTGCGCCTGCGCGAGGCCGACGCTCATTGCGCCCGTCAACAGGGCGAGCGCCGTTGCGCCGATGGCCGCGATCGGCTTCCCCATCCTGATGCGCGAGAGTCTACCTCACGCCGCGGCATCCGGGGAACGTCGGCGTCAGCAGCTGACGGTGCAGACGGAATAGAAGCCGAAGATGTTCGAGGCCGGCCGGCTGCGCCGATACGCCCGATAGAGTTCCGAGGTCTTGAAGTTCTCGACCAGCGTCAGACGGAGTTCGCGCGCCAGGCTCTGGATGTCGCGGATGCCGGACACCCACGGCGCGCCCATCGACGCAAAGCTCTCGACCAGGCTGGTGATCCCCGGATCGCCCGTTGTCTTCGTCACCACCGCCTCAGACATGTAGTCGAACGACATCCGGAACCGCGTGACGTGCGTCGTGAGGTCTTCGAGAATCTCTTTCACCGTCTCGAGCGGCAAGTACATCGTGTTGCCTTCCCAGATGAAGTAGGTCGGCAGCTGGAAGTCGAAGTCGTTGCGGCTCAGCAACTCGATCAGGCCGTCGGTCACGTAGTTGCCCGCAATGAACTTCACGTCGGCATCGATGCGGCTCTGCGTGTAGCGGGTCTGCTTCAGCCTCAGCGTCGCGGCATCGTCGATCTCGAAGAAGGTGACGCCGGCGGCACGCTTCCGCACCGCGCGCGTGTCCAGCCCGGCACCGAGGATCACCACCTGGCGGAACTCCGAGCGGATATGCTTGTCGAGCGTGTCGTCGAAATACTTCGTGCGAATCTTGACGAGGTCGCCGACTGGCGGAAAGCTGGCCGCAACCCGTCCGGCGGCGCGCCGGCTCTCATCGTTCAGAAACAGCTCGACGATCGGATCCTGATACAACGGCGACGCTTCACGATTCTCTTCGGCCCTGAACTCGGCGACGACGAATGCGGTCCCGCTGACGTTCTTGATCTCTGACATTCCTTACCTCCGACCGGCAGTGGTCCGGTTGCCTGTCCCGAACGTAGCGGCCCGACGGTGCTCCTGTCGTGACACTGCGGTGAGGATCGGGTAAGGCTTCGGTGGGGTAGGAACGCGGCGGTCGATTTCTTTCGACGAACGGCTACGGCTTGCGCAACCGCGGAGCTCGCAGAGACGGCAGAGAATCGTGGTCCAAAATCGGATCGACCTTCTCTGCGTGCTCTGCGTTCTCTGCGGGTCCTTTCCCGCTGCTGGTCCGGCGTTTATCGATCGGAAGGCTTTCCGCCCGACGGTGTCAGGGCTGCGTACACCATCTTTGCCGAATCAGCCCGGAAATTGAGTCCGTCGGGGCGATTCCCGCCCTGCATCTGGATCATCCCGATGAACGCGAGATCGTTGACCGGGTCGATCCAGAACCAGGTGCCGGCCGCGCCGCCCCAGTAGAAGGTCCCGTTGCCGAACGGCAGGCCGGCGTTCTTCGGATCGACGTACACGGCGAAGTCGAGACCGAAGCGGACCGATTCGGCGCCAGGCTGCGGCCTGGTGCCGTCGACGGCGACAGTGAGCGGGCCGATGTGGTTCTGCGTCATCAGCTTGACCGTCTCCGGTTTCAGAAGGCGCTTGCCGCCGATCTCGCCCTTGTTCAGCATCATCTGGCAGAACCGCGCGTAGTCGTGCGTCGAAGCGACCAGCCCGCCGCCGCCCGATTCGAGGCGGGCCGGATCTTCGAAGCCGCCGCGATCGGTGCGCGCGACATTCAGCACCAGTTTGCTCTGCTGACGATCCCAGTGATACACCTCGGTGAACCGCGGCCTGCGATCGGGCGTGACGAAGAACGCCGTGTCGCTCATGCCGATCGGGCCGGTCACGTGCTCCTTGAGATAGTCGCCGAACTTCTGGGCCGACAGCTTCTGCACGAGATAGCCCTGAATGTCGACGGCCACCGAGTACGACCACCTCGTGCCCGGCTCGTAGAGAAGCGGGATGCCGGCGATCTTCTGCATCATCTCGTCGAGATTCTGCGATCCCAGCACGCGGTCGTCGCGGAACGCTTTGTTGACGGGATCCTCTCCGGCCAGGCCGTAACCGAAGCCGGCCG
>DATFXR010000496.1:0-3370 GCA_035315685.1 Vicinamibacterales bacterium | reverse complement strand
CGTCCCGCCGAATCGACGCGCGAAGCTCCGCCAGGGAACCAGCGGAGCGAAGGCGGATCACAACAGCCGCAACAGCGCCTCAACATCACCGCGCTGAAAGACAAGAGCATCCATGACCTGACGCAGATCGCGAAGGATCTCAACGTCGGCGGAGCGACCGGCATGCGGAAGCAGGAGCTGATCTTCCAGATCCTGAAAGCGCAGACGGAGAAGAGCGGCTTCATCTTTTCCGAAGGCGTGCTCGAAGTGCTGCCGGACGGCTTCGGCTTCCTCCGAGCGCCCGACTACAACTATCTGCCGGGGCCTGACGACATCTACGTGTCACCGTCGCAGATCCGAAAGTTCGATCTCCAGACCGGCGACACCGTGTCGGGGCAGATCCGCCCGCCGAAGGAAGGGGAGCGGTACTTCGCGCTCATCAAAGTCGAGGCGGTGAACTTCGAGGCGCCCGACCAGGCGCGCGACAAGCTCTTCTTCGAGAATCTCACGCCGCTCTACCCGCAGGAGCGGATCACGCTCGAGACTCCAGAGAGCATCTCGGCGCGAATCATGGATCTGTGGACGCCGATCGGCAAGGGGCAGCGCGGCCTGATTGTCGCGCCGCCGCGCACCGGCAAGACCATGCTGCTGCAGAGCATTGCGCAGTCGGTGGCGAAGAATCACCCCGAGGTCTATCTCATCGTCCTGCTCATCGACGAGCGTCCGGAAGAAGTCACCGACATGCAGCGATCGGTCGACGGCGAAGTGATCTCGTCGACGTTCGACGAGCCCGCCCAGCGCCACGTGCAGGTCGCCGAGATGGTGATCGAAAAGGCCAAGCGACTCGTCGAGCACAAGAAGGACGTCCTCATCCTGCTCGACTCGATCACCCGCCTGGCGCGGGCGTACAACACGGTGATTCCACCGTCAGGCAAAGTGCTGTCGGGAGGTCTCGATTCGAACGCGCTGCAGAAGCCGAAGCGATTCTTCGGCGCGGCCCGCAACATCGAGGAGGGCGGATCGCTCACCATCATGGCGACCGCGCTCATCGACACCGGCTCGCGCATGGACGACGTGATCTTCGAGGAGTTCAAGGGCACCGGCAACATGGAAATCCATCTCGACCGGAAGCTCACCGACAAGCGCGTCTTCCCGTCGATCGACGTCCAGAAAAGCGGCACGCGCAAAGAAGAACTGCTCATCCCGAAAGACGATCTCAATCGCATCTGGGTGCTGCGCAAGGTGCTCAACCCGCTGTCGCCGGTCGAGGCGATGGAACTGCTGATCGACAAGATGTCGAAGACGCGCACCAACGCGGACTTCCTGGCTTCGATGCAAAAAATGAGTTGAGAGAAGAACTTCGACAAGGGCGCAGAGGACAAAGGACGCAAAGGCGACACGATGGCGACGATCAAGGTGAGGCAGAACGGTCCGTACCTCGTCGACGGCGACGACGTGACGGTGGTGGACTGGAACGGCAATCCCTATACGATTGCGAAGCGGCCGTTCGCGCTGTGCCGCTGCGGCGGCTCGACCAACAAGCCGTTCTGCGACGGGACCCATTCCAGGATTGGATTCCAGGCCGCTGAAGCCGCCGTTCCGGGGAGCGAAGACAAGCCCGCGCAGTGAGCCCGGTGAAGTCGCCAGACTTCGACCGTTTTCGAGTGAAGCCGCGTCGGCCGGTCGATCTGCGCCGCTACGATCCCGCCGACACCGCGCCGTTCGCCGACAAGAAGCACGCCAGCGGCCGTCTCGAACGCGGTGTCGAGCGGCTGATCTCGCTGCAGGAGAAGCTCTACGCGCAGGATCGCTGGGCCGCCCTGCTGATCTTCCAGGCGATGGACGCCGCCGGGAAGGACAGCGCGATCAAGCACGTCATGAGCGGCCTCAATCCGCAGGGAACCCAGGTCACCTCGTTCAAGCGGCCGTCGGACGAAGAGCTCGACCACGATTTTCTGTGGCGCTGCATGAAGGCACTGCCCGAGCGCGGCCGGATCGGCATTTTCAACCGCTCCTACTACGAAGAAGTGCTCGTCGTGCGCGTTCACCCGGAGATTCTGCAGCGGCAGAAACTGCCGGCGCCGCTCGTCTCCAAGCGGATCTGGCGGGAGCGCTTCGAAGACATCAACGCGTTCGAGCGCTACCTGTCGCGCAACGGCGTCCTGATTCGCAAGTTCTTCCTGCATGTCTCGAAGCGCGAGCAGCGGCGCCGCTTCCTGGCGCGGCTCGACGATCCGTCGAAGAACTGGAAGTTCGCTGCCGCCGATCTCGAAGAACGCGAGTACTGGGGCGACTACATGCGCGCCTACGAAGACGTGCTGGCGGAGACCAGTACCGACGGCGCGCCGTGGTTCGTCGTGCCGGCGGATCACAAGTGGTTCACGCGCGTGGCGATCGCGGATCTCGTCGTCGACGCGCTCGAGAGCCTCAGTCTTTCGCTGCCGAAGCCGTCGAAGGCCGAAGCCGCCGCGCTGGGCGCCGCCCGCGAGCGGCTCGAGGGCGGCCTTGATCGCAGGAAATCCGGACGATAGACTTTCGCGACATGCCGTACCGGAGCGCGCAGGTGTGGCTGGCCGTCGGCGTGCTCGCGCTCGTGGCCGCCGCCTGCGACCCCGGCGGGAGCCGGCAGCGCCGATCAGAGCGCCGCGAGGTCCGCGACGCCGACGCGGCGCCGTACCAGGCAGACATCGAGGAAGGACTCGGGGCGGCCGTCGCAATCCTGGTCGATACCTCGGGATCGATGCGCGATCGGGCGGCGGGCGATTCCCGGCCCAAGTATGTCGTCGCTCGCGAGGCGCTCGAAGCGATGCTCGACGCGACCGATGCCTTCGTCGCGAAGCGTCCCGACTTTCCGATCAAGATCGGCATCTACAGCTTTTCGAGCAGCGCGCGGCGGCTCTATCCGATCCAGCGCTACGATCGCGCGGCGATTGCCGCGGCGCTCGATGAACTGCCGCGTCCCGGCGGCGGCACGGCGATCGGCGACGCGATGCGCGTGGCCCGGCCGGACTTGTATCAGGCCGGCGTCTTCCGGAAGTACATCCTCGTGGTCACCGACGGGGAAAACACCACCGGGCGCAGCCCCAACGACGTCGCGCGCGAGATCTGGGGCAAGAGCGAAGGCGCCGTGCAGGTCTATTTCGTTGCGTTCGACACGACGCCGGAGAAGTTTGCGTTTCTCAAGGACATCGGCGGCGATGTCTTCGGCGCCGGGAATGGCGCCGAGCTTCGCCAGGCGCTCGACGGCGTTTATCAAGGCAAGATTCTCGCCGAGGCGCCGGGAACCGCCGAGAGGGAACCGGCCAGGAAGTAACGTCGTCGTACGATAGTCGGGGCGGTACGCGACCCGACCCAAGGAGCTGCCGTGATTCTTCACAAATTCTGGGCGGCG
>DATFXR010000495.1:0-5150 GCA_035315685.1 Vicinamibacterales bacterium | reverse complement strand
CGCCCCTTCCTCGCCGATCCGCGCTTCATCGAAGTGCACCGGCTCGGCACGTTTCCCGAGCGCAGCCTCGACATCGACGTCGTCTTCGACCTGATGATTCACGACCTCGACGTGGTGCTGTCGCTGGTCAATGCGGACGTCGAGGCCATCGACGCCGTCGGCGTCCCGGTGCTCACGGGGCGTGTGGACATTGCCAACGCGCGCGTCCGCTTCACCAACGGCTGCATCGCGAACCTGACGGCCAGCCGGATCAGCCGCGAGCGCGTGCGCAAGATCCGGTTCTTTCAGCCTGCGGCCTACGTGTCGATCGACTATGCGGCCCAGAAGCTCGAGATCTACCGGCTCGACACGGCCGGCGGGCCGACGCCGACGATTCAGGGCGGCGACGTCGCGGTCGCGAACGAAGAGCCGCTGAAGCGGGAGCTCGCCGATTTCGTCGACGCGGTGGTATCGCGCCGCGCCCCGGGCGTTCCCGGCGAGCAGGGCCGTCGCGCGCTCGCCGTCGCCGCGGAGATCACGTCTAGAATAGGAGCCGCCACGAAGACATGAAGGCACTCTTCGTGCCTTCGCAGGCCGGATCCCGACCGCGATGTATTCAGACCTGACTGACTTTCTCGCCGACCTGGATCGACGGAAGATGCTCGCCCGGATCAAGGAGCCGGTGAGTCCCGATCTCGAGATCGCCGCCGTCACCGATCGCGCCTGCAAGTCGCCGCACGGCGGCCCGGCGCTGCTCTTCGAACGGCCCGGCGGATTCTCGACGCCGGTGGCCACCAACGTCTACGGCTCCTACGATCGCATCTGCCTCGCGCTCGGCGTCCGGACGCTCGACGACCTCGCCAAGGAGATCGACGAGCTGACCACGCCGCAGATGCCGGCCGGGATCATGGACGCGATCAAGATGCTGCCGATGGTCGGGCGGCTGCGCGATCTGATGCCGCGAACCGTGAAGGACGCTGCGTGCCACGAGATCGTCGATCGCAACGGCACGCTCGACACGCTGCCGATCCTCAAATGCTGGCCCGAGGATGGCGGCCGCTACATCACCTTTCCGCTCGTGTTCACGAAGGATCCCGAGACCGGCGTGCGGAACATCGGCACTTACCGCATGCAGGTCTACGACGGACGCTCGACCGGCATGCACTGGCAGCGGCACAAGGGAGGTGCGCAGCACTATCGTGTCGCGGAGCGGCTCGGGAGACGACTCGAGGTCGCCGTCGCGCTGGGCGCGGAGCCGGTGCTGCCGTACTGCGCGACCGCGCCGATGCCCGAGGGGCTCGACGAATTACTCCTCGGCGGGTTCCTGGCGCGCAAACGGATCGATCTGGTGAAGTGCGTCACCGTCGATCTCGAGGTTCCGGCGAGCGCACATATCGTGCTCGAAGGGTACGTCGAGCCGGGCGAGCGCCGCCGCGAGGGGCCGTTCGGCGACCACACCGGGCTGTACTCGCAGCCCGACGACTTTCCCGTCTTCCACCTGACGTGCATGACGCAGCGCAAGCGGCCAATCTACTTGACGACGATCGTCGGCGCGCCGCCGATGGAAGACTACTACCTCGGCCTCGCCAGCGAGCGCATCTTCCTGCCGATGATTCGCAGGACGCTGCCGGAAATCCACGACATGCATTTTCCGGCCGAGGGCATCTTCCACAACCTCGTGATCGTGTCGATCGACAAGCGCTATCCCGGTCACGCGCGCAAGATCATGAATGCGTTCTGGGGACTCGGCCAGCTGATGTTCTCGAAGACGATCGTCGTCGTCGACCGGGACGTCGACGTGCAGGATGTGAGTCAGGTCGCCTGGATCGTCGGCACGCACATGGATCCGCTGCGCGACATCCAGATGACCAGGGGCCCGGTCGACGATCTCGACGATGCGGCGGATCTCCCGGCCTACGGCGGGAAGATGGGCATCGACGCGACGAGAAAGTGGGCATCGGAGGGCTACGCGCGACGCTGGCCGGCGCGTGTCGTCACGACCGACAGCGCCGGCCGCCGCGCAGCGGAGATCCTGTCGCGCGCCATTGGAACCTCTGTGCAACGGCGTGCACGATGAAATGCCGCATGCGATGTAACGCGCCCGTTACGCACGGCCGGGTGATACTGGCGAGAGGCCAATCATGCACAACGATGTGATCGACCGCTCCGCCCGCCGCGGCTTCGGCGCCGTTGCGATCTTCGTGCTGGTCCTGTTCGGGCTGATTCTGTTCGCCGTCGGCGGGCCGTTCCGGACCGTGCCGGCCGGACACGTGGGTATCAAGGACTTCTTTGGCAGCGTGTCGTCGTCGACGTTGCCGCCCGGCATCAACATGGTGATGCCGCTCACCAGCGTGGTGAAGATGTCGGTGCAGACGCAGGAGATCAAGGAGGTCGCCGAGGTACCCTCGCAGGAGGGGTTGATCCTCAGCCTCGAGACGTCACTGCTGTTCCAGCTCGACCCGACCAGGGCGGCCGACATCTATCGCACCGTGGGGAGCAACTACGTCGGGACGATCGTGGAGCCGCAGTTTCGCTCCGCGATCCGAGAAGTGACCGCGTCCTACGAGGCCAAGGCGCTCTACTCGGCCGAGCGCGACAAGATCGCGAACGAGATCTTCACGCTGTTCCGCCGGCTCGCCGGCGAGCGTGGCATTCAGGTGCAGCAGGTCCTGCTGCGCCGCATCGGTCTGCCGCCCGTCGTCGCCAACGCGATTCAGGAGAAGCTGCGCCGCGAGCAGGAGGCCGAGCAGATGAAGTTCGTGCTGCAGAAGGAGCAGCAGGAAGCGGAGCGTAAACGCATCGAAGCGCAGGGCATCGCCGACTTTCAGCGTATCGTCGCACAGGGCATCAGCGCGCAGCTGCTCGAATGGAAAGGCATCGAGGCGACCGAGAAACTTGCCGGCAGCACCAACACCAAGGTGGTCGTGATTGGCAACTCGAAGACCGGCCTGCCAGTCATTTTCGGCGAGAAGTAACCGATGACCCGCCAGAGAAGCTGTCCGCGGAGGATGTCGCGAAACGGATCGGCATGACGAAGCACGAGCCGCACTATGCGACATCCCCGATCGGCCGGGCCTTGCCGCATCGACGGTTTCCCGGCTCTACGAGCTCATCGAGCGGCGCGCGGAGTGAGATGGAGTCCGGCAGGTCCCGTGGGTCAGGTAGGTCGGGTGGGTCAGGCAGGTCGGATGATTCGGTGAGTTTCCGACCTACGCGGCCCACCTGGCCCACGCGACCGATCTGCCTACCCGAAGGCCGAAGAGAACCCGGTGTTAGCAGGCTCCTTGCATGGCATCAGGATCATGACCACCGCAGCCGCCCCGTCGACGAGTTTCCCCATGCGCCTCATCGGCGCCATATCGGCCGATCCGCTCACGTTTGAAGAGGTTGAGGCCGACCGCACGGCGACGGGACAGGCGCTGCTGGTGGTGGTGTTGTCCAGCCTCGGTGCCGGAATCGGCGCGCGCGGCTTTGGCAGCGGGTCACCCCAGAGCATGCTGTTCATCAGCGGCGTCGTCACGCTCGCGTGGCTCGCGTGGGCGTTCGTCACCTATCAGGTCGGCACGACGCTGCTCCGCGAGCCGCAGACGCGCGCCGACATCGGCGAGCTGATCCGGACGATCGGATTTTCGTCGGCGCCCGGCATGTTGCGCGTGTTCGGCATCGTGCCCGGAGCGTCGATTGCTGCCTTCGTCATCACTGCCGTCTGGATGCTGATCGCGATGATCGTCGCGGTCCGTCAGGCACTCGACTACACGAGCACGGCGCGCGCGATTGCGGTGTGCGCCCTGGGATGGACGCTGGCGATCGCTATTGCGGTGTCGCTCGGATTGCTGTTTGGTCCCGCCTTGTCGTAGCCTCTGGGCTCTCAGGCTCTGCTGCCACACTTTCTACACAGATCCGACGTCATAATTGAAACCATTCGACACCATGCGATCGCTTTTTGTTTGCCTTTTTTCCCTCGCGCTCACTGCTACCGCCGCTGCACAGAATTCGAGACTGACCGGAGTCCTGGCCGATCTGGTTCGCGCCGCGCCTCCGTCCGGCTCCCAGACCGCGCTGTCGGTCGACTCGATGCCGCCGTCGGTCCAGGATGCCATCCGCGCACGTCGCCTTCGCATCGACGCCAACAACGAGGTGCAGGTCTACATCCTGATGTCCGCCGTCACGGATGACACCGTCAAGCAGCTCACCGACGCCGGCGTCACGATCGAAATCCGCGATCCGCAGCATCGCCGCGTCCAGGCGCATCTGCCGGTGTCGCGGCTGAACGGCGTCGCGCAGCTCGACGTCGTCAACTCGATCCGGCTGCCCACGTACGCCCGCCGCCGCGCTGGCAGCGTGGCGACGGAAGGCGACGCGATCCTGTTCGCCGATGCTGTGCGGCAGCAGCTGTCGCTCGACGGCACCGGCATCCGCATCGGCGTCATTTCCGACGGCCTCAAGGGTGTCTTCGCAACCGGATGCACCACCACGTGTCCCGGCGCCGTCGGCGGTCCGATTGCCTCGGGCGACTTGCCAAGCGCGGCCGGCGTCCGAAACGCGAGCGGCGTCCTGACCTCCGCGAGCGGCGGCATCGTCGGTCGATCGTTTCAAGCGAACGGCGATCTCGAAGGCCTGCCTCCGGCCACGCCTGCCTGCGCATTTGCAGGTGCGGGCGCCGAAGGCACCGCGCTCCTCGAAATCGTCCATGACATCGCGCCCGGCGCGCGGCTGTCGTTCGCGAACTTCGACACGGATCTCGCCTTCAATCAGGCGGTCAACTTCCTTGCCGCGTCCAACGACATCGTGCTCGACGACATCGGCTTCCTGGGCGAGGCCTACGACGGCACGAGCGCGGTCTCGCAAAACACCGCCGCGGCGCTCAACAATCCCGACTTTCCGATCCGCGCCTACTTCACCGCAGTCGGCAACGATGCCGACGAGCACTACTACGGCACCTACGCCGCTTCCGGCGTCGACGGGACTTCGGTCAGCGGCATCACGAATCCCGGACGGCTGCACCTGTTCCAGCGGACCGGGGACACGACTGACGCGCTCGGTCTCGGCCCGCAGCCCTACAACGTGATCGCGCTGCCGCCGAACGGGGAAGTCGCGATTTTTCTCACCTGGAACGACCCTTTCGGCGCGTCCAGCAACAACTACGACCTCTATCTCGTGCAGCAGAGCAC
>DATFXR010000494.1:0-12914 GCA_035315685.1 Vicinamibacterales bacterium | reverse complement strand
CCCGAGCTCGTACTGATCAGCCGGCGGCGCGTAGTCGACGCGGAAGACCGCCTCGCGCGGCCGGACGTACTGCTCCGGGTTGCGATGGCAGTCGAGGCACCACTCCATCTGCAGCGACTTCTCCTGCATCATCAGCGGCATTCGGTCCACCTGTCCGTGGCACGTGGTGCAGCCGACGCCCTTGTTCACGTGGATGCTGTGATTGAAGTAGGCGAAGTCGGGCAGATCGTGCACGCGGGTCCACGCAATCGACTTTCCGGTACGGAAGCTGTCGCGCACCAGCTCGAGATACGGGCTGTTCGCAAAAATTTGCGAATGGCAGTTCATGCACGTCTTGGTGGGCGGAATCCCCGCGAACGACGAGTCCTCGACCGACGTATGGCAATAGCGGCAGTCGATGCCGTTGCCCGCGACGTGCCGCTCGTGGCTGAACTGAATCGGCTGCTCGCGCGCGACGTGCGCCTCGGTCACCCAGGGCGAGCGATTGACTGCGTCGAACAACCAGCCGAGGCCGGCGATGAAGAACACCGCGCCGAAGATGCTGACGCGGGCAATCGTGTTGGCGGAACGATGAAAGATCTGCGACATCGATCGAAACGAGACGGACCGCGACGTCGACACGGGATGCCGACGCCACTGACGCGCGCCGGTCGACGAAACCGTCCGAGCTTACTGCGATTTCGAACCCGGGTGAGCGGTTTCTATTTTGTGAAGCGATTCACGCAGTTGTCAAAAACGCCCGCCAGCCGAGCTGGACCGGTCGGTCTTGCATGATTTGTTGCGCCGACGTCACGAGCCGCCCCGCGCCGCCCCGGGATCGGGCGGCTTCTCCCAGACATACACGCCTCCGCCCGCGTACTTCGCGAACCATTCGAGCTCGGCGTTGGCCTTGAAGACGAGATGCCGCGGATCGGTCCACAGATGGCCCTCACGCGGGCCGACGTAGAGATGCGTCGGTACGTTGTGGCTGCGGAGCGCGCGGAACATCTCCTGCGCCTGCGCCAGCGGCACCCGCGCGTCGTTCTCGCCGGCGAAGAGCAGTGTCGGCGTTTTCACGTCGGCGACGTCTTTCAGCGGCGAGCTCGCCCAGAACTGATCGATCGGCGCACCAGCCTGCCATGGCGTGCCGCGGAAGTAGGTCGCGCGAAACGCCGTGTTGTCGGTCTGCCCCCACAGCGACGTCCAGTTGGCGACGCCGGCGCTCGCCGACGCCGCCTTGAAGCGATCGGTGATCGTCACCAGCTTGTGCGTGAGCGTCGCACCGGCGCTGATGCCCATCACGATCAGTCGATCGGGATCGGCGACGCCGATCTTCACGAGATGATCGACGCCGGCGAGCACGTCGGTGGGCATGCTGTGGAAGTAGCCGTTGTTGACGTCGCGCAGAAACGCCGCACCGTACCCGGCGCTGCCGCGATAATTCGGACGCAGCACGGCGTACCCCTTCGCCGTCAGCACCGGAAAGTAGTTCAGCAGGAGGCCGGGCCCGGCACCGAACTTGTCCGACTCCATGGGCCCGGAATGCAGCTGGACGACGAGCGGATAGCGGCGGCCGGCTTCGTAGCCGATCGGATAGAACAAAATGCCCTCGATCGGCGCCTCGTCTGCGCCCTTCCACTCGACTTTCTCCTGCCGCGGCAGCGCCATGTCGCGCTCGAGCGCGTCGAACAGCCCCGTGACTCGCGTCGGCGGCGAGGATTCGCCAAGCGCGACCGTCCAGGCGTCGCCGAACCGCGCCGGCTCGTCGAGCTGACAGACGATCTTCCGGGTGCCGGCCGCAATCGACCATCCCGGTGCGACGAAGTGCGTGCCGTCGGTGAGCTGCCGCGTGCGTCCCGATCGCGCATCGATCTCGAACAGCTCGCTGTGCACGCCCATGTTGACCGACGCGATGATCGAGCGGCCGTCGGGGGCCCACAGCGCCTGATCGATCGTGTAGCGGAAGTCGGAGAGCAGCGCGCGCGGTGTACCTCCGGCGGCCGGCACGATGAAGACCGTCGTCGGATAGTACGGCTCGAAGCGCTCGTTCGTGTCGGCGAGGAACAACAGCTGCGAGTTGTCGGGCGAAATGTCGATGAGACGCTCTTCGATCGAATTGTTCGTGACAGCGCGGGCGTTCTCTCCGCCGGCGTCCATCACCCAGAGCTCACCGCGGCGCGCGTCGTCTTCGAGCGGCGTCGGTGCGCGCTGAACCGCGATCCGCCGGCCGTCCTGCGACAGCCGGTACTCGTTCACGGTCAGCGGACCCGTCGTGATCTGCGTCTCCGCGCCGGTCGAGACCACGATCTTCCAGAGCTGGCGCGGCTTGAGGGTCTCGTCGAACGCAAAGACGTCGTCGCGCACGCGATCGCGTTCACGTTCGTCGCTGGTGCGCGGATCGGCAGCCGTGAAGTAAACGGCCGCGCCATCGGGCGACCAGGTCGGCGCAGCGGCGGCGGTGGCATGATTCGTCAGCGCGCGCGCCTCGCCACCGTCGGCCGGCATCACCATGAACTGCCCGCCGCGCGCGAAGAGCAGCGTCTTGCCGTCGGGCGACCAGCGAACCACCGGCTGATCGCCACCTTCGGTGAATGTCAGTTGCTGTGGAGTGCCGCCAGTGGTGGGCTGACGCCACAGGTGAAAGACGAGGCGGTTGGCTTTCCAGTCGGTCGTCGAGGCGAAGTACGCGAGCGTCGCGCCGTCAGGTGAGAGCTGCGGTGAAAAGAGGCGTGACAACTCGGCGAGGCCGACCAGCGTGAACGGCCGGCGGTTCTGGGCGTGGGAGGCGTTGCCTGAAACGAGAACGGTCCAGCCCAGAACGAGGCACGCGAAAGCGCCTCTATACGCCTTCATACGCCAGTCTTGCCGCTGACGCCGCCGTCGATCGATCGGTCGTAAGACGTGGATCGCTCACGGCGCCTGGTCGTTGGACGTCTTGATGTCCTTCTTCTCGTCACCGGGCGCCTTCTCCCACGTGAACGGCCGCTGCGTCGCGTACTTTTCGAACCATTCGATCTCGGCGTTGAGCTTGAAGAGTTGGTGCCGGAGCTCGCCCCAGCCGTGCGGCTCCCGCGGCGCGACGTAGAGATGGGTCGGCACGCCGTTCGACTTCAGCGCGCGATACATCTCGACCGACTGCGGCATCGGAACGCGCGGATCGCGTTCGCCGACGAAGAAGATCGTCGGCGTCTTCACGTTGGCGACGTCCTTCAGCGGCGAGTTGTTCCAGTACGCCTCGATCGGCGCACCCTTCTGCCACGGCGTGCCGCCGAACCATGGCGTGCGGAACGCGCGGATGTCGCTCTGCGCGTACATCGAGATCCACTGCGCAACGCCGGCGCCGCTTGCTGCCGCTTTGAACCGGTCGGTCGCCGTGATCACCTTGTTCGTCATGTGACCTCCGGCGCTCCAGCCCATTTTCACCATGCGATCCCGATCGACGATGCCGCGCCGGATCAATTCGTCGGCACCCGCAATCACGTCGAGATGCGCGTTCTGGAAGTAGTGGCCGATCATGTCGCGCAGGAACGTGTCGCCGTAGCCGGTGCTGCCGCGATAGTTCGGCTGCAGGCTCACGTACCCTTTGCCGGCGAGTACCTGGATCTCGTACGCCGAGGAGCCGACGCTGTACTTGTCGGCGGCCTGCGGGCCGCCATGCGTCATCACCGCGAGCGGATACTTCTGCCCTGCGCGATAGTCGACCGGATAGGTGACGATGCCCTCGACCGTCGTCCCGTCAGCGCCCTTCCACTGAGCCACTTCCTGCCGGCCGAGCGCGAAGTCGCGCGCCAGATAGTCGAACAGATGCGTGATCTGCGTCGGCCCCGCGTCGCCTGCTGCCATCGTCCAGACTTCGCCGCCGCTCTTCGAGTCGCTGATCGTGAACGCGAGACGATCGCCCGATCGCGACAGCGCGCCGATGCTGTGCCTGCCGTCCGTGATCTGCCGCGGCTTGCCGCCCGCGGCCGGCACGACGAACAGTTCCTCGTGCACGCCCAGGTTCACGAGCATGTAAATCGACTTCCCGTCCTTCGACCACGCCGCACGATCGACGTCGTAGGGCTCGTTCTCGCCGACCAGCACACGCGCGGCGCCACCGGCCGCCGGTACCACGAACAGCCGTCCGTTGTAATAGGACTCGAGCCTGGCGTTCGATCCCGAGATGAAGAGCACCTGTGAATCGTCAGGCGAGATCGCGGCGTTGCCTTCCTGGATGGTGTTCTTCGTCAGCTGCAGCGCGCTCGACCCGTCGGCGTTCGCGATCCACACTTCGCTCTGATCGCCTGAGCCGAGGAGCGGCGTCGGTGCGCGGAGGTAGACGACCTTGCGGCCGTCGTCGGACAGCTCGTAGTTCGTCATCGAGAAATCGCCGTCGGTAATCTTCGTCTCGGCTTTCGACGCGACGTTCACTTTCCAGAGGTGTGTCTGCTTGTAGTTCTCGTCGTACGCGTAGACGTCGTCCTTCAGGCGGTCGCGTGCCCGCTCGTCCGGCGTCTTCGCGTCGGCGGCCTTGAAATAGAGCGCGGCGCTGTCCGGTGTCCAGGACAGATCCGACACGGCCGTCGCATGCGTCGTCAGCTGACGGGCTTCACCGCCGTCCACCGGCATGAGGTAGAGTTGCGCGCTTTCGTTGTCACCGCGCTTCGCGGTAAAGGCGATCGTCTTTCCGTCCGGCGACCAGCGCGGCCCGTTCTCGCCGTCTGTGCCGTTCGTCAACTGCACCGCGTCGCCGCCCACACGCGCGCGCCAGACGTGCGACACGCGGCGGCCGACCTTCCAGTCGGCATCCGCGCGGGTATAGACGACGTCGCGGCCGTCGGGCGAGACCTGCGGGTCGGCAACCCGCGGGATGTTCAGCAGATCCACGAGGCCCATCGGCCGCGGCGACTGAGTGCCGGCGCCGACCTGGAGCGCGAGGATGATGACAGCGGCGGCGAGCGGAAAGCGCCAACGTGCTCTGGTCATGTGAGATATTAGACCCGAATCAAGGAGCGTCCGCATGAAGGTTTTCGCCGCGGCTCTCGCGCTCATCGGTGTGGCCGCCCTCGCCTCTCCCGTGCGCGCGCAGGCGCCGATCCCGACCGCCGTCGAGAACGATTTCGTCGTGCGTGACTTCAGATTCGTGTCCGGCGAGACGCTTCCCGAGTTGAAAATCCACTACCGGACACTTGGGACACCGCGGCGTGACGCTGCCGGCGTCGTACGGAATGCCGTCATGGTGCTGCACGGTACTGGTGGTACCGGCAGCGGCTTCCTGTCGCGGACCTTCGGCGGGGAGCTCTTCGGACCCGGCCAGCTCCTCGATGCGACGCGCTACTTCATCGTGCTGCCCGATGGCATCGGCCACGGCAAGTCGAGCAAGCCGAGCGACGGGCTGCACGCGCGCTTCCCGAAATACACCTACGACGACATGGTCCGCGCGCAGCACGCGATGCTCGTCGATGGCCTCGAGGTGACGCACCTGCGGCTGATCCTGGGCACGTCGATGGGCGCGATGCACTGCTGGGTCTGGGGTGAGATGTACCCGGACTTTGCAGATGGCCTCGTGCCGCTCGCGAGCGCGCCGACCCAGATCGCCGGCCGCAATCGCGTGATGCGCACGATGATCATGGACAGCATCACCCACGATCCGGCGTGGAAGAACGGCGAGTACACGACGCAGCCGCACGAGGGGCTGGTCGGCGCGATCAACCTGCTGATGATGATGACGAGCAGTCCGCTGCAGTGGCACAAGACCGCGCCGACGCGTGACGCAGCGGACAGGTGGTACGAAGATCAGATCGCGTCGCGAGCAGCGTCGACCGACGCGAACGACATGCTTTACCAGTACAACGCGTCCCGCGATTACGATCCGTCGCCCGACCTCGAGAAGATCACCGCGCCGCTGCTCGCGATCAACTCGGCGGACGACGTGGTGAATCCGCCGGAGCTCGGGATCATGGAACGGCTGATGCCGCGCGTGAAGCACGGCAAGTACATCCTCGTCCCGACGAGCGATCAGACCCGGGGACACGGCACGCACTCGTTGCCGGCGGTGTGGGGCCACTACCTCGCGGACTTCATGCGTGCGCTGACACCGGTGGAGAGTCAGTAGCTCCACCGGTGTGCGCAGCGCGCGCTAGTTCCTGTCTTCGTCCTTCTCCTGCCCGGTCGGGCGGAAGTAGTGTTTCGTCATGAATCTCGACACGTGCTTTCCCAGTCTGGCGCCGACTCGTGTCGAGTTTCTGTAGTGCATGCCGCCAAAGATTCGCGCGTCGAGGACCTCGGCCAGCGCGTCTGAGAAGCGAGCATACGTGCGAGTCCTGTCGACGACTCCAGCGGCCGCACTGCTCATCGAGAAGCTGATGTAGTCGGTGCCGAAGAAATGCTTCAGCGTCTCGGTCGACGCCGCGCTGAAACAGCCGTGGGCGGCCGGGTACTCAGGGTGGTTGGGGGTGACGATGACGCCGAGCCACGCGGGGTCCGGAGCCGTCTCCGGGTTCCCGTCGGTATCACCTGCTCTGATGGCGGTGACCGGCCGCCAGAAATTGTAGAAATACTTGGCATCCCAGCAGGCAATCAACGCGTCGGCCGACGCCGTCGCGAGCATCGCGAAGTAGCGTGCGTTGTCGGCCAATCCGAGCGCGCTGGCGATGGACACGGCGCGCCACGCACGGTTCCACTGCAAGGGCGGGTTGTCACTCCAGAATCGAGCGATGTCGGTCTGTTCGGGCGTTCGGATGCTTCCGACTGCAGACCCGAGCGACTTGACCTCGTTGTAGTCGCGTGCCCACTCCTCGCTTGCGAGATTGAACGGCGCGTCAGGCCGGAATTGCGAGGCAGACTTCAGGGCGAAGGGTTGCACAAACGGCGTCTCCGGGGCCTGTCCGGCGAGAAATGCGGGTGGCGTGGGCACCCAGATGCCGGGGCCCGAGCCGGGCACATATGTTACCGTTGCGTCTCGACCGTCGCCGGCGCGTGCTTGCAGAATGGCGCGCGCCGCACGCTGGCCGACGGCAATCCCATTGACCTTGGTGGTGTCGTCCGGCAGCGCCGCGAGCGACGTCGCGTACTTCGCATCGAGGTCAGCTTCCTGCGCGGGAAACAGTGCGATCAGCACGTCGTGCGCGGCAGCGACGGCGGCCGCCTCGGGTGACGCCGGGCGATCGACCTTCGGGACGCTGGCATAACCCTCGAAAGGCGCTCCCGCGATCGCATTGACGGCGTCGTACATCGCCAGGTGGACCATCGCAAGCCGGATCAGCGCACGTGGCGGCACCTGGCCGCCGATGGTCACGATCGCCTGCGCCGCGTGGGCGTTCCAGTCCAGCACGACATCGGCTCGCACGGAGGTCGCGGCCGTCAGTGAGGCCGCCGTCGACAGCGCAATGGGGATCAACGCGGTTCTGGTCATGACTCCTCCTGCCTGCCCGCTCGTTTCCGTCGCCTGATGAACGGGTACAATCGGCGGGCTGAAGATCGCGCGAGACGCGCACGAGAGTCGTGACCGCGTTCGGATGAATTCCGGAAATTGTTCGGATGTCAGGCCAGCGCTTGTTCGCATTCGATCGGTACCGGCTCGATGAACGGGAGCGCCAGCTTCGGCGCGGGACGCAGGTGGTCTCCCTCCCGCCCAAGGTGTTCGATCTCCTGACCGTGCTGGTCCAGCACCCGGGCCGGCTGCTCGAGAAGCAACAGCTGCTCGACGAGATCTGGCCGGGCGTTGCCGTCGAAGAGGGGAGCCTGGCGCGCGCCATCTCGTCGCTCCGGCGAGTGCTCGGGCCGACGTCCGATGGCCGGGACTACATTCAGACGGTAGCGAAGCGAGGCTATCGATTCATCTCGAACGTTCAAGAAACGACGGACGCTGCCGCCGAGGGCGAACGGTCGGCCACGGCGCTGCCGCCGTCGTTGCCGACAACCGCCGGGGGGTTCGTCGGTCGCCAGGTCGAACTCGCGCAGATGCAGCAGGTGTGGCAGCGTGCGACAGACGGCCGCCATCAGTTGCTGCTCGTCTCCGGTGAGCCCGGAATCGGGAAGACACAGCTCGCGCTCCAGTTCGCACGCAGTCGTGGTGCGGAGGGCAGCACCATCCTGGTGGGTTGTAGCGATGAAGAGAACCTGGTGCCGTACCAGCCATTCGTCGAATGTCTCAGCTGGTACGTACGCCACAGCCCGCAGGCCGACCTCCGGAGTCAACTGGCCGCCATCGGTGGCGGCGGCGAACTCGGATCATTCGTGCCGGAGCTGCGCGATCGCGTTCCCGATCTGCCGGGTCCGCAGCCGATCGACCCGGAGGCCAGGCGGTACCGCCTGTTCGAAGCGGTCGCGGCGCTGCTCGCCGTCGCGTCGCGCGCACACCCGCTGCTGCTGATCTTCGACGACCTGCACTGGGCTGACAAGCCGACCTTGCTGCTGGTGCGGCATGTCATGCGGTCGGCCCGCACCGCCTCGTTCATGATCGTCGCAACTTACCGGGAGAGCGAGCTCGGTCGTGTCAACCCCCTTGCCGACATGCTGATTACACTGCGCCGCGATCCGGGAGTGACGCGGCTTGTACTCCATGGACTGGATGTCGCGCACGTCAGCGCGTTGGTCGACTCGATCGTCGGACCGGACGCACCGTCTCAGCTGGCGGCGCTGGTCATGAAGAGCACGGACGGCAATCCGTTCTTCGCCACGGAAATTCTCCGGCACTTGAAGGAGACGAGCGCGATCGATCGCCTTGGCGGACGGGTCGGTGATGCGGCCGACTTCGGGCTTTCGGAGGGAATCAAGGAAGTCATCGGCCGCCGGCTGTCCAGGTTGAGCGATGCCTGCAACCGCGCGCTCGCCGTTGCGGCCGTCGTCGGGCGTGAGTTCGACCTGAATCTCGTCCAGACGGTCGCCGACCTGCCGGACGGCGACCTGCTGAGTGCGCTGGAAGAGGCGATGCGCGCGCAGCTGGTCAGCGAGTCGAAAGAAACGAAGGGCCACTGCGTGTTCAGGCACGCTCTGATCCGGGAAACCTTGTACAGCGAACTGAGCTCGCCACGCCGAGTGCGGCTCCACCGGCGGGTCGCCGATGCGATCGAGCGGGTCGCGCAGAGCGCACAGGTTCAGCCGCTGGCCGAACTCGCGTATCACTTCTCCGAGGCGGCACCCACCGGGGTGGTCGACAAGGCCATCGACTACGCGACGCGCGCGGGAGACCGGGCGGCTGAAGGGCTGGCCCACGAAGAGGCCGCGCGCCTGTTCGCTCTCGCGTTCCACTGCCTCGAATTCCTGCCGGAAGGGCCTGAAACGGCACGATTGCGCGTCGATCTGCACACACGGCGCGCCCACTCCTTCGAGGCGCTTGGCGAATGGCGGATGGAAGTCGGCGATTTGGAGGCCGCGCTCGACAACCTCGATCCCGAGCAGATCGGGCGCCGGTGCGAGATCGTCCTCGCGCTGGCACGCGCCTGGTTCCTGCTGCTCGACGTTGGTCCGGTGGAACGGTACGCGACCGAAGCATTGCAGCTCGCCGAACGGCTGCAACGCTCCGATCTCGCCGCGAACGCCATCGCGTGGCTGGCACGATGCCGGCAGGCCGATGGTGAGCTCGCCGCCGCGATCGAGATGGACCAGCGCTCGATGTCACGGGCACCAGGCGTGGCGACGGCCGCACACATCATGGGGCCGCTGACGCTGTATCTGGCTGGACGATCGACGCCGGCGCTCGCACTCGCCGCCGCATCCGCGGATTCGGCACGCGCATCGCGTGACACCACGTTCATCATGTACTCCCTCGCGCATCTCGGCCTGAACCTGGCAGCCGCCGGCCGCTATGCCGACGCGAGCGACGCGTACCGGGAAGCGCGCGACTTCGGCCGACGGTATGGTGCGATTCCGATGCTCGCTCGTGCCACGGCCATGGCCGCCGGCCTCCACCTGATTGTTTTTGACTTCGAGAACGCAGAGGCGTTGCAGTCGGAGGCGTGCGAACTTGCCCGCGGCGTCGGTTTCGTCCCGCCGATCGTGAGCGCCGGAATCGACGCGCTCTTGATGTTCGCCCGCCGGCACGACCCCGGCCGCGCGGAACGACTGCTGGACGAGACGGCCGCTGCCGCAGCCAGGACGGCCGGCTGGCATCAGTGGCTGTGGCAGCTGCGTCTGACTCAGGCCAGAGCCGAGCTCGCGATGGCGCGAGGCGCCTTTGACGCTGCGATCGCCGCGGCAACCGACGGCATCGAGCAGAGTCGCGCGCGCGGACGGCCGAAGTACGAGACACTCGGCTTGATCACCAGGTCGCGTGGCCTGGCCGCGCGTGGCCGAACGCGCCAGGGGATCGTCGATGCGAAGGCGGCGGTCGGCGTCGCGAACAACACCGCCGATCCGGCCCTGCAACTTCTCGCGCTGGATGCATTGATCGAGCTCGACGGCACGGACCAGCTGTCACGGCAGGCGCGTTCGACGACCGACCGCATCTATGACGCCCTCCCCGACGAGGGGATCCGGCGATCGTTTGCCGATTCCGAGGTCGTCAGGCGCATCGCGGGACATCCGTAGGCCGTGATTGCTCGCCGAGAGCGCGTGACGCAGTAGAGTGAGGGGCGATGAGCGACGACCGAAAGTATCGTCAGCGCGGGTATCAGGACGAGGACAGGCCGCGCGGCCCGCAGGGGCCGAAGCCGCCCCGACCGCCCCAGGAACGGGCGCCCGGCCGTGTGCTGCAGGACGAGCGCGGGCCGAAGACGCCGAACCTGATGGGCATGCACGAGGTGTTCAAGTGCGGCCGCTGCGGAAACAAGCTCCCGCTGCCGGTGCAGCTCGACAGCCGCTGCTCGCGGTGCGGCGCCGATCTCCATGCATGCCTGCAGTGCGTGTCGTTCGACACGAGCGCGCGCTGGGAGTGCACACAGAGCGCGAAGCTGCCGATGCGCGTATCGCCGAAAGACGAGCGCAACCTGTGCCAGCTGTTCTCACCGCGCACGACCATCGAGCGTCAGACCAGCAGTCCCACGTCATCATCGGGCGAAGGCGGATCAACCACGACCAGCAGCGCGCGGAAGGCGTTCGACGATCTGTTCAAGTGATGGGGTTGGGGGCTCGGGGCCAGCTACCTCCGAGCTGTCACAGCTAGCGCCCTAGCCCCTAGCCCCAAGCCCCCGCCCCCCTCATAATCACGATATGGGTCTCCTCTCGCCAGCCGATCAGGACAGACTGCGAGCCTCGTTCAGCGAGATGACGTCGAAGGTGCGCGTGCTGTTTTTCACGCAGTCGCTCGACTGCGAAACCTGCCTGCATACGCGGCACATCCTCGACGAGCTGCCGGCGCTCTCCGACAACATTGCGATCGAGGAAGTGAACTTCGTGCTCGAGAAGGAAAAGGCGACGCAGTACGGCATCGATCGTGTGCCCGCCCTTGCGCTGCTCGCGGATGGCAGCAACGGCGACGGGCGCGATTCGCGCATCCGCTTCCTTGGCGCGCCGTCCGGCTACGAGTTCATCTCGCTCGTGCATGCGCTGCTGCTGGTCGGTGGCCGCGCCTCGAGCCTCACCGACGAAAACCGCCAGAAGCTGGCGGCGGTCGACAAGCCGATGACCGTCCAGGTGTTCACGACACCGACGTGACCGCATTGTCCGCGGGCGGTCAGCCTCGCACACGAAATGGCGTTCTCGAACACCAACATCACCGCGTATGCCGTCGAGGCGACGGAGTTTCCGGATCTCGCGCGGCGCTACCGCGTGACCGGCGTGCCAAAGACCGTCGTCGACGAGACCGTCGAGATCCTCGGGGGCCTGCCGCAGGACCTGTTCGTCGCTCAGGCGCTCTCCGGACGGGACCCGAGTGTGGGACCGATAGGCTCATAGGGTGGGTGGGGAAGGGCGGCGCGGCGCGCCTGTCGGTCCTACACTCCCGTCCGGCGGCGGGCGAGCCAGAAGGCGAGCCCGACCGCGCTCCAGGCGATGAACGCCGTCCATTCCGCGGCGGTAAAGCTGCCAGGCACGGCCGGCACGACCTTCATCAGGACGATCGCACTGCTGACCGCCGCGCCGAGACAGGCCATCGCAGCCGACTCGGACCCGTCTCGCCGCGCGACGTAGGCGAGGCAGGCCGACAGCCAGCCGACGCCGACGGCGAGCGATCCCACCTCGGTGATCGGGACGAGAATCGCGTCCCCGAACATCGCCGCGGCGATCGTCAGCGCCGCCATGAGCCCGATGGCGACCACAGGCGTGCCGAACGACGGATGGACGCGGCCGAGCGAGGGATGCACCAGCTCGCGGCGTCCGATCGCGTAGAGCATGCGCGTCGCCGCGACGAAGTTGCCGTTGAAGATCTTCAGCAAGGACAGAAACGCGCCGAACAGAATCAGCTGCGCGATCGCGTGGGAGCCGAAGGTCCGCTCGAACGCGACCTCGGTCCGCACGTGCCCGGCGACGATCTCCTGCCACGGATATACGTAGGTCACGACCGCGATGATGAGGACGTAGAACAGGAAGCCGGCGACCAGCGATGCGTAGATGGCGGTCGTGAAGTTGCGCGGATCGAACCCGGTCCGGGCTTCCTCCGATCCCTTCGCGACCGACTCGAAGCCGGTCATGAAGTACGGCACGATCTGCATCACGAGAAAGATCCCGAGCAGGCCGCTCCGCCCTGGCGCGAACAGCGGCTGCATGTTCGCGTTCGACCCTTTCGCGAATCCGAGCAGTGTGAAGATCGCGAAGGTCGCGAGCAGGCCGAACGTCATCACATCCTGGAACACGCCGCTCGGCTTGATGCCGCGGTAGTTCACGGCCGCGATGAGTGCCGTCAGCGCAACGCCGACCGCGAGCCGCGGCGCGAAGATCGGGCTGCCATCGATGACGTACAGCTGATAGCTGTTGAGCGATGGAAAGACACGCGCCAGCAGGTTGCCGGTAGCGACCGCCTCCCACGGGCAGACGATCGCGTAGGACAGGACCATCGTCCAGCCGGCTGCGAAGCTGAC
>DATFXR010000493.1:0-8691 GCA_035315685.1 Vicinamibacterales bacterium | reverse complement strand
GCGGTGTCGCGCGGCCAGCAGGGCGAGCAGCTGGCCGACATCGCCGAACTGAAAGCCGCCGGCTGCGTCGCGATCACCGACGATGGCCGTCCGGTCGCGACCGCGATGCTGATGCGCCGCGCGCTCGAGTACACGACCATGTTCGATCTGCCGGTGATCGAGCACTGCGAGGAGCAGACGCTGAAAGGCGATGGCGTCGCGCACGAAGGGTTTCACGCGGCGGCGCTCGGCCTGCGCGGCATTCCCGGCGAGGCCGAGTCGATCATGGCGCTGCGGGACATCTCGCTGGCCGGGCTCACCGGCGGCGTGGTGCATATCGCCCACCTGAGCGCGCGCCAGACGCTCGACGCGGTCCGCTACGGCAAGGCCAAGGGCGTCCGCGTGACCTGCGAGGTGACGCCGCACCACTTCGTGCTCACCGACGAGATGCTGCGCACGCCCATTCCGTACGACACCAACGTGAAGATGAACCCGCCGCTCCGCGAAACCGCCGATCGCGACGCGATGCTCGCCGGCATCGCCGACGGCAGCGTCGACGTGATCGCGACCGATCACGCGCCGCATCACGCGGACGAGAAGCAGGTCGAGTTCGACCACGCACCGTTCGGCATTACCGGGCTCGAGACGGCGGTGTCGCTCTGCTTCGATCGGCTGGTTCACGCCGGCGTGATCTCGATCGCGCGGATGATCGAGCTGCTGTCGGTGAATCCCGCGCGGATTCTCCGCATCGCGGGCGGGTCGCTCAGCCCGGGTGCGCCGGCCGACATCACGATCCTGGTGCCGGATCTCCGCGTGACGGTGTCCGCGGCGGCGATGCGCTCACGATCGAAGAACACACCGTTCGACGGCTGGTCGCTCCGTGGCGGCGTCGCTGCGACGATGGTCGGCGGCCGCTTCGTCTACGTGAACGAGCAGGCGGGGTGTGTGGGACCGATCGGCCCGTGGGCTGGGTAGGGTCGGACCGACCGGCGCGAAGCGCCGCCCTCCCAACCCACCCTATCGGCCGATCGGTCCTGCACACCTGAGGTGCCCAGTGGACAAGCGCACGGAATTGCGTGACAAGGCTCTGAGGGATCTGCGGCAGTCGCAGGTCCTGATGCTGGACGGTCATTTCGATTACGGCAACGGTTACCACGGCCGCGTGTACCTCAACCCGCATCAGCTGTTCCGAACGCCGTCGACGATCTGGCGCTTCGCGCAGGACCTGATCGATCTGATGCCCGGCGATCTCGTGCAGCAGACCGAGGTCGTCGCGGGCCCTGTCACCGGCGGCGCGTTGCTCGCGCACACGCTCGCCGGTCTGCTCGACAGCCGCCGCAGCCTCACGCATCCGGCGTGCATCTTCGCGCCGTTCAACTACGATCCCGCCCGGACCTTTGCGCTGCGCGCGTTCTACCGCAACGAGCTCAAGGGCAAGCGCGTGCTGCTTGCCGACGACGTCCGGAATACCGGCCAGACCTTCGCGCGCTGCGCTGAACTCGTCAAGGACGCCGGGGGAACCATCGTCGCGACGGTGGAGATCTACGATCGCATGGAGGCGGTCACCAATCTCGGCGTCCCGAACATCGCGCTCGCCGAGTATCAGGCGCCGGAGAATTTCACGGCGGGCGACTGTCCGCTCTGCCAGGCGGGCGTCCCCATCACGCGCTTCTGATTCACGATCCGGCTGAAGCCGGGCACGACCGCAGACACCGCGGCTTCCCACGACGGCACGAAGACACGAAGAAAGAATTGTTTGTACACAACCCTTCGTGCTTTCGTGTCTTCGTGGGCGCCCTTACGGCGTCCCGATCACGCCCTTCTGATCACGATCCGGCTGAAGCCGGGCACGACCGCAGACACCGCGGCTTCCCACGAAGGCACGAAGACACGAAGAAAGAATTGTTGTACACCAACCTTCGTGTCTTCGTGGGCGGCCTTACGGCGTCAGGCGCAGATGGCCGAGCGCGCCGCTGTCGACGTCCGCGCGCGACATGCGCATTCGTCGATGGCGCACGTCGTGCCAGTCGCGCTGGAAATCGTCGTAGTGCCTCGACAGAAAATGTCCCGACTCGCCGACCGCATCGATGAAGCGGCTGTCGTTGACCGGCGACAGATCGATGATCTCACGGTAACCGGGCACGTTGTGCTGCTCGTACGGATGATCGGTCGCGACCGGGCCGACGTCGACCGTGCTCCAGTCGCCACCGTTCGGCACCGAGCGGCTGAGAATCGGCCGCAGCGCCGCGACGGCGTCCAGACCCTGATGCGGAAACACCGCGTGATGCACCGCGTCCCACCGCCAGCGTGCCATGTCGCTGCCGAGCCGCTGCTCGAGGTCCGCCACACCCTGCCGCAGCGCGAGCGACACCGCAGCGTCGCACGTCTCGTGCTGCGGCGTTCGCACGTCGTCGCACCAGCCGGCGTCGTTGGTCGTCAGCGTGTGGATGACGAAACGGGTGACGTACGAGTAGCGATCTTTGTAGCGATCGCCCAGCAATTGGCCGAGGTCGTCTTCGACGATGGCCGGCGCGAGATGCTGGAACCAGGCGGCGAAGATCGCCTCGGCAGCGCTGTCGCCGCGCGCGTCGAAGTCCCAGCGCCGCAGGAGGTCGAGCGCCTGACGATCCGCTGCAGTCGTCGGCTGCGCGTGCGCGAGCAACAGCGGTACCATCGTCTTCGCATGCAGTGACACCGTGTCAGCCTGGATTCGCGCGAAGTCGTCGACCGTGAACCGGTGATTCTGAAGGTGAATGCTGCCCAGCAGATCGAGAATCCGCTGTGCGCGATACGGTTCCGGCCACTCGAGCCCGAGGTGGTACCCGTAGCTCGCCGGCGCCGGCCGATGGTTCGCGGTGACGATGACGTGTGTCGGCGGATCGTAGAGATGCGGCAGATCATCGAACGGAATCCACCCGGTCCACTCGGCGGTCCCGGTCCATCCGTCGGCCGGCGCCGACCCGTCGCCTGAGGCGCGGACCGGAATCCGGCCGGGCGCGTAGTAGCCGATATGACCGTCGACGTCGGCATAGACGAAGTTCTGCGCCGGCGCGACGAAATCGCGCAGCGCGTCGGTGAACTCGGACCAGTTGCGCGCCTCGTTCAGCCGCAGAAAGGACGACACCGTCGAGTCGCTGCGATCGAGCGCGGTCCAGCGGAATGCCAGCGGTTCGAGGGCCGGCGGCCTGGGACCGGGGTCCCGCGATTCGGCGTTGTTCGCGTTGATTGCGTCCGACACGATCGGACCGTGTCGCGTGATCCGGACATTCAGGAGCACATCCGCGGCGCCTTTGACGTGGATCGTCTCCGGGATGATCGCGATCGGTTCCTGGGCGCCGCGGAATTCGACCAGCTTCCCGGTCGGGTCGATGTGCTCGCGATACAGATCTTCGACGTCGGCCGCCACGTTGGTCGCGCCCCACGCGATGTAGCGATTCCGTCCGAGCGCGACGGCGGGCGCGCCGGGCAGCGTCGCGCCGATGATCTCGAAATCGCCGCCGGTCACGTGCGCGAGATACCAGGTGGAGGGCAGCCGCGCGCCAAGGTGCGGATCGTTGGCGAGCATCGGCTTGCCGGTGGCCGTCAACGTGCCGTCCACCACCCAGTTGTTGGAACCGATCGCTTCCGCGCCCGCGCCGCCCAGGAGCGCCTCGGTGAGCGCGCGATTGTCAGACGCGAGCGCGCGCATGAACGCGGGGAGAGCCGGGTAGGTCGGGTGAGTCTGGCAAGCGGGGCAGGTCTGGCAGGTCGGGCAGGTCGGACTGCTCGGTTTATTCAGGGACGTCTGATGTGTGGCATCCGACCCGCCAGGCCCGCCTGACCCGCCTGACCCACCCGGCCCACCTGACGCACCCGACCCACCAGCCTCACCCGGTCCGCCCGGCCATCCCGGCCCTTCCGTGATCGACAGTCCCCGTACCGCGTACGGTGGCATCAACTGCGCCATCCGCTCAGCGCCGACGGCGTTGGCGAGATCGTGACGCAGCAACTCGAACGCATAGTTCGCGCTCAGATCCCACGCCATCATCTTCACCCACGCGAGCACGTCGGGTCCGGTGAACGGCTCGGGCTCGAATCGCAGGAGGGTGAACTCCGGCGGCAGCCCGGCGCCATGATGCCCCGCGATGAACGCGTTCACGCCGGCGAGATACGCGTTGATCTGCTGCCTCGCCCAGTCGGGCGTCGTCTCCCAGGCGCTCTTCGCGGCGCGGCCGAAGCCAACCGTGCGGAGAAAACGATCTTGCGGCACCGCCGCGGGCCCGAGCACCGCTGACAACCGTCCGAACGCGATGCGGCGCTGCAACTCCATCTGCCAGAGACGGTCCTGCGCATGGACGTAGCCGAGCCCGAACAGCGCGTCCTGCTTGTTCGTTGCGAAGACGTGCGGGATCGCGTCGGCGTCGCGAACGACGTCGATTGGCGCCGACAGCCCGGCAACGACGATCGTTCCTTCGAGTTGCGGCAGCGAGCGCCGCAGATAGAGATAGCCGCCGCCGGCGACGAGCGCGAGCAGAACGACAACCGCGATCAGCGCTTTCCACAGCATCCGCATGTCAGAATGATACCGTTGCTGAAGCAGACACTCGATCGGCTCTACGCCGATTTCAACTACCCCGACTCCGCCACCGACCCCATTCAAATCGTGCGGCGTTTCCGGCGAGACGACGACCGCGAAGCCGTCGGATTCGTGGCGGCTTCGCTGGCGTTCGGTCGCGTCATGAGCGTTCTGCAGTCAATCGAGCGCGTCCTCGCGGTGATGGGACCTCAGCCGGCGGCCTTCGTCCGCGCTTTCGATCCGCGCCGGGACGGACCGGCATTCGGCGGCATCGTCCACCGGTGGACGCGCGAAGCGGACATCGTCGCGCTGCTGTGGCTGATGCGCCAGATGATCGATCGCGCGGGATCGATCGAGGGGTTCTTTCTCGAGCACTACGACCCGCGTGCCGACGATGTGGAAGGCGCGCTCGATCGCTTCTCGACGCGGGCGACGGCGCTCGATCTGAAAGCGGCGTACGGGCGCGTTCCGAAGCGTCCGGGCGTCGGTTACTTCTTCCCGCGGCCGTCGGCGGGCTCGGGCTGCAAGCGGCTGAACCTGTTTCTCCGATGGATGGTTCGCCGGGACGCGCTGGACCTTGGCGTATGGCGGCGCGTGTCGCCGGCCAAGCTGATCGTCCCGCTCGACACGCACCTGATACGTGTCGGCCGATGCCTGCGCCTGACCGAGTACACGAGCCCGGGATGGCGCATGGCGCGTGACATCACGGCGTCCCTGCGCGGGCTCGATCCCGATGATCCGGTCAAATACGATTACGCCCTCTGCCACCTCGGGATGATGAACGCATGCGGCTTCTTGCGGGCGCAAGGCGACGCGCAGTGTCCGCTGCGCGGCGTCTGCCGTCCGCGCCGCCGCGCGCGCATGGCGCGATCGCGCTGAAGGATTTCCGGCAAGACCAATTGCCGAAACTGGTCTCCAGTCGTACGATCGATCAGCCACGAGGGTGTTCACGATGGCGTGAACGCGCCTGCCAGGATTTTGAGACCCGGCGCAGGGGTGCCGGACGCGTCGAAGCAGCTGGATGAATGGTCTGAAGCGCCGCTTCAAGATCGCCGTCGTCCAGTGTTCAGGTGCTTTGACGCGCTCTTCAAGACTTCCGCGACTTGACCTGTCGGCGGCAGCTCTGCCTGCTGACGCGGACCGGCGGTGGAAGTGAGATGTACTGGTTCACTGCGGACGGCGAGCGGATTTTATCGACGCACAGCGCGGCGCTCAGGCTCGGCGTGTCCGATCGAACGGTGCGCTTGTGGGCCCGCACTGGACGGTTGCGAGGGTTCAAGGACGGTCCAAAAATCTGGCGGTTCCGCGAGACCGATGTCGAAGCGGCGCGCGCCAGGCTCGCGTCCAGGCGCCGCGGCGCCGGGGACGCGGGCGAGGGTTCCCGCGATGATTCATAGCGACAACCCGCTGGTGCACTTCCGCCGCCGCCGGTCGCACAACGAGGTGGAGCTCGTGATCGGCCGATCGGCGGTGCGGGTGATTCTGGCGGTGATCACGCTGGCGCTTGCGGCGGCGCTCGCGCTCACCGGCTCGGAGCACGCGCGCGCCTTCGTCTCTTCGATCGGGCGCCTGCCGTTTTGACGCTGGATAGCAGGCCTGGAGCGCGTTTCGAACGGACGTCGCGCGAAAGCTCCAGCTGCTAGCGACGCACGCTGCTGACGATGCGCTGATAGGCGGCGGCGGTTGCTTCGACCATCCGCTCGACCGTGAAGCGCTCGTTCACGCGCGCAAAGCCCGCGGCGCCGAGCTGCTGGCGCAGTGCCGGATCCTTCAGCGCGCGGACGATTGCGGCGGCCAGCGACGGCGCGTCGCGCGGCGGCACCAGCAGGCCGTTCACGCCGTTCTCGACGATCTCCGGAATACCACCGGCCGACGTCGCGACGATCGGCCGCGATGCCGCCATCGCGTCGAGCAGCGAGGTCCCGAGGCCTTCGGTGACCGAGCTCATGACGAACAGATCGACGCTGCGGATGCACCCGAGCACATCGGTCCGGAAGCCGGGTAAGAGGACATGCTTCTCGAGATGGTGCTCGTGGACCTGCTTCTCGAGCAGCTCGCGCAACTCGCCTTCGCCGAGGATGACGAAACGCGCATCAGGAACTTGCCGGACGACGAGGTGCGCAGCCTCGATCAGATAACGCTGTCCCTTGTGCGGCACCAGCGCAGCGACATTGCCGACGACCGGCGCGCCGTGCGGCAGGAAGAACGTCTCGTGCACGTTCACCGGCGGCGCGGCGAGCACGTGCTCGACGTCGATCCCTTCGTGCACCGTCACCGTCCGCTCGGCCGGCACGCCGTCGGCGACCAGCATCTGCCGGATCGCGTCCGAGGCGGCGATGAAACAATCGACCTGGCGATGCTTCCAGCGCGACAGCGAATTGCCCTTGAGATGAAAGTCGACGCGGCGCGACACGACCAGAGCGGGCTGGCGCCCGCCGCTCCTCGTCCCCCGACCGATCGACAGGGCGAGCGCCGCCATCGCGACGCCGTGGGGATCGTGCGCGTGGATGATGTCGGGCGCCAGTCCGTTGACGAGCCGCGACAGCCGCCACGCCGCCGAGAGATCCACCTCGGTGCGCGGGGCGAGCGGAATCAGATCGAGTCCTTCGGCGGCGCGCCGGCGCAGCTCTCCGCTGGGATGCGCGACCAGCGCCGTGCGCTGGCCGATCGAACGCAGCCCGTTCACGGTCAGCAGCACCTGGTTCTGGCCGCCCCGCCACGTCCGCGCCGTGTCAACGTGCAGCGAGAACACGGTGAATCGACCGGAAAGAAACCGCAGAGATCGCAGAGATCATTTATTTGTCATCGTGCGGGCGCAGCGCGCAGCGGTTGCCGTTGCAGCAGCGACCAGGGGAAGAGCAACCGCAGAGTTCGCAGAGATCGCAGACAACATTCATTTGTCCTTCTGCGTGCTCTGCGCGCTCTGCGGTTGCTTTCCCTCCGCCGCCTGCAGTTCCCAGAGCTTCGCGAATTTGAGGAACACGTAATACGCGTTCATTCTCGAGATCACGAACCCGGTGGCGCCGTCGCGGAAGCCGCCGCGCGCGACGTAGTTGCGCAGGAACGCCAGCGGCGGATGCACGGCCAGGTCGATCAGGCCGGCGCGGCGGCCGGCCTCGTGCATCTGCCGGGCGGCAAGCGTCGTGTAGCGGTCGATCGTCTCGAGATGGTCGGCGATGTCGCGATACGCGTAGTGCTGCAGTTCGCCGCGAAGTTCGCCGACGGCGCCGCGGACCGTCACCGCTTCGTGCACGTACCTGCCGGTCCATTCGGCGGACCGTCGATCGTACAGGCGCAGCTGATAGTCGGGATACCAGTCAGTCGATCGGATCCAGCGTCCGAGGTGCCATGTGACGCGACGTATCCGGAAGCCGGCTTCCTGGGGCGCGGCGGCGAGCCGCGACTGAATCTCGGTGGCCAGATCCGGCGTCACGCGCTCGTCTGCGTCGAGCGACAAGATCCAGTCGTGTGCCGCCAGCGACGCCGCGTAGTTCTTCTGCGCGATGTAGCCGGGCCAGTCGCGAACGACGACGTGACTGGTGAAGCGGTGCGCGACGGCGACGGTGTCGTCGGTGCTGTGCGAATCCACGACGACGATCTCGTCGGCCCATGCGACGGAAGAGAGCGCATCGGCGAGATCGGCGGCTTCGTTCCTGGTGATGACAGTGACAGAGAGGCGCGGCACTCGGGAGGGAGTCTACTGTAGGGGCTAGGGGCTAGGCGGCTAGCTGTCGCGAGTGGGGACTGGGGAGTGGATGCTGGAGACTGGGGACTGGGAGCGGTGTAGCTAGCCCCCAGCCCCAGCCCCCAGCCTCGTCTCGCGTCAGCGAGACGTCGATCCCGACGTGGCGGACGCCAGCCCCGCGATCGTCACGCCGCCGGCGGTGCTGCTGCCGACAGTGCCGCCGGCGACAGCCACGGGCGCGACCTGGACAGCCTCGAAGTCCACCAGCGACTTGTTGTAGTCGGAAATTGCCTGAATCTCGGTCGTCCGCGCCAGCGAGAGATCGCGCTGTGCCTGAAAGACGAAGAAGCTCGACGACATGCCGGCGGCCAGCTTCTTCTCCTCGGCTTCGAGCTTCTTCTCCTGCAGCTCGCGGGAGGCGCGCGCCGACTGGACGCGCTTCTGGTTCGTCTGCACGTTGCGCGCGATGTCG
>DATFXR010000492.1:0-5183 GCA_035315685.1 Vicinamibacterales bacterium | reverse complement strand
CGGCTTGTCGGTAATCGCCTTTACGTCGGCGACGAGCGCGCGCGCCGCGGCCGGCGTGATCTCCGAGTCGACGACCAGTGTTTCGTCGTCGGTGACGATGATCGGCGAGTTCGCCCCGACGTTCATCGTGCCGGATGCGGTGGCGTAGTAAATCCCGTCCGTGACCCGCTCGAACCGGTGTGCGCCGCTGACCACCGGACCGCCGCTCTGCGCGCGGCCTGCGATCCACACCCACGCGACGAACAGCGCCACCAGCGCCGACAGGACGCGCAGACGCATAAGGCCTCCTTCGAAAGCGCCACGATATTAGCAAAACGCTCCGCTTGCGCCCGCCTGATCGTCCGGCGACAATGCCGCCGTGCCGATCGAGGTCATCCGCGACGAGAGACGCCGCTGGTTGCGGGCGCGGGCCTCTGGCATCCTCAGTTTCGACGAGACAGCGACCTTCCTCACCACTGTGCGGGACCCGATCGAATTCCGAATGTGGCCGCTGCTGTTCGACGCGCGCTCGTGCTCCACCGACATGACCGGAGCCGACGTCGATCGGGCCGTCGCGATCGTCAGCGCGACTGCGCGGCGGCAGCGGCGCGCCCACGTCGCCATCGCCGCCGACGACGATCAGTTGTTCCAATGGTTGCTGCTGTACGAGACGAAAGTCGCCGCCGCTGGCGTGCCCATCATCCGTGTCTTCCGTCAGTTGCCCGACGCCGAACGCTGGCTCGACATCGTCAGCGCTGCCCGTGAGCTGATGTGACGCGGGCTGGAGACTGGGGTGCGGCTAAAGCCGGACACTACGTGGTTTTCGCCGGTCTCATGGTGCCCGTCTCGATCCCCGGCCCTCCAGTCCCCAGCCTCCAGTCATCAGGTTACTGCTGCGAGCTGGTGCGCGGTGCGATCGGCTGTCGCATTTCGGCCAGCGGAATCGTGTCCGTATCGGCGATCACCTTCGCGTACGCACGTGTCACCGCCGCGAGACCGCTGGCCGAGATCGTCTCCGCGGTCTCCTGATCGGAGTGCCACACGTAGCCGCCGTTGATGATCTCCACCGACGGCGCGAAACGGTAGTAACGGCCGATCTCCCCGGGCGGCGAGGGCGACGACTGCGGGAAACTCGGCACGCCGAACGCGTCCATCGCGCGCGCGACGATGTCGGCGAGGCGCGCGCCGGTGCCGTACCAGCTGAAGGCGGCCACGGCGTTCGACTGGCGAATGTTGCCGGGTCCCGTCTCGATGCCGCCGGTGTGCTCGCAGTTCAGCAGCACCGCGGTCTTGTCGAACACCTCGGGATGCGCCGCGAACCAGGCACCGCTCTCGGCGGTGCTGTTGTGGTGGCCTGTCGTCCCGAGAAAGACGATCGTCCGGCGGCGTTGATCCTTGGGGACTTTCGCGAAGTACTCCGCAAGGCCGAGCATCGTCGCGACGCCGGCCGCGTTGTCGTTGGCGCCCTCGAACCAGCCGTCGCGATGCGCGACCACCATCACCTGCTCGTCGGTCGTCCCTGGCAGGGTGGCCCAGGCGGTGCCGCTCTTGAGATTCGGCACGCGATCGACGTCGAGCACGATCCTGACGTGCGGCGGCGCGCCACCGGCAGTCGCGTCGGCGATCGCGTCACGCGCGGCCAGGCCGTCCTTCATCCCGGTCGAGAACGTCGGGACCGGGCTGTTCACCGGATAGAACTGCGTGCGCTCGTTGCCCGGAATGCCCTGAATGATGACGATCGCCGCGGCGCCGCGCTCGCCGATCCGGCGAATCGCGTTGTCGGCAACCGGCGCGTGCCGCGACGCGGTGTCGGTGCTGTAGAAGAACACCGCCTTGCCGCGCACATCGCGCGCGAGCTTGAGATCGGCGTCGCTCGCCATCCCGACGTAGACGGCTTCGAGATCGAGTCCGCCGGCCGGTGTCGCGACAGCCTGATAGGTCGGCTGCGCGGTGTCGATCGACAGCGTCTTCCCACCGACCGTGAGCGTGACGCTCCACGACTTCGGCATCCATTGCGGCGGCAGATCGAAATACTGCTCGTGAACGTCGGTCAGGCCGATCTGACGGAACTTCTGCATCAGCCATTCGGCGTTCTCGGTGTCCGCGGAGGTGCCGATGATCCGGCCCCAGAACTGAGGATGACCGTTGTCGCGATAGCGGCGTGACATCGCGGTCAGCTCGCCGACGTACTGCTTGAGGTGCGCGCCGTCGATCGCGGCGTATTTCTGTTCCGGGGCTGCAAGGTGCCAGCCCAGCTCGGTGCTGCGCTGGTGCGGTGGCTCCGCCGGTCCGGCCGCCGCCGCCCGCGCGCGCGTCCCGTCCGGATTCTGACCGGATGCCGCGCTCCCCACGGCGAGCGAGACCGCGATGAGAGCGCCCGCCACGGCATACGTTCCTCTGTGCACGCGACACCTCCCTCGGCTGAATCCTATGTCATTTCCGCCGGCGCCTGCGTCCCACGTGGGAAAGCAACCGCGGAGACCGCAGAGATCGCAGAATCTTCTTTCCGTATCGTCCGCGACTCGGAACGCAACCGCGGAGCCCGCAGAGATCGCAGAATCTTCTTTCCGTTTCGTCCGCGACTCGGAACGCAACCGCGGAGCCCGCGGAGATCGCAGAACAAAGTGTCTCTACGTCCTCTGCGAACTCTGCGATCTCTGCGGTTGCTTCTCCGGGTTGACAGCGCGGTCGTGTCCGGCTTCGGCCGGACCGCGCGCTACCCTTCGACCTTCAAGCCCAGCGCCATCGCGACCGCCACCGCGGTCGTGATGTCGACGCGCGCACCCATCACGTTGTTTCTCGACGGGTCGATGTAGAAGCCGCGCGCCCCCGCGAAGTTTGCTCCGCGCACGTCGCAGCCCTCGAAGCGGCTGCCACTCAGATCGCTGTCGGCGAAGTCCGCTTCGGCGAGCCGGGTGTCGAAGAAATTGACCTCGACGAGCCTCGAGCGGCGGAATTCCGTGCCGGTCAGGTTGGCCGCGCCGAACGTCGCGTACTGAAGATTGCAGTCCTCGAAAAAGAGCGACGGCGTTGGCCGCAGCTCCGTGAGATCGATACCGAGCAGGCGGCACCGGAGGAACACCACGCCGCGGGCGGCCAGGTTTGCCGCCCGGATGCGCGAGAGATCGCAGCCGCTGAACAGGCAGTCGTCGAAGCGCGCACCGCGCAGGTCCGCGTCCTGCAGTTGCACGTTGGTAAATGTGCAGCGCAGAAATTCCTTGTTCGAGAGATCCGCGCTGACGAGATCGAGACCGGCGAACGCTTCGTCCTCGAAACTGTCGCGGTCGGTGAGGGAATCGTCGGATGCGGGCATGATGTGGTGCCGGCGCGCCGCATCATCTCATGAGGCGGCGTCACACGCGGCGGCGCGTCAGCAGGTCTGCGAGGAATTCCTTCGCGCCGCTCGGCCCGGTGAGCTCGAGCCACATCGCTCCGCCGCCGGCCTCAACAGTCAGCCGGAATTCCAGAAAACGGCAACACTGGCGCTCGGCATCGATCACTGACGCGATCGACCGCAACCGGGTCGCGTCGGCGAATCGGATGCGGTACCCGGCGTCTATCTCTTCGACGCGTTCGGCGTGCGCGATCAGGCTCGGCAACAACGCGTCGCGTCGCGAGCGAAGCGCATCAGGCTCGAGGCTGCACATGATCGGTTCATCTGGTGTCATGCTGACTGCCTCTCTGAGCGCCAGGGCGCGGACCCGGTCGCGCTGCAGGATGTCGCGGCGCGTGCGCTGCGAAGACTGCGGCGCGCATATATAGTAGAGCCGCCGGCTGTCGCATTTCACCATCGCATCGAATCGTTGACACGCGTTGAGAACGAGGAGAACGCCGTGGCACATCATCTCGAACCGCACTCCAGGTCGATCCAGTGGTTGCGTGGGTTCAGCGCCGCGAGCCTCGCGGCGCTGGCGATCGGACCGATCGCCGCGGAACTGCAGGGCCAGTCGTCGGGCGGGCACTGGGTCGGCACATGGGGCACTGCGCTGGTCGGCCGACCGCTGACACCTCCGCCGCCCGGGCCGCCCGCACCGCCGCCATTCATGGCCAGCGCGTGCCGGCCGCCGCAGGCCCCGCCAGCGATTGCTCCGGCTCCGGGCCAGACGTTCGGGCCTCAGCCGTTCGTTCAGTTTACGAACCAGACGCTGCGCCAGATCGTCCACGTCAGCCTCGGCGGCGCGAGAGCGCGCGTCGTCTTGAGCAACGCGTTCGGCGGCGCGCCAATCACCGTCGGCGCCGCTCACCTCGCGGTGCGCAGCAAGGACGAGGGTATTCAGGCAGGGGCCGGCGGCGCACTGAGCTTCAGTGGACGGCCGACGATCACCATTCCTTCGAACGCGGTCGTCTACAGCGATCCACTCACGATCGCCGTCCCGCCGCTCGCGGACGTCGCAGTCGATGTGTACTTGCCGGGCGCGACAACGGCGACGGCGCCGCTGACGCTGCACAACGGGGCGCTTCAGACCAGCTACGTCTCGGAAACCGGCAACTACGCCGGCGCGGCGAAGTTCCCGACCGTCTCGACAACGCGGAGCTGGTTCCTGCTGTCACGCGTCGAGGTCGATGCACCGGACGCGCGCGGCCTGGTTGTCGCCTTCGGCGATTCGATCACCGATGGTTCGGCCTCGACGCCAGACACCAACAGCCGCTGGCCCGACGTGCTGGCGCGGCGGCTGCTCGGCGCGTCCACGCCAATCAAGATGGCCGTCCTCAACGCCGGCATTGGCGGCAACCGTCTGTTGACCGAGGGCGCATTCAACGCCGGCATCAACGCGCTGGCTCGTTTCGAGATCGACGCGCTGAGCCAGACCGGTGTGGCCTACGTCATCGTGCTCGAGGGGATCAACGACATCGGGAACGCGCGGCAGAATCCGACACCGACCGCTGAAGACCTCATCGCGAGCCACAAGCAGATGATCGAGCGGGCTCACGCAAGAGGCGTCCGCATGATCGGCGCGACGCTGACGCCTTTCTGGGGCGCGGCGTACTACACCGAAGCCGGAGAGTCGAAACGGACCGCGTTGAACGAGTGGATTCGCTCGGGAAAGGCCTACGACGGCGTGATCGATTTCGACAAGGCGACGCGCGATCCGAGCGATCCGAAGAAGTTCCTGGCAGCCTACGACTCGTGCGACCACCTGCATCCGAGCGACGCCGGCTACAAGGCGATGGCGGATGCGATCGACTTGAGCCTGTTCGCACGG
>DATFXR010000491.1:0-12673 GCA_035315685.1 Vicinamibacterales bacterium | reverse complement strand
GGGCGCTCCGCCGTCCTTGACCGCGCCGGTCGGCAGCGGCAGCCGCTCCCACTTCGCAGTCTCGACCACCTGGCGCGCCTTCATCGACGCGTAGCCGTCGCGGATCCGCGGGTTGTCCAGGTTCTTGTCCGCGACCGCCTTTGCCTGGTCGACGCACTTCTGCGCCTCGTCGAACTTGCCCTGCTGCAGATACGCGTACTGCAGCCAGCTGAGCGTGTGGAAGTCTTCGCGGCCGCGCGGCAGGTTCTTCTTGTCGGCGAGATCGACCGCCGCCTTGTACGCGACCACGTTCGACGCGACGACGTCGTCCCACATTCCCAGCTGCACGAAGATGTGCGATGGCATGTGCAACGCGTGCGCGGCTGACGGTGCGATCTTCGAATAGGCGCGCGCCGCGGGCAGTGCCAGGATGGCGTGATCCGGATCGTCGAAGGCGTGAATGATGAAGTGCGCGGCGCCCGGGTGCTGTGGGTGCCGCTGGAAGACGTCGAGGACGAGGGCCGCGGCCTGCATCGCATTCCGGGTCGTCTTTTCGCCCGGCCGCGCCGTGCCGAGCAGCGACAGCGCGTACATGACCGAGATCTCGTCGTCTTGCGGATCCTTCGCGTGCATGCGCCCCATCGCCTGTGAGTACGCGATGTCGCGCGCCAGCTTGTCTCCGTTGCCGAACAGCACGTCGGCGGCCTCGACGAGGTCACGCTCCCTGCCGGACGGCGCCTTCGCCGCGCGAGCGGCCGCCGTCGGCGCGAGCCGCTCGAGCACTTTGCGCGCCGACGCGAGATCCTGCTCCGCCCACAGTGGATGGTTGAAGCTCATCGCCTCGCCCCAGTACGCGAGCGCGAACGCCGGATCGGCCTTCTGCGCTTCGCGGAACGCGTCGGCGGCGAGGTCGAACTCGAAGTTGTAGAGCGCTTTGGTGCCGACCAGGAACGGCGCCTGCGCGGCTGGCTTCGCGGACGTGGGGAAATTGATCGTGCCGAGTTCCACTGCCGCCGGCGCCTGGGCGCTCACCCGCTGTGCCCGCTGCACGAGCAGAACGGTCGCAAGCAGGCAGACGCATGCACATAGACGCGAACCCTTCATCACACACCTCCCCAGCGCAGAGGTCATTCTAATCCGAAGGTGATCCCGGCCGCGAAGGCCGTTGCCCCTGCAGAACGTGTGTAGACTCGCGGAGATGGTGGCCGTGATCCGGCCCGCAACCTCCGACGATGCGGGCACGATTTGCGACATCCACAACGAAGGGATTGTCGATCGCGTCGCAACGCTCGAGACGGTCCTGCGCACGCCCGAGGGCACGCGAGCGTGGCTGGCCGAGCGAGGGCCGCGGTATCCGGTGGTTGTTGCCGACCTGGACGGCGCCGTCGTCGGCTGGGCCAGCCTCAACCAGTTCAATCCACGAACGGCGTACGATTCCGTCGCCGACTTTTCGGTCTACGTCGCCCGCGACCGGCGCGGCCACGGGATCGGGCGGCAGCTGCTCGACTCGATCGTGGCGCGAGCCCGCGAGATCGGATTCCACAAGATGGTGCTCGCTGCGCTCGCCAGCAACCAGGCCGGCATTGCTCTGTATCTACGGGCCGGGTTCACGCACGTGGGGATCTACCGCGAACACGGACGGCTCGACGGCCGCTGGGTGGACGTCGTGATCATGGAAAAACTGCTCTGAGCCGGGCCTGTGGTGGTCCAGAGGTCTGGTTTGCGCAGCGTGATCAGGGTCCGGCTGGAAGCCGGACACTACGGCCAACGGGCGGCGTGACCGCGTGGCGACGAATTCCAAGTTCCAAATTCAGATCTCCAGTTGCATGCCGATCTCCACGACACGGTCGGCAGGCACCTGGAAGAAGTTCGTCGCCCGCCGGGCGTTGCGCGACAGGAAGATGAACAGCTTGTCGCGGAATGCCGACATGCCGATGCCGTCGTTGGCGAGCAGCGTCAGGTCGGCGAGATAGAACGTCGTATCGTCCTCGGCCCAGCGAAGCCCGAGCTCGCGTGCGAGCCGCAGCGCGGCCGGCACGTCGGGCGTCTCCATGAATCCAAAGCGTGCGATCACGCGGTAGAAGCCGCTCGACACCGGCTGCACGTCGATCGCCTCGGTGTCGACCCGCGTCGGCGTATTCAGCATTGCGACCGTCAGCAGGATCACCTGCTCGTGCAGCACCTTGTTGTGCGTCAGGTGATGGACGAGGATTGGCGGCGCGCCCTCCGGACGGGCGGTCATGAACACCGCGGTTCCCGGGACACGGATCGGTGGGTGCTCCTTGATCCGCTGGAAGAAGGCGTCGAGCGGAACCTCCGCCCGGTGCAACCGCTCGACGACGAGCTCGCGGCCGCGCTTCCACGTGGACATGACACCGTAGACGATCCCCGCGACGAGCAGCGGAAACCAGCCGCCGTACTCGATCTTGATCAAGTTGGCGCCGAAGAACACCGAATCGACACCGAGAAAGATCGCGGCGAGAAAACCGGCCGTCCAGACGCTCCAGCCCCACCGTTCGCGGGTCACGACATACGCGAGCAGCGTGGTGATCACCATGGTCGTCGTGACCGCGATGCCGTAGGCGGCGGCGAGGTTCGTCGACGACCGGAAGCCGAGCACCAGCCCGACTGTCGCGATCATCAGGAGCCAGTTGATCTCGGGGATGTAGACCTGGCCCTGTTCGTGCGCCGACGTGTGCTGGATGTCGAACCGCGGCGAGTATCCGAGCTGAATCGCCTGCTGCGTCAGCGAGAAGGCGCCCGAGATGATCGCCTGTGAGGCGATGACGGCGGCCACGGTCGCGAGCGCGACCAGCGGATAGAGTCCCCATGAAGGCGCCAGATTGAAGAACGGGTTCACGCGCGCGGCACTGTTCTCCAGGAGCAGTGCGCCCTGGCCGAAGTAGTTGACGGCCAGCGTCGGCAGCACGAGCGAGAACCAGGCGATGCGGATCGGCCGCGGGCCGAAGTGTCCCATGTCGGCGTACAGCGCCTCGGCGCCGGTGATTGCCAGGAACACCGAACCGAGCGTGACGAACGCACCGACGCGGTGGATCGCGAAGAACTCGTACGCGTGCCAGGGATTCAACGCCGAGAGGACGTGCGGATTCCGGACGATCGGCCCGACGCCGAGCAGCGCCAGCGTCAGGAACCAGGTGATCATGATCGGGCCAAAGATCGACCCGATGCCGGTGGTGCCACGGTTCTGCACGACGAACAAGCCAATCAGGATGGCCACGGTGATCGGCACGATGACCGGTTCGAACATGTGCGTCGCGACGCTGAGCCCTTCGACCGCGCTGAGCACCGAAATCGCCGGCGTGATCATGCCGTCGCCGTACAACAGCGCAGCGCCGAACAGGCCGATCGCGATCAGCGCGCCGTGCGCATACGGTCCGGCCGCGCCGCGCACCAAAGCGACCAGCGCAAGGATGCCGCCCTCGCCGCCGTTGTCGGCGCGCATGACGAACAGCACGTACTTGATCGACACGGTGATCACGAGCGACCAGACGATGAGCGACAGCACGCCGAGCACGTTGACGGTGGTCACGGGGATGGCGTGGGTGCCGGCGAAGCACTCGCGCATCGCGTAGAGAGGACTGGTGCCGATGTCGCCGAAAACAACTCCGAGAGCCGCGAGGATCAGAATGCCGAGGCGCGAACGCCGGTCCGTCGTCACAACCGTATAGTACAGTCTCTCTGTTGCGCATCGCAGTGTTCGCGCCGTACGATCTCGCGCGCCCTGGTGGTGTCACCACGCACATTCGCGCACAAGCTCGGGCGTTGCGCGCGCGCGGACACGATGTGTCGGTGTTCGGCCCCGCATCCGCGCCGCTGCGTGACGGCGAGCGCGCGCTCTCGTCGGCTGTCGCGATCACCTTCGGGGGAACTGAATCCGGTCTCGGGCTCAGCCCGTGTGCGGCCCGCGCGGTTCATGCCCTCTTCCGTCGGGAGCACTTCGACGTCGTCCACGTGCATGAACCGCTGACGCCGCTCTTTCCGTGGTTCGCGCTGCGCGCGTCACCAGCGCCGATCGTCGGTACTTTTCACGTGCATCGCGAGGCGGGTCACCGTCTGTACCCGGCCGCACGGCCGTTGCTCGCGCCGCTGATGGCGCGCGTCTCGCGACGGATCGCGGTCTCGGAATCGGCGCGGCGCACGGTCGCCGCGCATTTTCCTGGCACCTACGACATCGTACCGAACGGCGTCGACGTCGAGGGGTTCCGTCGGCCGCAGCCGCGGCCCGGTGCCATGGGCGTGGGTCGGCACGTCGTCTTCGTCGGCCGGCTCGAGCCGCGGAAGGGCGTCGAACATCTCATCGACGCAATGGCGCGCCTGCGATCACGCCATCCGGACACGCGCCTCGTCGTGGTCGGCGATGGCCCGGCGCGATCGACGCTCGACGCGGCCGCGCGCAAGGCGGGTTTGGACGCGCCGTTCGTCGGACGTGTGGCCGATGCGGAGTTGCCGGGCTACTTCCAGTCGGCAGACATTGTCTGCTCGCCGGCAACCGGCGGAGAGAGTTTCGGAATCGTACTGCTCGAGGCCCTGGCGTGCGAGACACCGGTCGTCGCGACGCAGATTGACGGATATCGGGCGCTGATCGGCGATTCGGCGTGCGGCCGCCTCGTGCCGCCGCGCGACGCGCCGGCGCTTGCCGCCGCGCTCGACGACATGTTGTCGAACGAGGAGGAGCGGCAGCGTTGCGGCGCGCGGGGACTCGCGGTGGCGCGCGCCTACGACTGGTCCGTCATTGCCCGGCGCCTCGAAACGATTTACGAAGAAGCGCGGGATTCCACACGCGATCGCGCTCCACGAGATACGACCAGGTGTTGACCCACTCCATCACCTGCAGGGCATCCGGCGGCGCGACAGCGGCCGAGCCTGCGCGCTCCTGAAACGACGGACGAATCTCAGCACCGTTCGGTGTGCGGGCGTCCACGAACACCGAATACCCCTCGCGCTCGACCCGCACTCCGCCCGGCCGGATCGCCAGTGCGCTCCGCGGGGCAGATCGCGACGGCCCGAACAGGTCGGTTCCGACCGCCGCCGTCGGACGATCGTCTCCGACGATCGCGAGAATCGTCGGCAGGACGTCGACATGGCTGGCGGGTTCGGCGATCCGCTGCGTCGCCGCGGCGACATTGCCCTGATTCACGATCAACGGCGTCCACTGGTTGTCGTTTTCGGGCAACCCTGACGTCTTGCGCAGGTTGGTGTAAAAGGAGTGATCGCCGACGACGATCGTGACCGTCTGCGGATGGCGCGTGCGGAGTGCGAGCATGCGGAGCAGCGCGCCGATCTGGCGATCGCTGTAATGCAGGACCTGGCGGTAGCGCACGCCGAGGCCGGCGCTTTCCGGCGCCTCCGGCTCTCCGGCGTCGGCTGGCAACCTGAACGGATAGTGCGTGCTGTAGGTGGACACGAACGCGAACAGCGGTTTCGACGTCGCGGCGGCGTCGTGCCGCTCGATCTCCGCCATCGCACGCGCCACGATGGCGCGATCGGTCGCCTCGCTGCCGCTCGCGACCAGATCGCTGACGCCGGCATACCAGCGGCGCAGCCAGCGATCCTGATTGTCGAAATGCGGATCGGCGCCGACGTAGATCGTGTCGTAGCCAAGGTCGCGCAGCCGCTCGGGCAGGCTGTCGAACTGCGTTCTCGAAAAATCGGTGACGATTTCTTTGCGCCGGTGTGGCCACGCCGACGCGTGAAACGACAGCACGGAGGGGGCGCTCGGAAACGCGTTCGACAGATACGAGGTGAAGACCGCGCTGTGTACCGCCAGCGCATCCAGACTCGGCGTGACGCTTTCTTCGCGGCCGGTGATGAAGCCCAGTTCCTCGGCGCGCAGGCTCTCGACCATCACGACCACGATGTCGGGCCGCGGGCGCGGCCCGATCCCTGACGGAGCAGGCACGTACGCGAGCGGGTACTCGTCGCCCACCCAGCGCGCGCCCGGCGGAAGACCGACGAGCGATCGCAGGTGCGTGATCGCGGCGGGTTCCGGCACGTCGAGCGACGTACGGTCGAGGCCGAGGTACTCGAGTGCGAAGGCGGCTTCGATCGGAGGCGGCGGGATGGCCCATGGCGCGGCGCTCACGAGCCAGGCGGCGGCGAGTCCGCCGACGGCCAGCAACGCGGATCCGACACGGGTCGGCGATTGGGGCGGCGTGTCGGCGGCAAACACGGCGCGCATCATCCAGAACACGACGGCGGCAAAGGCGAGGAGGCCGATCGCCGTGACTCGCCAGTTCGCCCGCAGCGGCTCGAGGAATTCGTTCGACGTGACGACCTGCAAGCCGCGAAACGTGCGGAACACGGTTGGCGTCAGCGGCGCGCCGGTAATCGACGACACGGTGAGGTCCGCCTGCCCGGCGATCATCAGCAGGGCAAACGTCGCGCATGCGGCGATCGCGATGGCCCGCCGCCATCGCGGCGCGGCCGCGCATGCCAGCAGGAACGCCCCGACGATTCCGGTGAGCACGCCTGCATGGGTCGCCAGCGCAGGCACGAACAGCGCCAGCCGGCGGCCGATCGCCACGTCGGGCTGCAGGATGTAGCGATGGGTCAGTCCGGCGGCGCGAAACGCAATCAGCGCGAGGCCGGCGCGCACCACGGGATGACGGGCCAAGACGCCATTGTAGTCGGGTGGGTCAGGCAGGCCGGAGTGTGGGACCGACACTCCCGGCCTACCCGGCCACAGTATGATTGCGTGATTGTGTCGTTTGTTCGCGCGGTCGGCGCCGCGCTCGCGCATGCGCGGCCGCTGCTGGTCGCCGTCGCCGTCGCGCTTCACCTCGGCGGTCTCCTCGTCACTGGCGAACGCTGGCGAATCGTCATCGTTGCGCTTGGCGGCCGCCTGACGCTCGCTCGCTCCACGCTCATCAACCTCGCCGGCGTCTTCGTCCGCAACGCGACGCCGACGACCGGACTCGGCGGCGACGCCAGCCGGATTGCGCTCCTCCGCGCAGAGGGCATCGGGCTGGCGCAGGCCGCTGCGTCGTTCGTCTACGTGCGCGTCGCCGAGTTGCCGGCGATGGCAGCGGTCGTCCTGCTCGCGCTGCCGACGGTGGGGGCTATCGTTGCACGCTCGGCGCGCGGCATTGCGATCGCGATCGTGCTCGCGCTCAGCGCGATTGCGGCGGCGTGGGTCGCACGCGATCGGTTGGGCGCACACGTCGCTGCGCTGCGCGAGCATGGCGCGCGGGTGCGGATCGGGGCCGGCGCCGCCGGTGGCGCGGTCGCGTACGCCTCGCTTGCGCAGGTGGAGACGATCGTGCGGCAGATCGTCGTCGCGGCTGCGTTCGGTGTGCCGCTGACGATCGCGCAGTCCGCGACAGTCACGGCGCTCACCATCGCGGGCGGCCTGGTACCGACCGTCGGCAGTGTCGGCGCCATCGAAGGCGGCATGGTCGCCGGCCTCATGATGTGCGGCGCGACGGCGGACACTGCGGTCGCGATCACCATCATCGAGCGGGCAATCTCCTACGGGTTGAGCACGGCGCTCGGTGCCGCATCGCTCGCGGTCCTCGGCGGCCGCGCCATTCTGCGGGTCACGGCCGACCGCAACCGGAATGCCGTCACCGCCGGCTGACGATCCGATCGACATCGTCTATACGTGGGTCGACGACGCCTGGCCAGGCTATGTCGAGGTGCTGCGCCAGCATGCGTCGACGCGGCACGATCTCAATCCGAACCGGACCCGCGACAACCTGCAGCTGCTGAAGTACAGCCTGCGATCACTTGCCAGGTTCCTGCCATGGGTGCGACGCGTGTATGTCGTCACGTGCCGGCCTCAGGTGCCGCCATGGCTGAACACATCGGCGGTCGTGCTCGTTCATCATGACGAGTTCATGCCGCGCGAGCACCTGCCGACGTTCAGCTCGTTCGCGATCGTTGCGAGCCTGCACCGGCTGCCCGGCATCTCGCGGCGCTTCGTGTACGTCGAGGACGATCGGCTGTTCGGACGGGACGTGGAGCGATCGGACCTCTTTGCGGCTGACGGCCGCATCTGCGTCTACGAAGCGATGCGCGGAACGCCCGACGGCGCGCAGCAGAATGCCAGCGGCGTGAGCCCGTGGAATCTTGCGCTGGCTCGCGCGAACGCGCTCCTCGACGACCGATTCGGATCGAGGCGACGGGGGCAGCTCAAGTTCGCGCCGCTTGCCGTCGATCGTGCGTCATGGATCGACATGGAGGAGGCGTGGCCGGAGGCACTCGCACATACCGTTGCGAGCCGGTTCCGTGCGGCTGGTAACGTCGCGCCCGAGCATCTCTATCCGTACTTTCTGCTCGAGACCGGCCGCGCGGTGCGCATGCCGCGTAGTACGATCATCCGGCAGGCGTGGTATCAGCCGTTGAACAATGTCGTCGCCCTGCAAGCGATTGGCATGGCGCGGCTCAGGTGGTTCGCGCCGAAGTTCGCGTGCCTGAACGACAATTTCGGCGCGATGCCGTCTCCCGGCGCCGTCGCCGCGATCAGGCGAGCGCTCGACCGCTGGTTCCCGGCGCCGTCGCCGTTCGAGGTTTCCGATGGCTCTTTCGTCTGACGAGATGCGCGCGTTCGAACGCGACGGGTTCGTCATCGTCCGCGGCGTGTTCGGCGCGAGCGAGATTGCCGGCTTCATCCGCGCGATCGAGGCATTGTCGAACCGCCCGCCCGAGATCGGCCGCCAGATGGTCTACTTCGAGAACAGCCAGACGACCCCTGCGACGCAGGTGCTGTCGCGCATCGAGGCGTTCGTCGACTACGACGAGACGCTGTCGCGAGTCGTGTTCGATCCGCGGATCGTCGAGACCGCGTCGGCGCTGCTCGGCGACGGCGCGGTACTCTTCAAGGACAAGATCAATTTCAAGCTGCCCGGAGGCAGCGGCTTCACGCCGCATCAGGACATCCAGGCGGGCTGGGACACCTACGCGCCGTATTTCGTCTCGGTGCTGCTCGCGATCGACGCGAACACGGTCGCGAACGGGTGCCTCGAGCTGGCGGCGGGCCACCACGGCCGCGGGCTGATCGGACGCCGATGGGAGCCGCTCGATGGCACTGAGCTCAACGGGCTGGAATTCGTGCCGTATCCGATGGCAGCCGGCGACGCGGCCTTCTTCGATTGCTTCACGCCGCATCGGTCACAACCGAACCTCACCGATCGTCCACGTCGAAATCTCTATCTGACGTTCAATCGCGCCGCTGACGGTGATTTCCGCAAACAGTACTTCGCTGACAAGCGGAAAAGCTTTCCACCCGACTACGAACGTACTCCAGGCGTCACCTACACCTTCCGCGTTTGAGCACCCGGTGACGTCCAGGTCTCTGACACCTGGCTGACACGGGTCTGAGACCTGTCAGGCACGGCCTGGCACTCGCCTGCGGCAGGCCCTACGTCCAGTGCATCGACGACACGCGCGCGTACTGACGTTCGTCGTCGATCTCGCCCCATTGCAGATCGGGAACGACGGCAACGCCGACCGGCCGCTGCTGCGCGACGGCGACGAGCGCCTCGGTTTCGTAGTCGATGCGGCCGTGACCGTGAACCGCGACGAACGCGGCGAACTGTTCGCGCATCGTGACGACGGCGTCGGCTGACAGGCGCGTGATGCCGACGAATTCGCCGACGGCCGACGGCACGTCCTCTCGGCGTTTGCTCATCGCGCGCAGCTGTCCGTCTACGGCGTGCACCCAGACCTCGTCACCTGCGCGGGTGAGTCCGGACACGAGCGTGACGGCGTCGATCGGCGCCGAGAGGATTGCCGTGAGCGCCCGCCGCTCGTAGATGATGTCGCTCTCGAGCAGCAGCACGTCGCCGACGACCCCCGCATCGACCGCGGCCGCGAACGACGCCATGCTGCCCGCCGTCGCGTAGTGCTCGTTGATCACGAGATCGACGCCGGCGTGCTGGCCGCAGAACTGCCCGTACTGCGACGACAGGTGCCCCCCAACGATCGTCACCGCACCGATTCCCACCTCGCGCAGCAGCCGCACCGACCGCGCGACGAGCGTCTCGCCGCCGATCTCGATCAGGCCTTTCGGGCGATCGTCGACCATCGATCGCAGCCGGATCCCCTGACCGGCGGCGAGGATTACCGCGCGCATGCGGCGCGAAAGCGTGCGGTGAGGTCGGCTGGCGAGGGTTCGACGCGGCCGATGCCCGCGACATTCTGCCGATCGACGACCACGAGCAGCATCGACGGTCCCGGCTCGTCGAACCACGAGCCGAGCGCGGCGCGCAGGTGCTCCGCATCGCTCACCCTGGCGGTGCGACGGTAGCCGGCGGCACGAGCCACCTCTTCGAGCGGCACGCGATCGGAGATCGTCCGCTGATTCCCGGTCGAGCCGTGCGCGGCGTTGTCGAACACGATGTGATGAAAATTCTCCGCGCGGCTCGCCGCGACGCTCGCGAGGCCGCCGACATTCATCAGCACGTTGCCGTCGCCGTCGAAGACGACGACCGTTCGCGACGGCTGCACCAGCGCCACACCCAGTCCGATGGACGACGCGAGACCCATCGATCCGATCATGTAAAAGCGCGTCGGCGCGTCGGACCGGGTGTAGAGCTCGCGGCCGATCATCCCGTTGCAGGCAACGACGAGCGCCCGGGCATCGAGCGCCGCGGCCACCGCTGCGACGGCATCGGCCCGCATCATCGATCGAGAATTCCTTTCGGCACGACCAGCGCCACCGGCCGCCGCGTCCGGCGCATCGTCTCGGTGAGCGAGCGAAGCTGCGCCTCGAGCGAGCGCGGATCGCAGACCTCGAACGGAATGTCGAGCAGCTGCAGGAAAGGTGTGGTGACGCGGCCCATGATCAGGTGCTCGGGCGCATCGTGACCGTCCTGTCCGCGCCAGCTGACGAGAATCAGTGCCGGGATGTCATAAATCTGATGCAGCGAGACGATCGCGCTCACGCTCACGCCAAGACCGCTGTTCTGCATCAGCACGACCGGCTGGCGGCCTCCCAGATACGCGCCCGCCGCCAGGCCGAGCGCCGCGTCCTCCCGGACCGCGCTCACGTATCCGTATCGCGGCTCGTCGTCGAGGATGCGCGTGACGCCCGCGAGCAGCGAGCACGGGACACCGGTGAAGAAGTCGTAGCCGTGACGCTCGAGCAGGTCGAGGAACTGCCTACCCAACTTCGGACCACGCGCGCCGGTAGTCGTCGAAGGTGTCGACTTCGAGCCACCCTTGATACACGCCGACCGACGCGATCGGATGGCCGCGACGAATTACTTCGTGCAGCAGATCGGTGAGCTTCGCCGTCTTGAGCGACACCGACTCGTGAACGGGCGTGCGATCGTGCAGCGCGCGCAGCTCGCGATAGACCTCGCCGAGGATCTGACAGCCGCGCGCGGACAGCTTGGCCATCCCGATGAACTCCGCGGTGGCGCCGGCAGGATCGAGCCGCGCGCCGATTGCAGTGACGCGGACGGCCTGCTCGTCGGCGAGAAAGCGCCGATGCCGCCGCGGCGCGGGCGATTCGACGACCAGATCCGCGCCGGCCGCCTCACGGCCCGCCCGGGTGTCGGGCCACGACCGATCGCACGCAAGCGTGATGTCGTCCGCGCTCTCGAGCAGGCGATCGAGGATGTGGCGATCGAACAGGATGTCGCCATAGAGCACGACCACCGGACCCGCGAGCTCGGCGCCGGCGCTCAGCAGGCTCTCGATCTCGCCGCTCTCCTCGAACGCGTCGTTGTCGTAGTAGCGGACGTTCGGCAGGTTGACCTGCTCTTTCTTGTAGCCGCGGACCACGGCGATCTGACGCACCCCGCTCTGCTGCAGCGTGTCGACCTGCCGCGCGAGGATCGACTTGCCCTTCACCTCGAGCATCGCCTTCGGCCGATCGGCAACCAGCGGCATCAGCCGCGCGTCGTAGCCGGCGGCGAGAATCACCGCCTTGATCGATTCGCCTTCGAGCGGCAGATAGTCGTGCTCGTGCGACTTCATCGCGCCCAGGTTGACGAGACGGTAGACCTCGGCGAGCGGGGCAATGCGATCGTCGACGGCCGACGCCCGGCCGGCCTTGCGCAGCTCGGCGAGCGTGTCCTGAACGGCGCGAATCGATGCGCGCAGTCCGTGATTCGCGAAGATGACGACCTTGAAGCCGATGCGGGCGAGCTCGTCCACCGACACCGTGTTGTAGGTGGTCGGGACGCAGACCAGCGGCGCAAGGCGATCCCATTGCTCCGCAAATCGCGCGATGTCGTCGACCGCGGCCTGATTCGAGTGAATCAGAATCGCGTCGGCGCCCGCGTCGGCGTAGGCGCGGCCGCGCCGCAGCGCCTCGTCGAGACCCCAGCCGGCGATGAGCGCCTCGGTGCGCGCGATCACGACGAACTCGTGCGTCGCGCGCGCGCCGACGGCCGCGCGTATCTTCAGCGCCTGCTCGTCGACATCGGTGAGCAACCGCTTGACGCCGGGATAGAAGCTGCACCGCTTGGGAAAGACGTTGTCCTCGATGCAGATACCGGCGACGCCGGCGCGCTCGAACGCCTCGACGGTTCGAATCGCGTTGATCGCGTTGCCGAATCCGGTGTCGCAGTCGGCGACGACCGGAACGCTGACCGCTTCAGCCATGCGCTGCGACGCCTCGAGCGTCTCGGTCATGGTGAGAATGCTGGCGTCCGGCACGCCGTGGCTCGCGCTGATTTCGAAGCCGCTCGCCCACACGCCGTCGAAGCCGGCGTCCTGAACGAGA
>DATFXR010000490.1:0-3599 GCA_035315685.1 Vicinamibacterales bacterium | reverse complement strand
AAGATGTCACCGTTCGGCGCAGTGACGACGTCGTTCGGTTCGGTGAGCGCATCGGGCGGATTGCCGGCGACGCCTGCCTTGCCGATCGTCATCAGCACCTTGCCGTCGGGGCTGAACTTGATCACCTGATGGCCGACCAGTCTGTCAGGCGCCGGCGGTGCAGGTGTTCCAGGCGGCGCGCCCCGAGCCGGCCGGGGACGGTTGTCGTTCGCGTCGGTCACCCAGATGTTCCCGTCGCGGTCGACATAGATGCCATGCGCGAACGCGATCATCCCCGCCCCGAAACTCTTCACCAGCGTACCCGAGGCGTCGAACTTCAGCACCGGATCGAGCGGCGACATCTTGCCGCTCGCCGGATCGGCGCAGCTGTTTACACCGCACCGTTCGGCAACCCAGATCGATGTGCCGTCCTTGTCGACCTCGACGGCGCTCGTCGATCCCCACGTGCGGGCGGCCGGAAGCTTGAAGTGGTTGGCGACGGTCTGATACGGGTTCGGCAGATCGTTGGTCGGCGCCACTGCATCCTGCGCGAACAACGAACCGGACATCGCAACCAGGGCGACGACGATCGTTCGAACATTCGTCATGGCCACCTCCATCTGAAACCGGCAATTAGGAATTTGGAATTTGGAATTAGGAATTCGTGATCATGCCGCCACGCTGCGGCGGCAACATGGCGGCGTGACACGCATTCCACATTCCAAATTCCGAATTCCAAATTACTTCTTCACATATTTCTTGACCGCCTTCGGTCCCACCTCGGCGCCGTAGATATTCCCGGCGGCATCGACGGCGACTCCTTCGGCCGCGCTCGTGCCGGTGAAGTTGTCGGCGGCTCGCGTCCGTGTCTCCGGATCGGGGATGAAGCCCTGAATCCTGCCATCCTTGATCGATCCCATACGGATGCCGCGGTGCCATCCGTTGTGATTCTGCGACACCGACTCGGACTCGGAGTCGGCGACATACAGGATGTCGCCTTTGATGAAGATGCCGCTCGGACGGCTGAACTGCTTGTACTCGGTGATGTACTTGCCGTCCTGATCGAACACCTGGACGCGGTTGTTGTTGCGATCGCCGACGAACAGGCGCCCCTGGCCGTCGAATGCGAGCGCATGCGGCTGATCGAATTCTCCGGGGCCGGTTCCCAGCTTGCCCCACTCCTTGATGAACTTGCCGGTCTTGTCGAATTTCAGGATGCGGTTGTTGCCGGCGCCGTGTCCTTCGGAGACGAAGATGTCGCCGTTGGGCGCGGTGACGACGTCGTTCGGCTGATAGAAGTAGTCCGGTGCGGCAGCGCCGCCGGGCTTGCCGAGCGTCAACAGTACCTTGCCGTCCGGGCTGAACTTGTAGACCTGGTTGCCCATCGTCGCGCCGGGACGCGGACCGATCGGGCCCGTCGGCGCCTCGCCGCGCGCGCGGCCTCCGCCGGCGCCGCCGCCACCCGCGCCGCGCTGCGGCAGCGGCGCGTTGTCCTGACCGTCGGTCACCCACACGTTGCCGTCGCGATCGACGTGGATGCCGTGCGGGAAGATCAGCATGCCGGCGCCGAAGCTCGTCACGAGCGTCCCGTTGGCGTCGAATTTCATCACCGTCGGCACATCCATCATCTTGCCGGCCGTGCGATCGAGACAGCTGTTCTGGCCGCAGCGCTCAGCGATCCAGATCGACTTGCCATCCTTGTCGATGTCGACGGCGCTGGTCGATCCCCAGGAGCGGCCTGCCGGCAGCTTGAAGTACTCCTTGACGGTCGTGAATGGATTCGGGGCGTCGTTGGTCGGCTGTACGTCCTGCGCGACGGCCGGCGTGACCATCAGCGCGGCGGCTAGTGCGTACCGTGCATATCGCATGAGTGCTCCTTTACTCGCGGCAAACTGGTGCCGGAACCACGATGCTCTTCGAGTCTTCATGGTTCCAACATGGGAGCGCATTATAAGATACGCGCATATGCGTCAACTGGCTTTTGCGGCGGCGGTGCTGGCGCTCGGCGTGGTGGTCGCGGGCGACGACGGCGACCGTGTCGTGACGATCGACCACTATGTGCGCGTGAAGTCCACGGTGCCGGCGATCGCAGGGCAGGAGGTGCCGATCTACGCGCGCGAGCGCGTGCTGGCCGGCGCAGCGCTGCGCGGCGGCGTCGGCGATCGCGTGGCGCTGTTCGTCCACGGCGCCGGCACGCCGGCCGAGGTCGCCTTCGACGTGCCGCAGCCCGACTACAGCTGGATGGCCTTCCTCGCCCGCGCCGGCTTCGACACGTTCGCGATGGACACGACCGGCTACGGTCGCTCGTTCCGTCCGGCGGCGATGAACGATCCGTGCAACCTCGCCAAGGATCGCCAGGCGCCGTTCGTGAAGGGGCCATGCGCTTCCACGAACGGCCATGCGCTGACGACGATTGCCTCCGACTGGAACGACATCGACGGCGTCGTCGACTATATCCGCACGCTGCGGCGTGTCGATCGGGTGAGCCTGCTCGGGTGGTCGCTCGGCGGGCCGCGCGCCGGCGGCTACGCCGCGCAGCACCCGGAGAAAGTGCAGAAGCTCGTTCTGCTCGCGCCGGCCTACAACCGTAGCGCGGCAGCGGCGCCGGCCAAGATGCCGCCCGACGGCGTCCCAATGAACACCCAGTCGCGCGAGGAGTTCTACGCGAACTGGGATCGGCAGGTCGGTTGCCCGGCGCAATACGAGCAGACGGTCGGCGACGCGGTGTGGTCGCAGATGCTGGCGTCCGATCCGGTCGGCGCGACGTGGGGCAGCGGTGTCAGGCGCGCGCCGCAGACCGCGACGTGGGGCTTCAACGGCGCGATGGTCGGGAAGATGCAGACGCCGACGCTGATGATCGCGGGCCAGCACGACAAACAGGTGGCGCCCGACCGGGTGCGCGAGTTCTACACCGATCTCACGGCGACGCAGAAAGTCTTCGTCGATCTCGCCTGCTCGTCGCACAACGCGATGTGGGAGAAGAACCGGTTGCTGCTCTTCCGTGCGTCGCTCGAGTGGCTCACCGCGGGGACCGTGAACGGCGCGAAGGACGGAATGTTACGCCTCGGATATTGACGCGCCGCACCTGTGCGCTCGTCGCGCTGCTCATCGCGCTGGTGGCCGCCAGCGTCGTCGCGCAGGATCGCTTCGGCGGCTTCGGGTTCGGCGGGCCGCGCGTGCGGGGATTCATCCCGGGGGCCAACGTGTCGTACGACGGCCGCTTCACGTTTCTCCGCGTCCGCTACGAGACCGGGCCGGGCGGTTATTGGTACCGCGGCCTGCCGGCGTGGGCCCACGGCTATCCGATGGCCGAACAGAACCTGATCCGGATCATGAACGAGGTGAGCTTTCTCGGCGCGCAGGAGTCGATCAACACGATCACGCTCGACGATCCGGAGCTTTTCAAGTATCCGGTCGCCTACATCATCGAAGTGAGCTGGTGGGAACTGAGCGATCGCGAAGCCGCCGCGCTGCGCGCCTACCTGCAGAAGGGCGGCTTCGTGATCGTCGACGACTTCAAGCAGTACGGCGACTTCGGCAGCCCGGGCTGGGATCCCTTCGAGGCCAACATGAAGCGCGTGCTGCCCGACGTCCGCTTCTACGAGATGCAGGCCTCGCAT
>DATFXR010000489.1:0-26203 GCA_035315685.1 Vicinamibacterales bacterium | reverse complement strand
CGGTAGACACGATGGCCGAACCCCATCAGTTTTTCGCCGGCCTCGATCTTCCGGCGCAGGACGGCCTCGGCCCGCGACGCATCGCCGATCTCGAACACCATGTCGAGCGCCGGTCCTGGTGCGCCGCCGTGCAAGGGGCCCTTCAGCGCGCCGATCGCGCCGACTATCGCCGACACCAGGTCCGAGCCAGTGGACGTGATCACGCGGCAGGTGAACGTCGAGGCATTGAGGCCATGATCGACCACCGTGCTCAGGTAGGTCTCGAGGGCGCGGACGCGCGCCGCGTCGGGCACCTCGCCGTCGAGCATGTAAAGGAAATTCGCGGCATGCGAGAGGTCGGTTCGCGGCGCAATCGGCTCCTCGCGCCGCGACAGTCGCCAGAACGCCGCGATGATCGTCGGACAGCGGGCGACGATCGCGTTCGCGCCGGTGCCGGCGATCGAGATCGTGTCGACGGCCATCCGCAGGGCGTCCATCGCGTCGACGCCAGCCCGTGCGGCATCCCGGAGCATCGCCAGCGTCGTCGGCGGCAGCGCCCGCTCGGCGCCGAGCGCGGCACGGAAGGCCGCCAGCTGCGAGGCGTCCGGCAGGGCATCGTGCCAGAGCAGCCACGTCGTTTCCTCGAAGGTGGCGTGCGCTGACAGTTCGGCAACGGGGAAACCGGCGATAATCAGCTCGCCACGCTCGCCGTCGACGTGGCTGAGGCGCGTCGTCGCCGCGACGACGCCCTCGAGACCGCTGTGCACCATGTCGCGAACGTACTGTCGCGGAGGCAGTGTGTCAATGTTGATTCAGCGATCAACATGAGCGCCGACAGCTCCTGGATGTCCGCGGCCGACGCGTGCCGCGCGCTGCGGATCTCTCCGCCGACGCTCTACGCGTACGTCAGCCGCGGCTTCGTACGCTCCGAGGCGACGCGCGGCGCGTCCCGTCAGCGGCGCTACTCGCGAGACGACGTCGAACGCCTGCGCCGCCGCAAGGAGGGCCGCCGCGATCCGGACGCGACTGCCGCAGAGACGCTGCGCTGGGGCCTGCCGGTCCTCGAATCGTCGCTGACGCTGATTGCCGACAACCGCCTGTACTATCGCGGCCACGACGCCGTCGATCTGGCGCGGACGCGGTCGATCGCCGGCGTCGCGTCGCTGATCTGGACCGGTACGTTCGAGCATCGCTTCGCCGATCGCGTCCGACTCCCGCCGGTTGCCGTGCCCGCCGATCGCCGCCTGCCGTTCCCGGCGCGCGCGCAGCGTGCGCTGGCCGCCGCCGCCGCGCACGATCACACCGCGTCCGATCTCCGGGCCGCGAGCGTCGCACTGACCGGCTGGCGCATCCTCTCGCTGCTCACCGCCGTCGCCGCCGGCGCGCCGCCTGCGGGACCGGCACTGGAGCAGACGCTGTCACGCGCCTGGCGCGTCGACCGCCGTGGACTCGCCGCGCTGCGGGCGGCGCTGGTGCTGTGCGCCGATCACGAATTGAACGTGTCGTCGTTCACCGCGCGGTGCGTCGCCTCCGCCGGGTCGAACCCCTATGCCGTCGTCAGCGCCGGTCTCGACGCGCTGGAGGGCACGCGGCACGGCGGGATCAGCCTGCGGGTCGAGTCGATGCTGGCCGCGATCCGCAGGGTGCCGAGCGTCCGCGCCTCGCTTGCCGACCGGCTGCGGCGTGGCGAGACGATCGACGGCTTCGGCCACCCGCTGTATCGCGACGGCGATCCACGTGCCGCGGCGGTGCTCGATCTGCTGCGCGACGCCTATCCCCGGTCGCCGGAGCTCGCGTTTGCCCGCGAGGTCGCCGATCGAGCCGCCGCCCTCATTCGCGAACGTCCAACCATCGACTTCGCGCTGGCGGCGCTCGGGCGCGTGCTCCGGCTGCCGCCGGGAACACCGCTGGTGCTGTTCGCGATCGGCCGGACGATCGGATGGGTCGGCCATGCCATCGAGCAGTACGCGACCGGTCAGATCATCCGGCCGCGCGCGAAGTACGTCGGCATGGCGCCGGAGGTCCAGGCCTGAACGACCGGGCCGGCACGGAACGGGCGTCGCGCGCAGCGGCGCACTCTTTCGGTACGCCCGCTTCATGATCAACACTTTTTGACGGATGAAGCGAACGGCGGACGTTGTCGTGGTCGGCGGCGGGTGCATGGGCGCATCGGTGGCGTATCACCTCGCGCGCCGCGGGATCACCGATGTCGTCGTCGTCGAGCGCGAGAAGATGCTCGGCACCGGGTCGACTGGACGGAATGCCGGCGGTGTCCGCCATCAGTTTTCGCACGAAGCGAACATCCGGCTGTCGATCGAGTCAATCGCGCTGCTCGAGCGCTTCGCCGACGAGGTCGGCCAGGCGATCGACTTTCACCAGGACGGTTATCTTTTTCTTCTCTCGTCTTCCCAGAGCGTCGAGACGTTTCGTCGCAACGTGGCGCTGCAGCGCAGCCTTGGCGTCGAGGTGCAATGGCTCGACGGTGCTGATGCCGCGCGCCTCGCTCCCGGCTTGAACGCCGACGAGGTTCTTGGCGCCACGTTCTGTCAGCGCGACGGGATCGCCGACCCGAACGGCGTCACGATGGGCTTCGCCAGGGCGGCGCAGGCGCTCGGCGTCTCGATCGAGCGAGACACCGAAGTCACCGGCATCCGGGTCGAGCGCGATCGCATCACCGGCGTCGAGACGTCGCGCGGCGCGATCGAGACACGCCGAGTCGTGAACGCAGCGGGTCCCTACGCGCGCCAGGTTGGCCTGATGGCCGGCGCCGAGGTGCCGGTCGATCCGTACCGCCGTCACATCTTCATCGCAACGCTCGAGCCTGTGGATCGTGGAACCAGGATGCCGGCGTCGCGCATCATGGTGATCGACTTCGAGACGACGTTCTACTTCCATCGCGAAGGCGCCGGCCTGCTGTTCGGCATGGGCGACAAGCACGAAACGCCGACCTTCGACACCACCGTGCAGTGGGATTTCCTTCCGCAGGTGATCGAGGTGGCGGTCACACGTCTGCCGGCGCTCGCCGAGGCGTCGATCTCTCACGCCTGGGCCGGCCTGTACGAAGTGACGCCTGACGCGAACCCGATCATCGGACCTGCTCACGGTGTCGACGGTCTGTTTCTGATCAATGGGTTCAGCGGCCACGGCTTCCAGCACTCTCCCGCCGCGGGACGGGTGCTCGCCGACGTGATCGCCGGTCGCGATCCGCACTTCGACCTGCAACCGTTTGCGGCAGATCGCTTCGCTGCTCGTCCCGCCGACGCGGCGGAGACGCGGACTGGCGCGGTGCCGGGCGAGCGGTACTTCGTGTGAGCGGCCTGAGACACGCGGTGCGCTCGTTGTGGAACGCCAAGGCATTCAGCGCCGTCGCCGTGGCGACCATCGCGCTCGGTGTCGGCGCCAACACCGCCGTCTTCAGCGTCGTCGACGCGGTGCTCCTGCAGCCGCTGCCGTTTCTGGAGGCCGACCGCATCGTCACGCTCACGCACGTGAATCTCAGGCGTGACATGCGCGACGCGACGATCTCGTACCCGTCGTTTGCCGATCTGCTCGCGCGCGAGCGACGGTTCGCCAGCTTGTCGGCGTACACCTTCGACAGCTACAACCTGACCGGCGGCGACGCGCCGCCAGAGCAGCTGCCCGGCCTGCGCGTGACGGCGAGTTTCTTCGACGTCCTTGGTGTCACGATGGCGGCCGGGCCCGGGTTCACCTCTCGTGACGACGTGCCCGGCGGGCCGCCAGTGGTCGTCCTCGGGCGACGATTCTGGTCGCGCCGGTTCGTGATGAAGCGGGAGGCGATTGGAACGACGCTGACGCTGAACGGCGCGCCGCATCTCGTCGTCGGCGCGCTCGGCGTGGATCTGCCGCCGCCTTTTGCGAACATCGACGTCTGGACCACGCGCGTCGAACAGGTCAACGGGTTCACGCCGGCGCAGGTCGCCGCCGGCCTCGGATACCTGTGGGGGATCGCGCGGCTGCCTCCGGGCGTGCGCGTCGAAGACGTGCAACAGGAAGTCGACGCGATCGTGCGCGGCTACGCACGCGCGAATCCCGGGAACACCGACGCCGATCCCGAAGCGAGCGTCCGGATGGTTCCGATTCGCGAACGCGGTGTCGCCTCCGCGCGGCCGCCGCTGCTGATGCTCGCCGCTGCGGTCGGTCTGGTGCTGCTGATTGCGTGCGCCAACGTCGCCAGCCTCCTGCTGGTGCGAGCGACTGGCCGCGCGCACGAGACGGCGGTCCGCGCCGCGCTCGGCGCGAGCCGCGGCCAACTGCTCGCATGGCTTGGACGGGAAACTGCAGTGCTCGCGGCGAGCGGTGGAGTGCTGGGGACGATCCTCTCTCTGTGGCTCGTGGATCTCGCGGCGACCTCTCTGCGTGACCTGCCGCGTGGATCGGATGTGCATGTGAACGCGACCGTGCTGGCGTTCTCGCTGCTCGTGACGGCCGTCGCCGGTCTGCTCTTTGGCCTGGCACCAGCACTGCGAGCAGCACGTCAGCAGCCTGTCGATGCCCTGCGTGCCGGCGGCCGCACGGCGTCGGTCGAGGCTGGACACCTCGGCGCAGTGCTCGTGGTCGTCGAGGTCGCTCTGTCGTTGACGCTTCTGGTTGCGGCCGGTCTCCTCCTCAAAAGCCTCGTCCGGCTCATGAGCGCGCCGGTGGGATTTCAGTCCGAAGGTCTCGTCGCGATGAACGTGTCGTTGCCGACCGCGACATACGGCGAGCCCGCGGCAATGCGATCGTTCATCACCCGCGTCCTCCCGGCAATCGACCTCGTCCCCGGCGTGGCCGCGGCAGCGGCGTCCATGTCGGTGCCCCCGACGGTGAACGTCGTTGCGCCGTATCTGGTCGCCGACGGGCCCGATCTCCCGCTCGCGCAGCGGCCGTTCGCGGCATGGAGCGGCATCTCGCCGTGGTACTTCCGGACCATGCGCATCCCGCTGCTCGCGGGCCGCACGTTCACGGCGGCCGACGACGAGCGCGCCCCACTCGTTGTGGTGATCAGCGAGTCGCTGGCGCGGCGCGGCTGGCCGAACGCATCGCCGATCGGAAGGCGCCTGCTGGTCGGTCGCTTTCCCGGCTTTGCCGAAGTCGTCGGCGTGGTCGGCGACGTGAAGAACGCCGGCCTCGCGCAACCGCCGCAGCCGCAGGCCTACACACCATACTCGCAACGTCCGTGGCCGACGATGACGCTCGTCGTCCGCGCCGCGGCTGGCGATCCGCTCGCGCTGGTGAACGCCGTGCGCACGGCGGTCTGGTCGGTCGATCGCGAGCTGCCGGTGACCGGGGTGGAGGGTGTGGCTTCGTCCTTGTCCGATTCAATTGCGACGACACGGCTGACCGCGGTTCTGCTCGCCCTGTTTGCGCTCGCGGCGCTCGTCATTGCGGCGATCGGCCTCTACGGCGTGATCGCGCAGGCAGTGGTGCGCCGTAGCCGCGAGGTCGGCATCCGCATCGCGCTCGGCGCCGACGCGCGGTCGGTGGCAGCGCTGGTCGCGAGCGACGCGCTGCGGCTGGTTGCCGGCGGCATGGGGCTTGGCGTCGTCGCTGCGGCTCTGGTCGTCCGCGCGGTGCGAGGTCTGGTGTTCGACGTGTCGCCGTCGGATCCGGCAACCTACGCGGCGGTCATCGTCGTGTTCACGCTGACGGCGATTGCCGCGGCGACTCTCCCGGTGCGCCGGGCGTTGCGCGTCGATCCGCTGATCGCGTTGCGCGCGGAGTGAGGTCCGTGCAGCTGACGCTCGAGCGCTCGGTCGTGCGATCGTGGAGAGCGTCGGACGCGGAGTCGATCGCGCGATACGCGAACAACCGCCGCATCTGGATCAACCTGCGCGACGCGTTCCCGCATCCGTACAGCATTCACGACGCGCGCGAATTCATCCGCGCTACCAGGTCGCGCGCGCCGGAGACGACGTTCGCGATCACGGTGAACGACGAGGCGGTCGGCAGCATCGGCTTCGTGCTGCACCGCGACGTCGAGCGGGTGTCGGCGGAAATCGGCTACTGGCTGGCGGAGCCGTTCTGGGGGCGCGGCATCACTGCGGAGGCGCTGGCGGCGGTGACGAAGTACGCGATTCAGCAGCACGGGCTGACGCGCATCTTTGCCGTCCCGTTCGCCTGGAACACGGCGTCGTGCCGCGTCCTCGAAAAAGCGGGATACGTCCTCGAGGCGCGCCTGCGCAACAGCGCCGTCAAGGACGGCAAGCTCACCGATCAGATGCAGTACGCGTTCATTGCGTGAAAGGCAACCGCAGAGATCGCAGAGTCCGCGGAGATCTGTTTTCAAAAGAAAGAACTCTGCGGTCTCTGCGTGCTCTGCGGTTGCTTTTCTCTCACCGCACGCGGTCTGCGGCGACTCTGAAGCCGAGACTGAACCCCTTGTCCTGTGGCGCGTGCGTGTAGCGGAGGCCGCAGCGGGCGCTGTTGGCGTCGAAGAACCAGCTGCCACCGCGGATCACGCGCTTCTCGCCGCTGCCGGGACCGTGGGGGTCGATGTTCGCGGCGGCGAACTCGCTGTACGGCGCGTACCAATCCGACGTCCACTCCCACACGTTGCCGTGCATGTCGCCGAGGCCCCAGGGGTTCAGCGCGAAGCTGCCGACCGGCGTCGGCTTCTGGCGGAAGTCGCCCGGCGGGAACGACGGGTACGGAAACTTCCCGTTGTAGTTCGCCTGCGCCGTCGTGAGGTTCTCGCCCGTGGAGAACGGTCCGGTCGTGCGGGCGCGGCACGCGTATTCCCATTCCGCTTCGGTCGGCAGGCGGAAGCGGAGCGACGGCGCCTTCGACTGCGGCGGCGCGACGTGCGCGTTCAGTTTCGTGAGGAACTGTTCCACCTCGGCGAAGGTGACGTTCTCGACCGGGCACCGTGAGCCGCACGCGCCGAAGTGGCTCGGCGCCGTCCCCATCACCGTCCGCCACTCCTGCTGCGTCACCTCGAACTGTCCGATGAAGAACGGGCGCGTGATCTCGACGTCGTGGAGCACTTCGTCGGCATTGCGGCCGGCCTCGGACGAGCCGCTGCCCATGGTGAAGCGTCCGGGCGGCAGCTCGACCAGGGTCATGCCGGTCCACTCTTCGCGGGACGTGGCGAGCGGCGTGCGGATGTCTTCGCTGGCGCTGACGTCGAATCGGCGGAAGTGGCCGTAGGTGGCAACCGTGGAAATCCGGTTGCCGTTCGCCAGCGTGTACTGCTCTCGCATCTCCGCGGGCACGCCGATGCCGGATTTTTCTTCGAGGCGGAACCAGGTGGTGACGGTGGCGCGGATCGCCGGCTGCTCGACCTGCAGCTCGGTCTTCAGCACGCGGCCGGTGGGCGCGTCGATCCAGACGCGGCCGTGCGCCATCAGGTCGCGGCCCGCCTCGCCGCGGATCATCGCCGGCGAGACCGTCTCCTTGAACTCGACGACCAGCGCGGACGGCCCCACCGCGCGATCCTCCTTGCCGAGCGAGAAGCGGAAGCGCGGTTGATACGAGCGCTGAAGTACGCCGAGGCCGAGCACCGGGTTGCCGAGCGTGCTGCGCATGTTCCCGAGGTTGTAGCGTGCACCCTCGGCACCAATCTTCTCCGCCCGTTCCATGATGTTGCCGCCGCGGTCGGCGATGAACAGCTTCGCGAGCCGCGCCTCGCGATCCCGGACAGCTACGCCGTCCACGGTGAGCACGTCACGGAACGGCACCAGCGCCTCGGTGTCGGGCGACTTCACGAGGAGAAAATCCGATCGCAGGTCGCGATGGCGCGCGCGCGCGGCGTCGGCCGGAGACGCCGGAGGAGGAAACGCGCCGCCGCGGCCGCCCGGTATCGGTGAAAAAGTGGGCAGCATCGTCGACGAGTCCTGGATGTAGGACTCCTCGGCGACCACATTCTCGAACTCGTCGACGAAGTAGTCGAGATACCAGGCGGCGCGGTCGAGCAGTTCGGCGAGCGACACGCGATCGCCCGGCGGCGGCGCGGCAGTGGCCAGCGCGGCCACGACCAGCACCGCGAGCGGAGCCGCCACGAAAACACGAAGACGCGCCGCTGATCTCATGGGCTGCTCGGCGGGCTCCGCTGCACTATACTGCAGCTTCGCAAGGAGATCGCTCATGTTGAAACGCGCGCTCCCGATCGTTCTCGCGGCCCTGGTGATCGCGCCGGCGCTGGCGCAAAGCCGACACGCGCGGCTCGGCCCGCCGACGATTCCGCCGACCTATCCGCAGCGCGGCGTCATCCAGCAGCAGACGGCGGCGTACTTCCCCGAGCGCTTCGACTGGCAGCACAAGAAGCCGGACGACGTCGGCATGAGCACGGGAGCGCTCGCCGACGCGGTGCAACTCGCGATCGCCGCAGACACGCCCGGCACGCACGACATGGCGCTGTTCCTCCACAACAGTTTCGGCAAGGAGCCGTTCAGCACGATCATCGGTCCGATCAAGGACCGCGGTCCGGCCAGCGGCCTCATCACGCGCCATGGCTACATCGTCGCCGAGTGGGGCGACCCGAAGCGCGTGGACATCACCAACAGCGTGACGAAGACGTTCCTCACGACCGTCGTCGGTCTCGCGTGGCAGAAGGGATTGATTCACGAGGTCACCGACTACGTCCGCGACTACATGCCGCCGCACGTCGATCTGTTCGAGTCGGAGCACAACGCGACGATCAAATGGGACCACCTGCTGCGGCAGACGAGCGACTGGCAGGGCACGCTGTGGGGCAAGCCCGATTGGGCCGATCGTCCGGTCGGCGACACGCCTGACGACTGGTCGAAGCGGAAGCTGTGGGAGCCCGGTACGCATTTCAAATACAACGACGTGCGCGTGAACGTGATGGCGCTCGCCGCGCTGCAGGTGTGGCGGCGTCCGCTGCCGGAAGTTCTCCGCGAAGAAGTGATGGAGCCGATTGGCGCTTCGTCCACGTGGCGGTGGTACGGCTACGAGAACTCGTGGGTGGACATCGACGGCCAGAAGATTCAGTCGGTCAGCGGCGGCGGCCACTGGGGTGCCGGCATGTTCATCAACTCGTACGACATGGCGCGCTTCGGCTATCTCTTCCTCCGCAACGGCAAGTGGAAGGACCGGCAGATCGTGTCGGAGAAGTGGATCCAGATGGCGCGCACGCCGGGCGGCGACAACAAGACCTACGGCTACGCGAACTGGTATCTCAACACCGACCAGAAGCCGCTGCCGGCGGCGCCCGCAACAGCGGTGCGGTTCGTCGGCAACGGCTCGAACATCATCTACATCGACTGGGACAACGACGTGGTCGCCGTGTTCCGCTGGATCAAGAGCGATCGCGCGCTGAACGACGTGATCGCGAAAATGATGACGTCGATGAAGGCGACTTCGACGGCTGCGCAATAGCCCGCGACGTGGTCATGCCGTGGCGATCGCGCACGCCGTCGCCACGAATTCTTAATTCTTAGAGTGCCTTGCAAAATTAGCTCGAGGCGGGTCCTGTCCGCGAACAGCCCCACGGGATGCTCGCCAGAAGAGCACTTGTCACGGCCCACGGCTCCGCGCCCGGCGGGGCGGCCCCGTTCGCGGCCACCCGCGAGCGAGCTAATTTTGCAACCTGCTCTTAATTCCAATTCGTAATTGCACTATCCCAGCGTAGTCTCGGCGCGCGCTCGAGGTCTCGCCATGCCGGCGGCGTCCGCACGCTTCGAACCGTCACGGCAGATGCGGCGTCTAACCCCCGCATGCACGTCAACCGTTTCGTCGCTCCGGTGACCGCAGCGTTGTTGCTCGTCCCGCCTCTCACCGCCCAGGATCGAGCGGCCACCGACGCGCTGGCGCGGACGCGCGCACAACAGGCGGCCGCGGCGCTTGGCGGCGAAGCGGCGCTTCGCACGATTTCGCGAGTGTCGCTCCACGGCATCTCGGTGTTGTATCAACGGGAGCAGTCGGAGCGTCCGGAAGGACCGTGGCTGCCGACTTTCAGCGAGTTCACCGATCTCCGTGACGTCGGAGCGGACACGGTGTGGCGCACGGCGCGCACCCGCGGCTTCGTCACCGAAGACGACACCGACTGGAGCGCTGAGTCCTCCGTGACCGTCGCCGATGGGCTCGCGTTTCGGGCGACGGACGCCGGACTGACGCCTGCGCTGACGCCCTGGGATCTCGGTGCGTTGCCTGCGGATCTCGGACCGGAACATGTCGTGATTGCCGCGCTCGACGCACGCGATCTGCACATCGAGGGCGACATCCAGCTGCACGGCTCGCCGCATCACGTTGTCGCGTTCACGCACCGGGGCGCGCGCGTCCGCCTGATTCTCGGCGCGTCGAGCCTGATGCCGAAAGCCGTCGAGATCACGCACGCACGCCCCTTCGACACCTACTGGGCGCCGTGGGGCGACGTGACGCAGCGTGTGACGTTCGCCGCGTGGCTGATCGAGCCGGAGGGCATCCGCTTCCCGCGCGTCTGGGAGTACTCGACCGACGGCGTCGTCGACGGCACTGTCGATCTCACGCGAGTGCGACTCACCGTCGCGCAGCCATCGAAGGACGCCGATGGCTCCGGCGCTGCGCTGCGCGCCGCCATCGCAGCCCGCCGTCGGGTCGCCGAGCTGCCGCTAGGTGACACGCGACGTCGGCCAGCGGAGCTGGCGCCGGGAATCGTCAAGATCCCGGCGAGCTTCGACATCGTGGAAGTCAAACAGGACGACGGCGTGGTGATCATCGAAGCGCCGCTGACCTCGGCGTACTCGCAAAAGGTGATCGAGGACGCAGCAAAGCGGTTTCCGGGGACTCCAATCAAGGCGCTCGTGACGACATCCGACAGCTGGCCGCACATCGGTGGCGTCCGCGAGTTCGTAGCGCGCGGCATTCCCGCCTACGCGCTCGACCTGAACGTGCCGATTCTCGGCAGGCTGGTCGCCGCCACGTATCAGAGCGAACCCGACACGCTGGCACGTGTCCCGCAGCAACCGGTCTGGCGTGTCGTGTCGTCGCGCACCATGCTCGGCTCGGGCCCGAACCGCATCGAGCTGCTGCCGCTGCGAACCGTGAGCGGCGAGCGGCAGATGATGGTGTACTTTCCGGCACTGAGGCTGCTGTACACGAGCGACCTGTTCACCATCCGCGACAACCTGGTGTTCCTCCCGCAGATGGTCGGCGAGGCGGTTGTCGCCGCTGGACGCGACCACCTCGATCCGACCCGCGCGTTCGGAATGCACTACGACGCGTTGCCCTGGCAGACCGTCGTGGACAGCGCGAAGCCCAAGGCGTACAGGTGACGGCACGTCGGGGGTGCGCTACTGTCGCAGAGCCGGAGCGCGGGCGGCGCGCAGGGCCGGGAGCGCGGAGGCGGTCGCGCAGATGCCCGCCAGCATGACGGCGACACTGGCAAGCACTGCCGGATCCCACGGCGCCACGCCGAACACCGTGGCGTTCAGCACGCGGAACGCCAGCGGCGTCGCTGCAATGCCGATCACCGTGCCGATCGCGGCGAGCTTCAACGCGTCGCGGACGATCAGGGTGACAACGTCGCGGTCAGTGGCACCGAGCGCTTTGCGAATGGCGATCTCGCGCGATCGGGCGGTCGTCATGAACGCCATCACGCCGTAGACGCCGATGGCCGCGAGCGCGAGCGCGAGGCCGGCGAACGATCCGATCAGCCACGCGAGCTCGCGCGGACGCGCGAAGGTCTCGCGGATCACCTCGTCGAACGTCATCTCGTAGGACACCGGGAGTTGCGGGTCGATCGCGCGAACCGCGTCACGGATCGCCGGCGCCGCCGTCGCGGCCGGGCCGCGCGCCGCGCGGGCGACGATCGTCGAGACAACGGTGGGATTCTGGGCGAAGGGCAGATAGATCTGGTGGAAGTCGGCGGAATCGGCCAGCCCGTCCTCGCGTACGTCGCGGACCACGCCGACGACCCTCAACGCACCGCCGCGGCTGCGCGGAATCCAGAACGCCGTGCTCTGGCCGAAGTCCGGCGTGATGCGCCGGCCGATTGCGTCGGCGGTGTTCCAGAATCGCCGCGCGAAGCCCTCGCTCACGATCGCGACGCCACCGTGCGAGCGATCATCGGCCGCGGTGAAATCGCGGCCGGCCACCAGCGGAATGCCGACGGTGGCGAAGTACTCCGGACTGACGACGAAGTAGCGGGCGACCCACGGTCGATCCGCGGACAGCGGCGGCGCGCCCTCGATGTCCAGCTTCGTCCCGACGCGAATCAGCGCCACCGGCACGTAATTCACCAGCGCGGCGTGCTCCACGACCGCGGATCGGCGCAGGCGTTCGACAATCGCACCGGTCGTCCGGACCATCAGGTCGGGATCGGCGTAGCGCGGGTCATTCAGGGCCAGCTGTGCGGTCATGACGCCGTCGACCGACACACCTCTCGCGAGATCGTGAAGCGCGACGGCGCTGCGCGTGAGCGTCACCGCAGCCACCGTCAGCACGATGGCCAGCGCCAGCTCCGCGACGATCAGCGACTGGCGCAAGCGGCGCGACGAAGGGCCGCCGGCGACGGCATGCGCCGACTCCTTCAGCGCGCCTGCGACATTGAGACGTCCTGAGGTCAACGCCGGAACGAGGCCGAACACGCCCGCGACGGCGATCGCGATCGCGCCGGTGAACGCCAGTACCCAGGCGTCCACTCGGAACGGCTCGAGCCGGTTGACGTCCTGATAGCTGACCACTGCATTGAGCGTGGCAACGAGCCACAGCGCGAGCACGATCGCGAGTACTACTCCGCAGCCGACGAGCGCGAACGTCTCGCCCGCGAGGTCGCCGGCGACGCGCCAGCGGCTGGCGCCGAGCGCCTGACGAACGGCGAGCTCCGTGCGGCGTCCCGCGGCGAGCGCCAAGAGCAGGTTGGCGACGTTGGCGCAGGCGATCAACAGCACGAACGCGACCGCCCATTCGAGCGCGACCAGCACCGACTTCGGTCCGGCGGCAAGCCGCGTGGAGAGCAGCCACGCCGTCGCCGTCCAGTCGCGATCGCGAACAGGCAGCGAGGCGTACGCCGTCTTCAGCTCGGCGTCGGCGGTGGCGACGGCAACGCCCGGCTTCAGCTTCGCCCAGACGTTGAGCGACTGCACGCGCTCGGTCGGATCGGGCACGAGCGGCCGGAACAGGTCGACCTCGCGATTGAGCACGTGAAAGATCCTGAAGCTCGCCGGCAGCACGCCGATCACGGTGCACGGTGTGCCGTCGACCACGACTGTCCGGCCCACGGCCGCTGGATCGGTATCGAACATGCGCCGCCAGAACCCGTCGCTGAGGACCACGACGGCGTCCCGTCCCGGCGCGCTGGCGTCGCTCTCCTCGACGCCGCGCCCCCGCGCGACGTCGACTCCGAGGAGCGGGAAGAATGTTGCCGAGATCAGGAAGCCTTCCACCTGCACCGGACGTGAGGGCGTGCTGACGTTGAACTGGACGCGCCGGAAGAACGAGGTCGCCTCGAACGCGGTGACGCGCTCCTTCCACACGGCGTAGTTCGCCGGCGTGACGCCGCCGGCACCGATGTTGAGCGAGGTGCTCGTCTCGTTCACCTGCACCAGCCGGTCGGCGTCGCGGTAGGGAAGCTCGCGGAGCAGGACCGTGCGCGTCAGCGCGAAGACTGCCGCGTTGACGCCGAAGCCGAGCGTCAGTGTCGCGATCGCGACGATCGTGAAGCCGGGCCGTGCGAGGAGCGCGCGGACACTGTGTTTCATGACGCTCGGCGAAAGCCGTCGCGCAACGAGGAGAAGAACGTCGCGACGAACGAGCGTAGTGTAGCGCGAAGACCTCAGCCGAGCGTTCCGTTGACCTGCGGCCTCAAGACCGTCGTGATGAACCGGTGAATCGGCGTCGGGACGCCGACCTCCTCGCCGATGCGGACGACGGCGCCGCTCAACCACGGCAGCTCGAGGCGGCGGCCCCGTTCGAGATCCTCGAGCATCGAGGTCCTGGTCTGCGGCGGCAGGCCGGCGAACGTCTGCGCGACGCCGTCGGCGGTCGTCGATGGCACCGCGATCCCCTTCGCGCGAGCGACCGCCAGCGCCTCGCGCACGGCGTCCTTGAGCATCTCGAACAGCGCGGGGTCTGCGCACACGACGCCAAGCGGGCTGCGCGTCACGGTAGTCATGCCGCTGATGACCGACAGGCGGACGAATTTCGCCCAGATGTCGGCATTGACGTCCTCGCTCAGCGTCGCTCTGAACCTGGCCGGGCTGCACGCCTGCTGCAACGCCTCGAGCCGCGCCGACCTCGTGCCGTCGAGTTCGCCGAAGATCAGGTGGTCCATCGCCGTGTGCCTGATCATGCCGGGCTCCGCGATCACCGCCGACACGTAGCAGGTACCGCCGCCAGTGTGCTTGCGGCCGATCGCTTGTTCGATCATCACGACGCTGTCCACGCCGTTCTGCAGCGGGATGACGATGGTGTCGCGGCCGAGGAGCGGGGGAAGAGAGGCGAGCGCGGCTGCGGTGTCGTACAGTTTCACCGCGAAGAGCGCGACGTCGACCGGACCGACGTCGCGCGCATCACCGGCCGCCCGTACTTCTGGAAGCTGGACGTCGCCGTTCGGGCTGGTAATGCGAAGCCCGCGCGCGCGCATCGCCTCCAGGTGCGCGCCGCGCGCCAGGAAGGTGACGTCGGCGCCCGCTTCGGCCAACCGTCCCCCGAAGTAGCCACCGACGCCGCCGCTCCCTACGATGGCGATGCGCATGCGCATCGGCATCGTAAATTAAGAATTAGGAAGTAAGAATTAAGAATTCGTCGTCACGCTGAAACGCCGCTCATCGCCACGAACGTGGGTACGAATTCTTAATTCTCAATTCCCTAATTCTTAATTGGGTGCTCTTCATTGGATCGGAGTGCTCATATCCAGCTGAATCTCCGCAGGAGCCAGAGCGCGGCTGTAGATGCGTACCTCGTCGATCATCCCCTTGAAGTATTCACCCCACACCGAGTTGCCGCCGATGCGAAGGGCGCCGGTGGTCGTCACCATCGCGCCGTTGAGCTCGGTGGTCGAGACCAGCGTGCCGTTCACGTAGAGCCGCAGCGCCGCGCCATCGAAGGTGAGCGCGAGATGCGTCCAGGCGTTGAGCGGGACGGCCGCGGTTCCAGTCACCGGAACGTCCGCGTTGACGTGCGCGTAGCCGACCGGGCGCGATCCGTTGTTGGCCGTGTAGAGCGACCACCCAAGGCCGCCCGGCGCTTCCTTGAGAATCGCCGATCGCCAGCCGCTGCCCGATGTCGGACGGACCCACGCTTCGAGCGTCATCCCGGTCGTCAGATCGAGCGACGCCGAATCCGCGACCGTCACCCAGGCGCTCGTGCCGTTGAACGAGAGCGCCGATCCGAACCTGCCGCCCGCATTCCAGGTGGCGTTCGACAGCGTGCCGGTGTTGCCCTGGCCTGACGAGTCCTTGGTCGTCACACCCGATCCTTCGTTGAAGCTGTACGCCGCAACGAGTCCGGCCGGCGCGGACGAGGTATTGGAGACGTTCACCGTGATCGTCGACGACGCCCTGCTGCCGGCGGCGTCGCGCGCGATCGCGCCAAGCGTATGCGGGCCATTGGACGTCGTCGCCGTGTTCCAGGTGAGCGAATAGGGCGGCGTGACGCGTTCGGCGCCGAGCGCGGCCCCATCGAGCTGGAACTGCACGCCGGCGACACCCACGTCGTCCGACGCCGTCGCCGTGACGGCTGCGGACCCCGACAGCGTTGCCTGATCGGCGGGCGAGGTGATCGCGACGGTCGGCGGCGTCGTGTCGGCGAGCACGATCGCCAGCGCTTCATTCGACGGAGCGCTCACGTTCTTCGCGATGTCCTGCGCCGTCACCAGGTAGAAGTAGCTACCGGCGGTGACCGAGTCGGTGTACTGCGTCGTCGTGGACTGACCGATCCTGGTCGCCGCCGACGGCGTGAACCCGGAGGTCGTCGATCGATAGACGTTGTAGAGCGCGACTCCCGTGTCGTCGGTCGCGGCGGTCCACGTCAAGGTCGCCGCACCCAGCGCACCCTGGGCGGACAGGTTGCCCGGCGGCGTCGGCGGCAGGGTATCGGCCGCGGGCGAAGCGATCCGGACGAACCTGGCGATCGACGGCACACCGGCCGCGTTCACGATGAACAGCATGTAGTAGCCGGGCGGCGCGAGATTCGCGTTTGCCGGCGCGGTCGCGTTGACCGTGCCGGGGAGCACCGTGAAGGACAACGGGATGTAGCGCTGATCTTCGTCGAAGCCGTGCGTGACGGCGCCCGGCCGCATCAGCGCGACCGATGCGATCGATGCCGCATCGGGCGTTCCAATCGAGAACACCGCGCCGTACTGCAGCGTGTCCACGACCTGCGCGAGGTTCGGGCGCGCGCCTTTGAAGAGATACGGCGGCGAGAAGATCTGTCCCTGCGTTTCGTTCTCGGCGCCGCTGTCGTTGCCGCCGCCAGCGGACAGCACGCGACCGTCCGGCAAGAGCAGCGCGGTCGAGTGGTACAGCCGCGGCACCGACGCCGGCGCGAGCGTGCTCCAGGTCTCGGTGGCCGGATTCCACAGTTCGGCTTCGAACACCGCGTGCGTCGTATCGTGCCCGTCGAGCGTGGTGCCGCCGCCGGTGACGAGCACGCTGCCATCGGGTAGCAGCGTGGTGTTGTGGAACGCGCGTGGCGCCGCCATCGACGAGACCTGACGCCACGCCGGCGTCGCCTGCGTCAGGTCGAGTGCGAACGCAGTCGCGGCCGCCTCGCCGCTCGTTCCGCTGTCCGCCGCGGTGCCGGTCTTGAGGATCTTTCCGGGCAGATACATCGCCGCGCTGTGGCCGTCGCGCACGACGGGATCGACCGTCGACCATCTGCCGGTCGTGAGATCCAGCTTGCTGGTTGCGACGACTTCTTCGTTCGCACCCGCGTCGACAACGGTTCCATCGGGCATCACGAACATGAACGGGTAATACGGGACCGCGAGCCGCGCCGACGTCAGCGTCGAGAAGCGTCCGGTCGCGGGATCGAACACTTCCGGGAGATCCGCGAGGCAGGTCAGACAACTCTGGCCCCCGGATGTCACCAGCATGCGGCCGTCGGGCAGCGTCGTCGCGGTCGGGTACCAGCGACGGTACGACATGTTCGGCAGCGCCGACCACGACTGTGCCACCGGATCGAAGATGTTCGCGTTGGCGGCGCCCAGCGACGGCGGGTCGTAGCCGCCGACGACGAGTATCCGGCCGTCCGGCAGCTGCGCCTGGCCGGCGCAGAACAGGTTGTAGTACGGGTTCGGCACGAGTGTCAGCGATCCGGTCGCCGGATCCCACACGCGCTCCACCCACGACGCCGCGTACGAACCGGAGAACAGCAGCACCTTGCCGGTGCGCATCAGCACCGCGTTCACCGCGACGATGCCGAGATCGAACGGCGTGCTCCACTGGCCGACGGACGTGGACACGTTCAACACGTTCACCGGGACCGCCGCCGACGTCGCGACGTTGCTGGCCGCATCGCGAGCGATCGCGGTGATCACATGCGCGCCATCGGCGACTGACGTCGTCGTCCACGGCATCGAGTACGGCGCGGCTGTGAGTTCCGCGCCGAGGTTGAGGCCGTCCAGCTGAAACTGCACGCCTGCGACGCCGACGTTGTCGCTGGCGCTGCCGGCGATCGTCGTCGTGCCGGAGACGGTCCCCGCAACAGGCGAGGTGATGGCGACCGTTGGCGGAACGGTATCGATCGCCGGCGCCGCCGCCGGGAGCACTTCGCAGATCGCCAGATTGAACCGGTCTGTCGTGGGCGCGGTGTCACTGATCGCGACCGTCGTACCGGCGGCAGCGGTTGGCGCATTCTGCTTTTGCACCCAGTAAGTATCCCCGGTGGACGACATCGTCTGGTGGACGAGCGACTGGCCGGCGGCCGATGTCCGGGAAATCGGGTTGTCCCAGTCGTTGCCGACGCCGAACACCCACGAACCGGCGCGGGTCGTGACGAGCGACGCGGACGGCGCGCCAGACGTGGCGTTGCTCTTCGCGGTCGCGCCGATTGCTCCTGCTCCGCCGACGCCCGAAGGATCGACGCCGGTGAACGACATCACGGTGATCGACGAGACCGTCGGCTGCGACACCGTCGCCGTGACCGAGACGCCGGTGAGGATCGCCGGCGCGAACGCGCGCCAGATTTCAGATGTGCCTGCCTGAACATTGCTGCGCACGACGAGCGACCACGTCACACCCGCGCCGGCAACGCCCGTCACCGCCGCAGTGGTGCCGTCGGCGGCGTCCGTGGCTATGAACGCGAGGAGCAACTCGTTCGGCGCGGCCGTCGAGAACGCCGGCGACGTGACCGTGGTCGCGGCGCTCGTGCGATCCGCGGAGATGTTGACGTCGATGGCGACAGCGGCGTGAGCCGATGAAGCGCACAAAGAGAAAACTGCGACGATAAAGATTCCGCACAGACGACGACTCATGAGCTCCCCAAAAAACATTGAAATCAGTGATCGCGATCGCGAACGTGAGCCTTCTCTAGCATGAGGCGTGCTAGGAACCAGGCTGGATGCAGCCGAATGATCAGGGAAAAGCGAGGCGCGAGTACTGCGCGTCTGCCGTGCGGCAGATATTTATCAGCGCGCGTCCGGAAAGATCGCGTGCCTTACGCCAAATTGTGCAAATCACGATGACCGTCGCGTTCGCGGTTGCGATGCTCGTGACCGCTGAGTCCGTGTTCGATGCCCACACGCGTACGACTCAGGTGACGTGGACAGCCGACGTCGAACCGATCGTGGCCGCACGCTGCGTGCGGTGCCATCAGATCGGCGGCTTCGGTCCGATGTCGCTCGCGAGGTACGGCGACGCGAAAACGTGGGCGCGCTCGATGCGTGACGAGGTCCTGTCCGGCCGCATGCCGCCGTGGCCGGCGGCACCGGGTTATGGCGACTTCAAGAACGACGCGCGGTTGAGCGCGGTCGAGACCGAACTGCTGGCGCGCTGGGCCGACGGCGGCGCGCCACTGGGCCCGCCGGTCGCAAAGCCGCCCGTCGACATCGGTCTCGATCATGCCGAGACACTGCGTGTGGAGCTACCGGCGACAGTCGTGACCGGTCCGGCGAGTCGTATCGCCGTGCCGGTGACACTCGATCGCGATCGGTTCCTGTCGCGCTGGTCGTTCGAGCCGGGTGACCGATCGCTGGTCGAAGAAGTGATGCTCCTGGTCGATGGTACCGCGATCGGTTCGTGGACGCCGTTCGACGATCAGATCGTCTACCCGCTTCACGTGGCGGATCGTGTGCCGAAAGGCGCCGGGATCGCGGTGGCGGTGCGGCGGCGCAGAACCTCCACGACGGCGATGGTCGGGAGCGCGCTGACGCTGTCGTTCGATCGGAAACCGTCACGGGAGGTGCAGCACGCCGAGCTGCGATGCGGATCGTGGCCATTCGATCGTGACGTGGAGTTGCTCGCGGTGAAACCGACGGCGGCCGCAGCCGGCGAGGCGATCGAAGTGGTCGCGTATGGAGGCGACAGTGTGGTGACGCCGGTCGCCGTGGTCAGTCGCTACCGGCCGGAGTACACGGTGACGTATCGGATGCGTGTGCCGATTCAGCTGTCGCGCGGATCGCATCTCGAGATTCGATCGTCGTCTGCCGGATGCAGCGCGACGATCGATTTCGTGAATCGATAGAACGTGGCGCGAAGGCTTCACCGGGCGTCAGCTATGGCTCCTCGATCGCCACCGAGAACGACACGGTCGCGACCCGGCCGGCGCGCTGGAATTGCGCCCATATCCGATACATCCCGGCCCGGGGAAAGAGCGCCTGGAACACGACGGACGGCCCATGCGCCGACGAGAGTTCCGCGACCGGATGACTGTGGAACACGGCGCCGAAGTCGGCGCTGACGATCAGCAGGTGGCCGTTGGCGCCAAGGTACGGCTCGATGTCCGTGACGGGCGCACCAGTGGCCGGATCGTGCAGCTCGAAGGTGAGGAGCTGCTCCCGCCGCGCACGCGGGTCCGGCGGCGTGAGATGGACGCGCACATTGCCATCGGCCTTGTCGCCGAGATCCTGGACGAGCGCCGGCGCGGCGTTCAGCGATCCCGCGTAGCCAGCGGTGACCACGGCCCGGTGCAGCAGTTGCGGTGCGGCACCTTCGGGCACGAAGTCCGCGATCAGCTCGTACGGTCCCGGCCGCGGGACGTCAAGGTCCACCCCGAGCGATCCGTTTCGCTGCAGCGTCGGATGCACGTGCGAGAAGTACTCGAGGTCACGACCGACCACGAACAGGTGGAAGATCCGCTCGTGAACGGATTCGAACCGGCGGACGACCGCCCCGGTGGACGGCCGCCGTACAAAGAAGTCGACGTGAGCCTTCTGACCCGGCCGCAGAGTCCGCGGCGTGAGGCTGAAGTCGAGCACGTAGGGCGTGTAGTCGCCCGCCGCCGCGACGAGCGTCATACCGCACTTCGGACACTTATCGCCCGCGGTGCCGCGAACGTCCGGATGCATCGGACACATGTACGCGGCCTGGGCGGCGAGCCTGGCGAAGACGAGGCCGGCGACCGCGACGACGGACAGCAACCGCAGAGATCGCAGAGAGCGCAGAGAAAACAGTTTCTTTCGTTCCCGCGCAGCCCACCGAAGGGGCAAGCACCGAGCCAGCAGTGCTCTGCGAACTCTGCGGTCTCTGAAGTTGCTTTCCCCGTGGGTCACTCGTACCTCAACGCGAGCATCGGGTCGACCCTCGTGGCCCGCCGCGCCGGCAGGTAGCCGGCGAGGAGCGCGACCAGCGCGAGGATGCCCGCCGCGCCGGCGATCGCGGCGGGATCGGTCGCCGACAGATCGAACAGCTGTGCCTGGACGATGCGGGCGAGCGCGAGCGCCAGCGGCACGCCGACCGCGAGCCCGATCGCCACCATTGACGCCACCTCGCGCAGGACGAGCCACAACACCGATGTCCGCTCCGCGCCAAGCGCCATGCGGATGCCGATCTCGCGCGTCCGCCGGGCCACCGAGTAGGACATCACGCCGTACAGGCCGATCGCCGCGAGCAGCGTCGCCAGCACGCCGAACGCGACCGACAGCATCGCGACCATCCGTTCGATGAACAGCAGCTCGTCGACCACCGTGTTCATCGTCTTCATGTCATAGATCGGCAGGTTCGGATCGACGCGGCGCGCCGCGTCGCGAACCGATGTGCCGAGCCCGGCGGCGTCGCCGCGGGCACGGACGTAGAAGGTCATCGAGCCGATTTCTGCTTCCTGCCCGTACGGGATGTACACGAACCTGGGGATCTCCTGGCGCAGCGACGACGTCCGCGAGTCCTTCACGACGCCGACGATTTCCATGTCGGTCGCCTTGCCGCGGCCCCACCCGATCCGGTGCCCGACAGGGTTGGCGCTGCCGAAGAAATACTTCGCCATCGTCTCGTTGATGACCGCGACCTGCGGCGCGCCCTCGGTGTCTTTCACCGTGAACTCGCGGCCGGCGAGCAGCGGCTGGCCCATCGTCGAAAAGTAGCCGGGCCCGACGCCGTTGAGGTTCGGGTTCATGTTCTCGCCCTCTTTCGGCGCGTAGCCTTCAACTTTCACCGTGCTGCTCCAGTCGCTGTTGGTCATCAGCGCGATCACCGCAGCGGTGGCCGACCGCGCGTCAGGAAGCCTGGCGAGCTCTTCTTCGAGCCGTTGAAAGATGGCGAGCGACCGCGCGCGCGGGTAGCCGTTCAGCGCCGGATCGACCGAGAAGGCGAGCAGTTGATCGGCGTTGAATCCGGGATTCAGCGTCTTCAGGTTGTAGAGGCTGCGGGCGAAGAGCGCCGCGCCCGCCAGCAGGAGCACCGACAGGCACACCTGCGCGACGACGAGGCTCTTGCGGAAGCGTGAATGGCCGATGCCGCCGGCAAGGCTGCCGCTCTCGTCTTTCAACGTGGAGGTCAACACCGGCCGCGTCGACTGCAACGCGGGCGCGAGGCCGAAGAGGATCGCGGTGACGATCGAGACCGCGATCGCGAACGCCGTCACGCGGCCATCGGGCGCCGCCGACAGCGTCCGCACGGCTTCGTCGAACGGCAGCATGCGCAACAGCAGCGAGCTCGTCCACCATGCGAGGGCGAGACCGACAGCCGCGCCTGCGCAGGCGAGCAGCAGGCTCTCGATCAGACGCTGCCGCACGATCGCGCCGCGGCTGGCGCCGAGCGCGAGGCGAATCGCCACTTCCTTCTGGCGCGCGGCCCCGCGCGCGAGCAGCAGATTCGCGACGTTCGCACAGGCGATCAGCAGCACCAGGCCGACCATTCCCATCAGCACCAGAATCGGCGTCGAGAAATCCTTCCGGAGATCGGAGCGTCCCTGCTGACCCGGATAGAGGAACAGGTGCTTGGTCGTGAAGCGCTGGCGGAACGTCGCCGACGGGTTCTTCATCTCCTTCAGCTCCTGCTCGTTGATCTGCCGGTAGAGGACGTTCATCGACGCTTCCGCCTGCGCGCGCGCAATGCCGTCCTTGAGGCGCGCCATCACGGTGAGCCACCGGCTGAGGCGGTTCTGCAGGTCGTCCCAGGTGGGCGTCATCTGCGCCTTCATCGCGACCGGCACCATCACATCCGGGTTTTCACCGATGACGATCCCGTAGAAGCCGATCGGCGTGACGCCGACGATGGTCATCGGCAGGCCGTTGATGGTGACCGAGCGGTTCAGCACCGTCGGGTCGGCTCCAAAGCGGCGCGTCCAGTAGTTGTGGCTGAGGATCGCCACCGGATGCCCGCCTGGCATGCGGTCGTCGTCGGGCGTGAAGGTGCGGCCGATCTGCGCGCGGACGCCGAGCACGTCGAAGTAGTTGCCGGTGACCAGCTCACCGCTCACGCGCTCGGCCTGCCCGTCGGTCATCAACGTGAGCGGCGCCGGGAATCGCGCGAGGACGCCGTCGAACACCGTATTGCCGTCGCGGAGATCGCGATACATCGGGTAGGAGAAGGTGCCGTTGTTGAACGTCCGCCCCTGGAATGCGCCGGGGCCATCGAAGACGACGAGGCGCTCTGGCGATTTCACGGGAAGAAGGCGGAGCAGCACCTGATCGGTCAGCGAGAAGATGGCGGTGTTCGCACCGATGCCCAACGCGAGCGTCAGCACGACGACCATCGTGAAGCCGGGCGCCGTGACGAGCGTCCGCGCAGCGTAGCGGAGGTCCTGAAGCATGGGTCCGAGTATTCCGCGAAGCGGACCCGGTGTCAACGAAGACCTTCGTAGATTGGAGTGTGGGACCGATGGGCCCATCGGCTGGGTAGTGGAGGACCGATCGGTCCCTCCCCACCCACCCCATGGGCCTATCGGTCCCACACTCCCGACTAAGATTGATCGCAAGGCGCGGATAGTGGCCGGGAGCGCGACGCGCGATACTGGGCGCATGAACAGCATGGCCACCGATCACGGTCCGGCTGAAGCGGGACACTACGACGGTCCGGCTGAAGCCGGACACTACGACGGTCCGGCTAAAGCCGGACACTACCGGGAAACGGCTGATCACGATCCGACTGAAGCCGGATACCACGGGGGAATGAGCGGACATCGGCACGCGAGCGTCGACGAGGCACGGTGGGCCGCGGTCACCGCTCACGACCGCGCGGCGGACGGAACGTTCGTCTATGCCGTCCGATCGACCGGTGTCTATTGCCGGCCCTCATGTCCGAGTCGCCGGCCGCGCCGCGAGCGTGTCGCGTTCTTCGAAACGCCGGACCTGGCGCGTGGCGCCGGATTCCGCGCATGCAAGCGGTGCAAGCCGGACTCTGTCGCAGCCGCGGCCGATCCGTGGGTCGAGAAGATTCGCCGCGCGTGCGTGTACCTCTCGAATGTCGACGGACATCCAGCGCTGGCCACGCTGGCGCAGCGCCTTGGCGGCAGTCCCTATCACCTGCAGCGGAATTTCAAGCGGCTCGTCGGGGTCACACCACGCGAGTACGCAGAAGCGTGCCGGCTCGGCAAAGTGAAGCGGCACCTGCGAGGGGGCAGCGACGTGACCGGCGCGATTTTCGACGCGGGGTACGCTTCGAGCAGTCGTTTCTACGAGCGCGCCGTCCCCAAGCTCGGGATGGCGCCGTCGGTCTATCGGCGCGGCGGTACAGGCACGACGATCCGCTACGCGATCGTGGACGCGAAGGCGCCGGCGCTCGGCCGCCTCCTCGTCGCGGCGACGGACCGCGGCATCTGCGCCGTCGCGATGGGATCGACCGACGCAGAGCTGTCCGTCATCCTGCGGCGCGAGTATCCCGCGGCGACGATCGTCCGCGACGCCGGCGCGCTCAGCGAGTGGACCGACGCGATCGTCGCGCATCTCGCAGGACGCCGGCCGACGCTCGAGCTGCCACTCGACGTGCAGGCGACGGCGTTCCAATGGCAGGTGTGGCAGGCGCTCGCGCAGATTCCGTACGGCGAGACGCGGACCTACGGCGAGGTGGCGGCGGCGATCGGCCGTCCGCGTGCGGTCCGGGCCGTCGCTCGGGCGTGTGCTACCAACCCGGTCGCCCTCGCCGTGCCATGCCACCGCGTCGTGCCCGCGGCCGGTGGCGAGGGCGGTTACCGCTGGGGCGCGGCGCGAAAGAGAGCCCTTCTGTCCCGCGAGCGCCGAAGCTGACCAACCGCCGCCTCGCCAGGAACCTTCGGGTAGGGCCGCGCTGCACCTGCCGCCCAGGGTTTCCGGAGTCATGCATGGGCGCCCATTCAGGAGCCAGGTAAGATCCGAGTAAAATGCGCGTTCATGTTTGCGCGCGCGGCCATCGTCCTTCTGCTGTCTGCGTCGATGGCACACGCGCAGGGACGGCCCCGCAAGGTCTTCATCTCGGTCGACATGGAGGGCATCACCGGCGTAGTCCAGCCGGCACAGCTCGGACCTGACGGCTTCGAATACCAGCGCGCACGCGAGTGGATGACCGGCGAGGTGAACGCTGCCATCGCCGGCATCCGCGACGCCGGTCCCGCCGAGATCGTCGTCTGCGACTCGCACGGCAACGGCCAGAGCCTTCTCATCGACAAGGTACCGGACGACGTTCGCATCGTCCGCGGCTTTCCGCGGCCGCTCGAGATGATGCAGGGCATCGACGACACGTTCAGCGCCGCCGTGTTCATCGGCTATCACGCGAGCGAGTGGACGGCGGATGCCGTCCGCGGCCACACGATTTCGAGCGCGCGGCTGCTCGGCGTCAGGCTGAACGGCTCGGAAGTGTCTGAAGGGATCTACAACGCCGCGCTCGCCGGCCAGTTCGGCGTGCCGGTCGCGCTCGTCTCCGGCGATCGACTGGCGGTCACTCAACTCCAGCATGTCGCGCCCTCGGCGGAAGGCGCCGTCGTGAAGGAGCCGTACGGCTACCATTCGGCCAATACGGTGACCCCGGCCCGCGGCCAGGCGATGATTCGCGAAGGCGCGAAGCGGGCGATGACCAGACTGGGATCGATGCAGCCCTATCGCGTCACCACGCCGGTAGCGCTGGAGGTCGGCTTCAAGCTGACGATCGACGCCGAACGGGCCGCCTTCGTCCCGGGCCTCACCCGATCGGACGCGCACAACGTGAAGGGCACGTTTCACGACATGATCGAGGTCACGAAACTGCTGCAGGTACTCACCAGCTTCGAGCTTCCATGAACACGAACAGAGGGACCGGACTCGCGTGCCGATGACGAAGTACGGGCGCTCGCCCTGGATCGATCAGTTTCCTCGCTCACGCGTTCCGTCCTATCCCAGGCATAAAGGAAATGACCCCCACGACGTCGTCGTGATCGGCGCGGGGCTGACGGGATGTGCGACGGCGTACGCGCTGTCGGCCGCGGGTGTGAAGACGATGGTCCTCGAGGCGGAACAGATCGGCCGGGGCGCGACGTCGCTGTCCGCCGGGCTGATCACCGACGATCCGGGCCTGTCGTTCGCGGAACTGGAGAAGCTGATCGGACTGCGCAACGCGCGCCGGACGTTTCAGACGTGGCGCCGATCGGCGCTCGACTTCGCCGCGCTGTTGCGGCGCCTCGAGATCAGGTGCGCGCTCGAACCGCGAACGACCGTGACGATCGCGGCGACGCCGGAGCAGGTCGCGCGCTTGAACAAGGATCAGAAAGCACGCCGTGACGCCGGCCTCGATGCGCTGCTCCTGAACGCGCGTGCGGTCCGCGGCGATGCGTCCCTCGATGCGTCCGCAGGTCTTCGCACGAAGGAAGCGGCATCGATCGACCCGTATCGCGCGTGCATCGGTCTCGCCGCGGCGGCCGCGGAGCGCGGCGCGCTGCTGTTCGAACGATCGCCGGTGCGTCGGATCACGTTCAATCGGAAGACCGCTGAGGTCTTCACCGCCGGCGGCTCGATCCGGACGTCGCG
>DATFXR010000488.1:0-4291 GCA_035315685.1 Vicinamibacterales bacterium | reverse complement strand
CAGGTACTTCGGGTTCGCCGTCAGCTCGAACGGACCTTCACGGAAACCGTAGTAGCGCGCGTACATGAGATGCTCGCCCCGTCAGGGAACCAGAACAATCGTCTTGACGAACTTCACCGGCACGCCGTCCTTCCGCGCCGGCTGATACCGCCAGCGGGTCGCGGTGCGGACGACCAGTGAATCGAAGCTGGCGTTGAGCGACCGTCGGACCGTGGTTTCGACGACGCGCCCGGATTCGTCGATGACGATGTCGAACATGCCGCTCTTCTTCGTCGACCGCGCGATGGTCTGCAGCTGCGGATCCATCGCCGGCACGCGCTGATCGATCGTGATCGGCGGCGACACGCCTTCGTCAGCGATGGTGTAGACCGCCGCGGCGGACGCGGCCGCTGACGCGGAGCGCGCGGGCGCTGCGGGCACTGCGGGCGGCGGCGCGGCGACCGGCGGTAGCGCCGCGGTCGCCGTCACCGCAGCGGTCGCCAGGGCCTCGACCTTCGGCGCGGGGCGCAGTTCGGCAGACGATCGAATCAGCTGGAGAAAACCCTCCACGAGCACGCTCAAATCGCCAAGTCCGTCGTCTTTCACGCCGAGGCGCTGGGCTTCGGCGATCATGAGGCGCGCCTCGGTCAGTGGCGGTTCAGCGGTGCTGAAGTTCTTCCGATCGATCTCCGACCGGGCGGTGCGGAACTGCTCGCGGATGAGGGACGGCAGCAGCCGCTTGCGAACATCGCTGAACATCCGCTCGAGCCGCGGCGACGTGTCAGCGGTATCGAGCGTCGCGAGCGGCTGCCGGCGGACCAGCGCTTCGGCGACCGATTCGGCCTCGTCCGTCCGCCCGAGGGCGAAGAGGCAGAAGGCGCGGTATTCGTCGATCTGCCGTGAGACGTCCGCTGAAGTCGCGCCGTCGAGCCGCCCGAGTGTCGCGAGCGCATCTTCGTACGCGGCGGACGCATAGAGATCCTTGGCGGTGCTCAGCGTGTCCTGCGCGCGGAGCGAGGCGGGAGCGACGACCAGCGCGAGCGAGACCATCAGCAGCGATTTCATCTGACCTCCTCGACCGGCACCGGTCATTTCGTGAGATCCGCCGCGATGCGGTTGGCCCCGGTCGCGGTGACGAGCACCGTCTGGGTTCGTTCGCCGAGCTGAGGATTCCGGAAGACGAGCTCATGCGAGCCGACCGTCACCAGCAGGTTCGCCAGCGGCGTCTGGCCGACGTTCGTGCCGTCCATCACGACCTCCGCCCATGGCCGCGCGTTCACGCTGATCAGGACGCGTGGCGGTTCGACGCGAAGAGTCGTCGTCTTGCCGGCGATGACGTCGACCTTCCGCGTCTCCTGATAGCCGAGGCTGCGGTTCGTGAGCAGCACGTCGTGGCGGCCGGCCGCGAGCATGATGCGGCTCGAACGGCTCGCGCCGATGACGTCGTTGTTCTCGGCCACTTCGACGTCGAACGGCGACGACACCGACAGCCATCCGCCCACCGGCCCCGATGTTTTTCCTGCAAGCGCGAAGATGACGGACGCGGTGTTGCCCGGCGTCACCAGGACCTTGCGTTCGCTGGTCCCGCTGTCGTTCCTCACCGTGACCGTGTGCTCTTCGGCGGTCAGGTCGGCGACGACGAGCGGCGACACACCATGCGAGCGTCCATCGATCGCGACCTTCGCGCCGGGCGGCTCGGTGACGATCGACACGCGCCCGAACTGCGCCACCGCTTCGCGCGTCTTCAACTCGAAGTGCTGCGTCACGTCGGCGCCGGCGGCGATCGTGAGTGGCAGGACGCGCGTGTCGCCGTCGCTCTGGATCGTGATCGTGTGAGCGCCGGCGGCCAGCGCCAGCGTCAGCGGCGTCGTGCCGCGGCGTTCCCCGTCGACCAGGACATCCGCCGCTAGCGGCTGTGTGGCGATCGTGAGATTGCCCGTGCGCGGAGCGGTCGCCGCGAACGACGGCAGCGGAATCCGCCGAAGCGTCACGAGCGCAAATCCTGCGGCCACGCCGCCGATGATCACGGCCGCCACAATGATCTTTCGTGTCGCTGACTTCGCCTGAACCGGGATCGATTTCGACTTCGGCGCGTCGGCAGACGAGGCGTGCTCCTGGCGCAACGTTGCCTCCGAGGGAAACGCCAGCAGTTCGTTGGCGTTCGACTCGGCAGGAGCGGGGGGCGTCGAATCGGGTCGAAACATGGCGGTCATACCGCTGAGCCACCCTGCCTTCGGTGGCGCCGGCTCGGCGATGCTGGTCGTGTCGGCGGAAACTGGCGCCGCTCCGCGGCGGTCACGTACCGTTGAGGCCATCGCAATTCCTCTTTTGAGGGGCAATCTCTCCCGTGCGACGGCGGCTCCTACGAATGTCGTGCCACCGGGTTTTTCGAGGGAAATCCTGTGTGGGCTGGCAGACCGGCGCGTCCCCGTCCGTGGCTCGCGACTTTAGTCGGCGCGGAGGCAGATTTCTGCCCGGAGCGCGTGCCGAGCGGCCGCGAACCGTCTTGCGTTAGCATGACGATCGCGCAGGAGGAGCACATGCCATCACGACGAGCGTTCCTGATCGGCGTTGGCGCCGGGGTGTCGGCGCTGCGGTTCGGCGGTGTCCTGAGCGCTGCCGGCTTCAGGCTGTCGGTCATCACCGATGAGATCTCACAGGACTTCGGGCACGCCTGCGAGATTGCCGCGCGTGAATTCGGGCTCGGCTGGGTCGAGTTGCGCGCGATGCACGACAAGAACATCATCAACTGGGACGCGCACGACATCGCGGACGCGAAGGCAATCCTGCAGAAATTCGACCTGCGCGTCTCGGAGGTCGCGTCGCCGGTATTCAAGACCGATTGGCCTGGCGCGCCGAAGTCGCCGTTCAGTCCGAAGCGGCCGGAGTTCGGCGCCGATTTCACCTACGCGCAGCAGGACGAGCTGCTCGAGCGTGCGTTCGAGCTCTCGAAGGCGTTCGGTCGGCCGCCCATCCGCATCTTCGACTTCTGGCGGCTGGACGATCAAAAGCCGCACCGCGCGTCGATCGACGATCGCGTCCGTCAGGCGGCGGCGAAGGCCGGCGGCCAGGGCCTGACACTCACGCTCGAGAACGAGCTCGCGTGCAACACGGCGACCGGCACCGAGGCGGCACGGCTGCTCGACGCCGTCCGCGAGAAGGCGCTCATGCTCAACTGGGATCCGGGCAACGCCGCCGCCCGCGGCGAGAAGGCCTTTCCGGACGGCTACGCGAAGCTGCCGAAAGCACGCATCGCGCACCTGCACTGCAAGGATGTCGTCGACGCAGGCGGTGGCAAGACCGAGTGGGCGGCGATGGGCCGCGGTACTATCGACTACATCGGCCAGTTCCGCGCACTGAAGCGCGACGGCTACTCCGGCGCGCTGTCGCTGGAAACCCACTGGCGCGGCGGCGGTACGCCGGAGGAGTCGACGCGCCAGAGCATGGCCGGGATGAAGAAGCTATTGCAGCAGGCCGAGCAATCCTGAGCACTGCAATTAGGAATTAGGAATTAAGAATTAAGAATTCGTCGTCACGCTGTGCGCGCGACATCCAATCACGAATTCTTAATTCTTACTTCTTAATTCTTAATTGCAGCTGCCACGACGCGGAGCGTGCCGTCCGTCTTGGTGAAGACGTACAACTCTCCGGCGGCGTCGACGGCGACGTGGGCATCGGCGCGCCCATCGCCGGAGACGAGCGCCCGACCGGGCAGGTGCGGACGCTTGCCGCCGCGGACATGGTACGCGGCCTCAGCAATCGGGAACATCGCGTCGTAGAGAGACGGTCCTGCCTCCGATGCCGCGTTCGGATTGCTCCACGACAATTTGATCTCGTGCATCGCCGCCAGCGTGTCCGGCTTCTCGTCGTCCGCGGCGAGCATCTCGTGGTAATCCGCGTACCACACGTGGCCAGTCGAGATATCGGTGAACACGTACTTGCCGCGGAGTGCGGGGATCAGCGTTCCGGTGTACAGGAACCCGCTGCCGATTGCGTCGCCGCCGCCCTTGACGTGTCCGTACTGGATCACCGGATAGTGCGGCGTGGCCATGCCGTGCGTGATCGTCTCGGTGATCTGCACCGGCAGGTGATCGTCGGCGGGCAGCGCGGCCGTCTTGTTGTCCCGCTGCAGCGCCTCGTTCCCTTCGCGCTGCGAATACCCGTAATTCGCGCCCTTGTGGACGATGTTGACCGTCTCCCAGGTATGGAGGCCGATTGAATTCGCGATCAGCCGATCGTGATCGGGATGCTCGCGATCGATCGCGAAGTGGAGCCGGTGCGGATTGCGGAACCCGTAGGCCCAGATTTCCTT